>NZ_KV793448.1:0-3120 GCF_001808475.1 Klebsiella sp. HMSC09D12 | reverse complement strand
TATCCCCCATCCCGGCACCAAGAAAATCAATATTCCCCCGGTCACGCGCAGCGGCATTACTGTCAGCCAGCCCCTCACGGAACGTTTGCAACTGTTCAGCAATGTTTTTCTGATCGATTAGTGCAGCATTTTGCAGGATCATTTCTTTTTTGGCTTGCTCAAGAGAGGCTAACTCCCCCTGCGTCACCTGATATTTCATTTTAGCCAGTTCGGTATTCTGGCTTCCCAGGGCTATTTGTTCCTGCTGCTGTTTAATAAGGCGCTTGTAAACGTCCTCTGTCTTTTCAGCCGCTTTAACCTCTTCGCTTTTTGGCGCTTTCCGGGTGGGCTTATTGGATTCATCGTTTTGCCATTTCGCCAACCCCTGATTAATAAACAGATCGCGGTTAGTTTTAAACTGAGGTTCATCCTTGAGCCCTAATTCGTCAGCAGCATAACCTAACCGGGCTCTCTCTCTTGCCTCTCCTTTAAGCTTCGATAATTCAAGGTCCTGCCGACTTTTTTCCAGTGCATTGGCTTGCTGTGATGTTAAATCAGCCTGAGGCATTCGCATTGGAACGTTAACTAATCCTTGCCTTTCCATTAAAAGCTGATTTCCCAATCCAAGCAAACGGTTAACTTCTGAATACTTACCAGTCATCAATATTAGACTCTGGTATTCAGCATTTTGCCGCCATGCTCTTTCTTTTATAAGATCGTTTCTTCTTCTTTCATTCTCCTCAAGTGCCTTTAATATATCACTGGATTTTTCTCGCATCTGACGAAGCTTGTCTTCTTCTACGACAACTTGCTCGGTCAAAATTGCAATAGCCTTTGTAATATTTAAATCATTTTCTTGAGTAATACCTGGCTTGCTTCTACTTTCATTTAAATCATTTATTTGTCTGTTAAGGCTTTTTACGCTCCGCTCTTGTTCTTCGATTAAGCGCTTTTGCTCCTGCATCGCCTCAACCGTTAATTTACGATTACTATCTACCTCAGGTAGAGTCATTGAAGAGGTTTTTTCTCTGATTTGATCTATTTGGCTGGCATATTCCTGAGCTGACTTCCTTGCTTGTTCCTGGCTTTGATACATAGCGTACCATGCGCCAGCACCCAGCATAACTAACCCGGGTATACCACCGACCAGCCCAAGAGCCCCGCTCATCAACCGGGTGCCGACAGAAGTAACGCTGTTAAGATTATTTTGAGCAGAAACCCTACCAGAAATATTACGGCTAAGCGCCGCTTGCGCTGCGGCAAGCTTTCTTTCAGCAATAGCCTGTGCATCGGCATTTTTTGCAGCTACAAGCCCCGCCTGAGCCCGCTCCAGAGCTGTTCGTGCTCGTACTTTTTCTGTAGCTGTTCCGGTGGAGAGAGCTGTTGTCAATCGACCTTGCGCAGCAGTAACCTTGGCTTCTGCGGCCGCAACCCTCTCCTGTTGTGCCGCCTGAACATCTGCACTTTTAGCACTCTGAAGAGCTTGCTGGGCACGATAAACAGCGGCGCGGGAAGCGGCAACAGAAGATTGCGCTGCTTTTTCTTGAGCGACTGCAAGGGCTACCTCAGATTTTGCCGCTGAAATAAGTGCGCCAGTAGCACTGCTTGCGCTGGTAACAATCCCACCAAGATATCGGGCTAATCCGATCCCAACCAAACCACCAGCAGCGGTGGTAATTAGTGACATATTATCTGCTACGTCACTGAGGGCCCCGCTGACAGCGGAAGATGTAAGAGAATCCAGCGTACCTGCCAGCCCATCAAGACCGCCAGAAAGTGCATCTGTCGCGCCAGTTGCCTGGTTCACCCCACCAACCCATGCCATAAAAGAGTTAGTGACTTTTTGCATTGATCCAGAAACTGTTGGTGGCAACGAGGAAAACTCCCCCTGTAATACACCTAATTGACTGATCAAAGCTGGTACGACTTTATCAATGGTAAGTTGCCCCTGATCAGCCATTGCTTTAAGGTCTTTTCGGGCAACGCCCATACCAGCAGCCAGGGCGCGGATGACACGATCACCAGATTCGTTAACCGCGTTAAACTCTTCGCCACGCAAAACACCTTGAGCAAGGGCCTGACTGAACTGGGTAATAACAGAACCGGCTTCTTCTGTGCTTGCACCAGATAGTTTAAGTCCTGTTGATACCGCTTCGGTGATTTTGAGCACTTCATCTGAGCTGTAGCCAAATTCACGCATTGATGCTGCCGCGCGTGAAAATAAATTAGCGTTATCAGTAAAAGCAGTGCCCGTACTCTGGCTAATCGCCATTAATCGGGTCTGAGATAAAGTAAAATCATTCGTAGACACTGAGGCTTGTTTAAGCCGTGCATTCACTGAGTTCCATTGATCAGCAATCTGAACCAGTTTTCCTGTAGCAAATGCTGCAGCCGCAGCCGTAGCTGCTCGACCAGCAGAAGCAAATCCATCGGTTAACTCGGAAAGAGCCTTTTGACTTTCTTTCGCAGCCGCAGCAGCCTGACGCCCACCATTTTGCATGGTTTTATAATAGTCTTGTCCCATGCGTGAAGCGCGGGCGATCTCAGTCTGAAATGATTGAGAGTTTGCTGAAACCTTAATGATAAGTTCACGCAGGGTTGCCATTTACTACCTCTTTAAAATAAAAAACCTGCCGAAGCAGGTTATTTTTTATAATCAAACAATCTAGTTTGCATTCTGGTCAATGAAATCCCTCAGAATTTTAGATTGATTGCATAACTCTTTATCTGTTGACATTCCTGAATCTTTAGATTTTTGACAGTAATAAAAGTAATCATCATTCTCTTTGGCGTATGATATAACTTTATAAAAAGCTTTCACGCACAGCGATGGATCTGAGTGCTGAGAACAAATGGTATTTGTTAGCTTTTGCAGTTCTTGTGGTTCAAGAATTTGCGTTGCACTAGCTGCTGATGTGATAAAAATAAAACCTAATAATAATTTTTTCACAAAATTCCCCTTTTCATTGGCAATAGGGAATCCTAAACCGTCACGAATACGTTGTCACTGAGAAGCGGCGAACAAAGCGGCCTCTAATCCGGCAAATGGATCGCCGCTGTCGCTTGCCTCGTCCTCTTCTGCGCTCCACTGAATCTGTGCGTCTTCAATGGTGACTTTACCGCCCTGTGCCCCGTACATCG
>NZ_KV793447.1:0-3203 GCF_001808475.1 Klebsiella sp. HMSC09D12 | reverse complement strand
TATCCCCCATCCCGGCACCAAGAAAATCAATATTTCCCCGGTCACGCGCAGCAGCGTTGCTGTCAGCCAGCCCATCACGGAACGTTTTTAACTGTTCAGCAATGTTTTTCTGATCGATAAGCGCAGCATTGTGCAGAAGGGTTTCTTTTTTAGCTTGCTCAAGAGAGGCTAACTCACCCTGCGTGACCTGGTATTTTACTTTAGCCAGTTCGGTATTCTGGCTTCCCAAAGCAATTTGTTCTTCCTGCTGTTTAATAAGACGCTTGTAAACATCTTCTGTCTTCTCAGCGGCTTTTAATTCTTCGCTTTTTGGCGCTTTCCGGGTGGGTTTATTGGATTCATTATTTCTCCACTCAGCAATTCCATTATTAATTAATTCCTGCCTGCCTGTCTGGTGCTGAGGATCACTAGTCAATCCCAAATCGTCGGCGGCAAAACCAAGTCTGGCTAACTCTTTTGCCTCGCCCTTAAGTTTCGATAATGCTAAATCTCGGCGACTTTTCTCAAGAGCATTCGTTTGTTGTGATGTTAAGTCAGCCTGAGGCATCCGCATTGGAACGTTAACTAAGCCCTGCCGTTCCATTAAAAGCTGGTTTCCTAATCCAAGCAATTGGTTAAATCTACTATGCTCACCGTTCATCATTAAAAGAGATTGATAGGTTTGTTCTTGTGCAGTAGAAATTCTTGTAAGTTGGTCTGCTCGCCGCCTTTCTAGGCTAACCAATACATCCTGTATGGAATTAGACTGATTTTGCATCTCGTTCAATCTTTCTTGCTCTACAGAAAGTTGAGTAGTTGAAGCAGATAATTCTTTTGTTACATCATCAATACTAGTTAAGTGGTTTATCATAAAACCACCGCTAGTTGTTGGGCCGGGATTTGCTAGAATATACTGATACCCGGAAATTTCTTCTTTTAATGATTTAATTTTACTAATTTGTTCTGATACTAATCGATTTTGCTCATTAAGTGACTTGCGTGTTTTATCTAAATTATCAGATGATTCTGGCAAGCTCATTGATGTGATATTATTTTTTACCTCTTGAATATTTTTGGCGTATTCCTGCGCTGATCTTCTTGCTTGTTCCTGGCTTTGGTAAACTGCATACCATGCTCCAGCACCCAGCATAACTAACCCAGGTACACCACCGATCAGGCCAAGGGCGCCGCTCATTAAGCGGGTACCGACAGAGGTAACGCTGTTAAGATTATTTTGAGCAGAAACCCGGCCTGCAATATTACGACTAAGAGCGGACTGAGCTGCAGCCAATTTTCTTTCTGCAACAGCCTGTGCATCGGCATTTTTCGCAGCCACAAGCCCGGCCTGAGCTCGCTCCAGAGCGGTTCGTGCTCGTACTTTTTCTGTAGCTGTCCCGGTGGCAAGTGCTGTAGTCAATCGCCCATGTGCCGCGGTAACCCTTGATTCTGCGGCCGCAACCCTCTCCTGTTGAGCCGCCTGAATATCTGCACTTTTCGCACTTTGAAGGGCCTGCTGGGCCCGGTAAACTGCGGCGCGGGAGGCGGCAACAGAAGATTGCGCGGCTTTTTCCTGGGCTACTGCAAGAGCTACCTCAGATTTTGCGGCTGAAATAAGTGCGCCAGTAGCACTGCTTGCGCTGGTAACAATCCCGCCAAGATACCGTGCTAATCCAATCCCAACCAGACCACCTGCTGCGGTGGTAACCAGTGACATATTATCTGCTACGTCACTGAGGGCCCCGCTGACAGCGGATGATGTAAGAGAATCCAGGGTCTTTGCCAACCCATCAAGGCCACCAGAAAGTGCATCTGTCGCGCCAGTCGCCTGGTTCACCCCACCAACCCATGCCATAAAGGAGTTAGTGACTTTTTGCATTGAACCGGAAACTGTCGGCGGTAGCGAGGAAAACTCCCCCTGTAACACACCTAACTGACTGATTAAAGCTGGTACGACTTTATCTATCGTGAGTTGCCCCTGATCCGCCATTGCTTTAAGGTCTTTTCGGGCAACCCCCATACCAGCAGCCAAGGCACGGATAACACGATCCCCAGATTCGTTAACTGCATTAAACTCCTCGCCACGCAAAACACCTTGAGCAAGAGCCTGGCTAAACTGGGTAATAACAGAGCCGGCCTCTTCAGAACTAGCACCGGATAGTTTAAGTCCTGTTGATACCGCTTCGGTGATTTTGATTACTTCATCTGAGCTGTAGCCAAATTCACGCATGGATGCAGCTGCACGCGAAAATAGATTGGCGTTATCGGTAAAAGCCGTACCAGTACTTTGACTGATCGCCATTAAACGAGTCTGAGATAGAGTGAAATCGTTTGAGGAAACTGAGGCCTGTTTAAGCCTTGCGTTCACGGAGTTCCACTGGTCAGCAATTTGAACTAATTTACCAGTAGCAAATGCAGCTGCTGCTGCCGTGGCGGCCCGACCAGCAGAAGCAAATCCATCCGTTAATTCGGAAAGAGCCTTTTGGCTTTCCTTTGCTGCGACTGCGGCCTGACGACCACCGTTCTGCATGGTTTTATAATAATCCTGCCCCATGCGTGAAGCGCGGGCGATCTCTGTCTGAAATGACTGAGAGTTTGCTGAGACCTTAATAATAAGTTCACGCAGGGTTGCCATTTATTTTTCTCCTGAAATAAAAAGACCTCGCTAAGGCGAGGTCTTTTTGAGGATTTAACTTATTGACAGAAAAGTTTATATTTTTCTAATGCGTTACTATCGCTATCACTTACGATGGTTACTGGCCCGTTATTTTTAAGCTTACCGCTTTCCGTTTCTATAAATACAAAGTATTCTTTTCTTCCTGTATATCCACCATAAGAATTTCTTGCATTAACATTCCCACATACGTATCCATCATTGTCGCCAACCTTGTGATAAAAAGATTCAAACTTAGCGCTATCAGGATCTTTCAGTGATTCTCTAACAACGGCTTCCCCAATAGAAATAAAATCTTTTTCAGATGGCTTGCATGCATTAATTAAAGGAATGCAAACAATCATAATTAGTATTTTCTTCATAATCCCCCCTTTGTGGTTCACAGTAGGGGATCCTAAACCGTCGCGTATGTATTGTCACTGAGAAGCCGCGAGCAAAGCGGCCTCTAATCCGGCAAATGGATCGCCACTGTCGATTACCTCATCCTCTTCTGTGCTCCACTTGAGTTGAGCATCTTCGATGGTGACTTTACCGCCCTGCGCCCCGTACATCG
>NZ_KV793446.1:0-553 GCF_001808475.1 Klebsiella sp. HMSC09D12 | reverse complement strand
CGCTGAGGGATCCCCATAAAACAGCGCTAATAAACCAGCACCATACTTCGGTAGGCTCTGGCGAGGTGGTTAAGAACGGTGCTCAGCACCGTTCGCCTTAATATTAGCGGGGAGTGTCGCAGGACATTCTCCGCTAACGTCAGATAAGAGATTACCCGCCGCGATTTAACACTGTTGGCCTGATACCTTACATGTAATCCTTTACTTTCTGCATGATAACCAATAAGCCATAGGACTATTGTGCTCAGCGTTGCCAGCAGGCTCAGCACCAGCATTCTTCCCGCTGAACGGCTGTAACTGGCCCGCAGACCGAACCCGAACCGTTCGCTTTTCTCATCGCGGAAGTTCTGCTCTATCTGCATTCGGCGACTGTATAACTTCATGATTTCACGTGGCTTAAAGTCGTCTGTGCTGCTGAAGATGAGCCACGGCTCTTTTGCTGAAGAGCGCCCGTCGCGAACCTGAGATTTGCGTTTTATACGACACCGTGAGTGCCGGTGTTTCCGGCATTTTGGTTCTTTCCTGTGCAGATAAAAATGTCCCTCACACCGGG
>NZ_KV793445.1:0-757 GCF_001808475.1 Klebsiella sp. HMSC09D12 | reverse complement strand
GCCTCCGGCCTGCGGCCTCCGCGCTCCGCTTGGCCTCCGGGCTTTGCCCTCCGCGCTGGCGCTTGGCGGCTGGCGTCAGCGCCAGCCAGGTTCGCCGGTATCTCAGCTGCCCGGTCATGAAGCCGTTCCGTTGGCGTGGGTCGTTCCGCCTATGACCGCAGTGAAACCGGGCGCGGCAGGTTGTCAACAGACGCTTCGCTCAAGCTGTTGACAACCTGCCTTATCCGCCCGGTTACAATGCGGCCGTCGGAAACGACACCCCGCCAACTTCTCTACAGGTGCTACATGACCTCTACCATCCTCGAAAACCTCCCGCAAATCCTCACCTCGCTGGCTGCTCTGATTACGGCCGTAACCGGCCTAATCAAAGCGCTGCGCGACAAAGACAAGTAACAGCCATCGGGGCGGCTGCGCCGCCCCTTTGCTGCTGCTTGCCGGTGATCTCTCCAGCTCATGTTCTGCCATTGCGCTAAATCCTGATGCCACACCGGGCGTTACCCCTTCGGGGCCGCTCTGCTGTGCTACGCATCGAGCCGGTTCCCGTCTCGCCCCGCTTACGCGGGCAGCGGCCGCTAACGCCTCCGGCCTACGGCCTCCGCGCTCCGCTTGGCAAGCCACACCCTGCGCCGGACTCGCCCGGCCGCAAGCGGCCGCCCCGCCCCTTCGGGGTGCCAACGCCCTTCAGGCGTCGGCATCCTTTGCCAGTGCGCTATTGTGTTATCTGTGGATTGCGCAGCTCAGCGGGGCGCTGGCCGTG
>NZ_KV793444.1:0-1563 GCF_001808475.1 Klebsiella sp. HMSC09D12 | reverse complement strand
CTGGCGGGTTTTCGGGTGGTTTGTTGCCTGTTTTACCGGTTTTCTGCCAGAAACGCTCTCAGGCTGTCTGAGAGGTGCGCGTAATGCGACGTTATGGTAAATCGGTAGCGCGAAGCTGATGTGGTAGATTTGCTGGCTGTTGATGTTTGTTCTTATGGAGAGATTGTGGCTACAGATGCACAAGTAAAACAGATTAATGCGCTCATCAAAAAATACCCTGACTCGTGCTCTATTTGCCATCAGGAATACGATGAGGATTACGTTACGTATACGGTTTTCGGATATGACAAAAACCAGAAGATGCAGGTTACAACTGGATGTTGCGCGCGAACGCTTACCGAATTGGTGTTGTTAGGTGTTTGCGGATGCTTTGATCCAGATGAGCGTGACGAGATCATGGAAAATCACCCAATGGCGAAGAAATTTTTCAGCAACTAGACCTGACTATTACCGAAGCCCGCTCTTTGCGGGCGTTTGGGTTCGTGCAATGAGACGTTATGGTAAATCTCTAAAGGCAATATTCCCCGTCCCTTGGAGCGAACTACTCTGTATTTGATCTTTGGTGTTGATACCCCGCTGCTTGCAGAGGGGGTATTCATTATCGTTGTTGTTTGCTGTAATTGTCTAAAATATATTTGGGGATAGATACGGGTACACATTCAGCAGATATTATGTTTTTCCCGGATATATTATGATAAATGTCTTTGTTTGCAATGATTTTATCTTTAAATTCAATGCATTCTTCATTCAGAATGAAGGTGTTAACAACATTGTCTTTCATTCCCAAATTTGCTAATTCTGAAGAACAACTTGCAATATTATTCGTGTTAAAACAAGTTGTTAGTATTATTGCGTATATGTATGGCATTAAATAAACCTATTTAAAAAAGTACGGAATGATAGTGATCTTGTTCGGAAATATACTAGTTAGACTTTAAGTCTCAGGGATATGAACCTAGAACATCGTTGTATTAACTTGTTTGAGTGTTCCAATCCTGAATATTGATGTTATTTGAGTATAAAGGAAACATAATAAATATCACAAGGATATTGGTTAACTATTTATTTTTAAATAATTTCTTGAGATCTGACGTTGGACGTCGTAGTCTCTTGCCATGTAAACGAAAAAACCACCTTGCAGGGTGGTTTTTCGAAGGTTCAGTAAACCGGCAAGTTTCTGAACCGTGGTAACAGTCTTGTGCGAGACGTCACCAAATCTGTCCTTTTAGTGTAGCCTCAGTCTGGCCACCACTTCAAGAACTCTTCGTAAATCTCTCGCACATCCTGTTTACCAGTGGCCGCTGCCAGTGGCGTTAAGTCGTGTCTTTCCGGGTTGGACTCAAGACGATAGTTACCGGAAAAGGGCGCAGCGGTCGGGCTGAACGGGGGGTTCTTGCATACAGCCCAGCTTGGAGCGAACTGTCTAAACGGAACGGGGCGTGGAGATTTAGGTAAAGCTTCCACCACTACACGGATGCCGCAGGACGGGAACAGGAGAGCGCAAGAGGGAGCCACCAGGGGGAAACGCCTGGTATCTTTATAGTCCTGTCGGGTTTCGCCACC
>NZ_KV793443.1:0-806 GCF_001808475.1 Klebsiella sp. HMSC09D12 | reverse complement strand
GTAAGCGGGGCGAGACGGGAACCGGCTCGATGCGTAGCACAGCAGAGCGGCCCCGAAGGGGTAACGCCCGGAGTCTGCCGCTGTTTCTCTCTCGTTCTATCTGAAATCGGCGGTATGGCCATAAAAGAATAATGGCGCCCGTTTGGGCGCCATTGTGGGATCAGGGGTTTTGTTTCTGTGTCCATAATCTGCCAGCCAGTGCGGCTTCTGCCTGCTGCTCGGTATCAAAATATTCGTTAGATTCGCGTGATACCGGCTCACCATATTCTGTCTGCGTTCCAATGTAATAGCCGCGGGCTGACTCCATCACTTCCAGTTTCAGGCGCATCCCGATTTGAGCGGCCAGTTTTCCATATTCCATCTTTTCTCCTTCAGGGGGCGTTAGCCCCCATGTTGTTAATCATCAGGCAATATCGTTTTTGTAGCAGGCATAACCGAAGCTAAGCTCTGTTTTCATATGGTGGCGGGCATAGTCCCAGGCAGCGTGGCCGAAGTCCTCATAATCTGCCAGGACAATTTCGCGGGCTTTGTGCCATTGCTGTACGGAAGAAAGCGGCAGAACAGGGCAGGGAAGTGACCAGTCAGTGACGGTGTTGCAGATCATATCTGCCAGACGCACCAGTGTGCCGTAAACCAGCTCTGTGCGCAGATCCGCCACCATGCGCTGTTTACGCAGTGATGCCAGATAATCAATCTCTTTGGTTATGTCAGAATTTAAGCGGGTCTGGTAATCCATGATGTACTCCTTTGCGCGCCGATACCGGCAATTTTGCGGGCGGCGGTGTTGCCTCCCGATGATTTAATTA
>NZ_KV793442.1:8081-35823 GCF_001808475.1 Klebsiella sp. HMSC09D12 | reverse complement strand
ACTTACCCGAAATCTGATTTATTCAACAAAGCCGCAGCATTGATAAAAATCTCGGACGATTCTCGCGCTTTAGCAAGCCATTGCAGACAATTTTTAGCGCCTGTATAAAACCTTCATCTTTCATTAACCCTCGCGGCGACATCAGCGACATCGGTCCATGATGAATGCTTACGGCATCAAAGCCGCTCCGTTGGAAAAGGGTCCGCCAGGCGGCAGCGCTCAGCGGGCTGACGTTGGATTTCACGACCCCCTGCAGCTGTCGCCGGGCGTCCTCTCCCAGCGTATCATGCGTATACATGATATCGTGCGTCAGCAAACGGCCACCGGGCTTGAGAACGCGAAAATATTCTGCCACCAGTTTTTCTTTGGCTTTATCCGCATACATGGTGAGCATCGCTTCATTTATCACCACATCAAACGTCTCGTCGGCAAATGGCAGCCGACCCGCATTCGCCTCCATCACTATCACCCGATGATCCACACCTTCGCGAACGATATTTTGCCGGGCTTTCGCCAGCGCGCCTTTATCCATATCGATGGCGTAAACGGTACAGTGAAAACGCTGCGCCAGCTCAATAGAGGTTGTCCCCATATTACAGGCCACCTCCAGGACTTTATTGTCGGCGCTAAACCCTGCCTGCTTAAATAGCCACTCAGTGGCCTCAATGCCGCCGGGACGTAAGCGGGTTTTCCCCAAACTTGCCAAAAAAGTATGTCCGGCTTTTTCGCTAGCGTTCATCTGACTCTCCTTACCTCATAAGATGCATTATAAATACAACATTAAAGTGAGAGAGGGAATAATGATAATGAATTTTATTTGCATTAAGGACGAGGTTAAAGAAAAGGTGCAATGAGGAATAAAATATATTCAATGTTTAACAATTACTTATCGTTACTAAAGTTCTGTATGGCCCGTATTGCTGGCGCGACTTATTGAAATGATAACCATTCTCATATTAGCATGTGCCGTATTGATCAACTCTCCTGAACCTGGCTATGCCCTCTTCTTCCGCCATCGCCTCTCCGCTAACGCTTGCCTCGCTCTATAGCGATCATCATGGTTGGCTGAAAAAATGGCTTACCTGTAAGCTGCAATCCGCTTATGACGCCGACGACGTAGCGCAGGATACCTTTGTCCGAATTATGGCCAACGAGTCGCTGCTGACGATTCGCGATCCAAAATCCTTTCTCTGCACGATTGCTAAACGGGTGATGATCGACCTGTTCCGCCGTAACGCCCTGGAGCGTGCATGGTTAGACATGCTTTCGCAGCTTCCCCCAGAGCTCTCTCCCTCACCGGAGCTACGGCAGAGCCAGCTCGAACTGTTACAGCAGATTGATGCCATGTTGGACGGGCTTAACGCAAAAGTCCGGGAAGCGTTTTTGCTCTCGCAGCTTGAAGGGCTGACCTATGCCGAAATCGCCAGCCGCCTGGCGGTTTCCGTAAGCTCGGTTAAGAAATATATCGCGAAAGCCACCGAGCACTGTCTACTGTTTCGTCTGGAGAATGGCCTGTGAAACCGACGCTGAGCGAATCTCGTCGTCAGGCGCTGCGCTCCGCCTCGCACTGGTACGCGGTGCTCATCGATGGATGCGTGAGTCCGCAGCAGGAGGCCCGCTGGCAGCAGTGGTATGAGCAAAACAAAGAAAATCAGTGGGCCTGGCAGCAGGTAGAAAACCTGCGACAGCAGATGGGGCAACTGCCGGGCGGCCTGGCCAGCCGTGCCCTTAACGATAGCCGACTGGCGCGTCGCCACGTACTGAAGGGTCTGATGCTTTTGCTGGTCATCGGAGGCAGCTGGCGGCTCTGGGATTCCGAACTGGCGGAGGGCCTGGGCGCCGACTACCGTACGGCGAAAGAAATACCTCGCCAGCAGCAGCTTGCCGACGGTTCGCTCCTAACGCTGAATAGCGAAAGTGCCGCCGACGTCCGTTTTGACAGACGACAGCGCATGGTTCATTTACGCTACGGCGAAATCGCCATCAGGACCGCTCACGACAGCCTGCAGCGTCCTTTCCGCGTGCAAACGCGGGAAGGCACGCTCACCGCGCTCGGTACCGAATTCACCGTCCGTCAGTTTGCCGGCGGCACCCGGCTGGCGGTACAGCAGCATGCCGTGGAGGTGGTTTTACCATCCGGCAGCGTCCAAATCGTCAACGCCGGGGAAAGCCTGTGGTTTACCCGCAATCGCTTCTTCGCCCTGGTTAAGTTCAACGACGGCGAGGATAGCTGGATCAGAGGCGTGCTGACCTTCCGCGACGCCCCGCTAAGCGAGGTGGTCGAAACCCTCGCCCGCTATCGCTCCGGGGTGTTGCGCTGCGATCCTGCGGTGGCCGAATTACGCCTGAGCGGCACCTTTCCGCTGGAGGATCCTGACGCCATCCTGAAGGTTATTGCGCAAACGCTGCCGATTTCATTACGGTTTGTCACTCGCTACTGGGTGACGCTCGTTCCAGCCTGAGAAGAAAAATCGAAAAAATTCTCATTATCTATTATCCCTTTTCCCGGCTCGTTCGACTTATTAGATGAATATAACCATAAACGTTCGTGGAGAAGAGATGACGCCTTTACGCGTTTTACGCACACCGATGCCTCTGGTAATAGCAATCCGTTTAACGCTGCTGCCGCTAGCAGGGCTGGCTGCCGCGCCGATATATGCCGCCCGCAGCGGTATCACGCTTTCCGCCGACGCCAGCCTGACGCGCGGCAAGCATAGCCCGGGCCTGCACGGCAGCTTCGAAACCGAAGAGGGGTTACGCAGGCTGCTGAACGGCAGCGGATTACGGCTAAAGCCGCTGGGCAAGAATGCCTGGACCCTGGAGCCCGCTCCTGACAGTTCAGACTCCACCCTCACCGTCGTCGGGGACTGGCTTGGCGACGCGCGCGAGAATGATGTCTTTGAACACGCCGGCGCCCGCGACGTTATCCGTCGGGAGGATTTCGCCAAAACCGGAGCCGCCACGATACGCGAAGTGCTGAACCGGATCCCCGGCGTCAACGCGCCGGAAAATACCGGTACCGGCAGTCACGATCTGGCAATGAACTTCGGTATTCGTGGCCTCAACCCGCGGCTTGCCAGCCGTTCCACGGTGCTGATGGACGGTATCCCGGTTCCCTTTGCCCCCTACGGCCAGCCGCAGCTTTCGCTGGCGCCGGTCTCGGTCGGCAATATGGACGCCATCGATGTCGTGCGCGGCGGCGGCGCGGTGCGCTACGGGCCGCAGAGCGTCGGCGGCGTGGTGAACTTCGTCACCCGCGCAATCCCCGAGGATTTTGGCATTCAGGGCGGCATGGAAGGGCAGCTCAGCCCCACCTCTTCACAAAACAACCCGAAAGAGACGCATAACCTCGCGATCGGCGGCACGGCGGACAACGGTTTCGGCTCCGCCCTGCTTTACTCAGGCACCCGGGGCAGCGACTGGCGCGAACACAGCGCCACGCGGATTGATGATGTGATGCTGAAAAGCAAATACGCGCCTAACGAAGTCCATACCTTTAACAGCCTGCTGCAATACTATGACGGAGAAGCCGATATGCCCGGCGGCCTCTCCCGCGCCGACTACAACGCCGACCGCTGGCAGTCCACGCGTCCTTATGACCGTTTTTGGGGGCGCCGCCAGCTCGCCAGCCTCGGCTACCAGTACCAGCCGGATGCGCAGCATAAATTTAATATTCAGGGGTTCTATACCCATACCCTGCGCAGCGGCTATCTGGAACAGGGTAAGCGCATTACCCTCTCCCCGCGCGAATATTGGGTCCGCGGCATCGAACCGCGCTACAGCCAAAGCTTTATGATCGGCCCATCCGCCCACGAGGTCGGCGTCGGCTATCGCTACGTCAACGAATCGACCCACGAGATGCGTTACTACACCGCAACCACCAGCGGCGAGCTGCCCAGCACCGCCAGCCCCTACGATCGCGATACCCGTTCCGGTACCGAAGCCCACGCCTGGTATATCGACGATCGCGTGGATATTGGCAACTGGACGATTACGCCAGGAATGCGCTTTGAGCACATTGAGTCTTATCAGGACAATAATCTGCTGGGCACCCGCGAACGGGTCAGCTATAACGCTCCGCTCCCGGCGCTGAATGTTCTTTATCACCTCACCGACAGCTGGAATCTTTATGCCAACACAGAAGGCTCATTCGGCACCGTACAGTACAGCCAGATTGGCAAAGCTGTACAAAGCGGCAATGTGGAACCAGAAAAAGCGCGTACCTGGGAAGTCGGCACCCGCTACGACGACGGCGCGCTGACCGCCGAAATGGGGCTGTTCCTGATTAACTTCAACAATCAGTACGATTCCAACCAGACCAATGACACGGTTACCGCCCGCGGTAAAACGCGTCATAGCGGCCTGGAAGCGCAAACCCGTTACGCCCTCGGCGAACTCTCACCCGCGCTTGATAATCTCTCGGTCTACGCCAGCTATGCGTACGTTAATGCTGAAATCCGCGAGAAAGGCGACACCTACGGTAACCAGGTTCCTTTCTCGCCGAAGCACAAAGGCACCCTTGGCGTCGATTACAGCCCCGGCAGCTGGACGTTTAACCTTAACGGCGACTTCCAGTCCAGCCAGTTTGCCGATAACGCCAATACCGTTGCCGAAAGCGCCGATGGCAGCACCGGTCGTATTCCCGGCTATATGCTGTGGGGCGCCCGCGTGGCCTATGACTTTGGTCCACAAATGGCCAATCTCAACCTCGCGCTGGGGGTGAAAAACATCTTCGACCATGCGTATTACACCCGCTCATACGACGATAACAACAAAGGGCTTTACGTCGGTCAGCCGCGCACGCTGTACCTGCAAGGATCAATGAAGTTCTGATTGATCGAGCGTTGCCGGACAGCGCTATTCGCGCCCTGTCCGGCAAGCTGGAGGAAAATCATGTTTAGCCTTGTTCGTCAGTGCATTTTAGCCCGCTGTTTGCCGCCACCGTACAAGATGAGCGCGGTCGCTTTACGCTTGATAAAACGCCGCAGCGCATCGTGGTGCTTGAACTCTCCTTTGTTGACGCGCTGGCGGCGGTCGACGTTAGCCCAACAGGCATGGCCGATGACAACGATCCGTCGCGTATTCTGGCGGACGTACGCGCACGTCTGAAGCCCTGGCAGTCGGTGGGCACCCGTGCCCAGCCCTCGCTCGAGGCCATCCGCGCGCTGCATCCCGATCCGATCGTCGCCGATAGCAGTCGCCATGCCGGAATCTACGCCGCCGAGCGTATTGCCAGCGACATGGTTAAAATCGTCCATCACCGGGCGGTAGATATCACGCCATGAAACCGTTCCGGCACGCTTTTTTTATCTGGGGATGGCCGCTGCTGGCACAGGATAACCCGCTGGTGCTACTTGATGAACCAACAACCTGGCTGGATATTAATCATCAGGTGGAGCTGATGAAGCTGATGCGCGAGCTACAGACGATGGGCAAAACCGTGTTCACCGTACTGCACGATCTGAATCAGGCCAGCCGCTACTGCGACCATCTGGTGGTGCTTGAAGGGGGACAGGTGCAGGCTCAGGGCCTGGCGGAAACGGTACTGACGCCGGAGATGCTGCGGGAGATTTTTCACCTGGAAGCGGAGATTCACCCGGAGCCGGTGTCCCAGCGCCGATGTGCGTGGTGAAATAACCCGGGTAAGGCGTACTGCGCCCTACCCGACGTTAATCAGTAAGTGTGGAAATATTGCTGAATCACCTGCGGATTTTTCGTTTGCGTCAGCGCGGTCATCAGCAAAATGCGCGCTTTTGCCGGATTGAGAGAATCGGCCACCAGTCCCGGCTGGCCGCCATCTACCGGCACAACGCCGCTGCCGGTACGCGAGGCGCGAACCACCACGATGCCGGCTTTTTCCGCTTTTTCAATTCCTGCCGCACTGCGTACGGAGACCGACCCCGCGCCGGTACCTGCGTAAATAATCCCGTCAGCATGGTGAGCGATCGCCGCGTCATACATATATTCAGGGTCATCCTGGTAGCCATAAATAATGACCACTTTCGGCAGCGCATTCAGGTTACGGACGTCGAAAACCGAACGCACGGTGTGAATTTTGTCCACGCGGGTTTCGAACTGCGGCTTACCGCTGACGATCACGCCGAGGTAGCCCTCTTCCGGCGCCCGGAAGGTATCCAGCGTCGTGGCGTTGGTTTTAGTGACAAAACGCGCTGCCCCGATGCGATCGTTAAGGACCACCATCACCCCACGGCCTTTCGCTTCCGGGTCAGCCGCCACGGTCACCGCTTCCAGCAGATTCATCGGGCCGTCGGCGCTGATGGCCGTTGCCGGGCGCATTGCCGCCGTGAAGACCACCGGCTTATTGCTTTTTACCGTCAGGTTGAGGAAATAAGGCGTCTCGTCGAGGGTATCGGTACCGTGGGTAATGACTACGCCGTCGACATCCTCGCGGGCCAGCAGTTCATTGACGCGTTTGGCCAGCTTGAGAATAATATCGCTGGTCATATTTTCGCTACCGATATTGGCAACCTGCTCACCGTCAACGCGGGCGACTTTACTCATTTCAGGTACGGCGTTAATCAGCGTCTGTACGCCAATCGCACCGGCTTTATATCCGGTTGTCTGGGTGTTGCTGGCCGCCGAACCGGCAATGGTGCCTCCGGTTGCCAGGATCACAATATGCGGCAGACGCGTGTCGCTGAACGCGAAAGCACTTATCGACAGTAACGCAATGGTCAGTAATGCTCTAAAATTCATAATTACCTATCCCCAAATAGATTTTAATCAAATTCGCCCGGTGATAATGCAAAGGGCTTGCCAGGATTTAATGTATTTTGCCGGGCAAAAGTGGTTAACTATCGGACAAAAAAGGATTTTTATTTCGCCATGAGCGCGACATTGGTGCACAGATGCGCTAAAAACGGGCATCATAAAATGCAAAATCAGAAACAACTCATGCAATCTGTTCTGTCTTGATGGCATCGCGAGTAACCAAATAAGCCATAACAACGCGGGTAATCCGAGAGAGAAAAACGATGCGTATCGCCTTAAAATCAGCATTGATGCTAACAACCCGCGTCATACAAATCATTAATCCTGAACTGCAGCTGCATATGCAGCGAACGGCGCTGATCGCACTGGAGCTGGCGCAGGCATCAGGGCTTTCGCGCCCGCAGCAGCAAACGGTCTTTTGCGCCGCGCTGCTGCACGATATTGGCGTTCTGGGTGACAAAAGGGCCTTCTCCTCGCTGAACGCTATCGATAATCTCAATGACCCCCATCAGCATCGGGGAGCAGAAATGCTGGCCGGATTAACCACCCTGGCCCCAATCCTGCCGATTATTCGCGATCATCATTTTAGTCCACACCACAGGGGCAGCCTCGAACAGCATATCGTCTATTTTGCCGATGTTTTTGAGCGCCTGCTGGCCGGTAATAAAGGCGGTTCGGCTTATCAACCCGATATTATTATTACGCAATTTCGTACGCTCTATCAGGCGATCGACCCGTCGCTGTGTCAAACCTTGTGCCAGCTCGCACAAAAAGAGCATTTCTGGCTGCATCTTAATCCTGGACATATTCAGCGAATGCTGGAAATTATCGGCCCAATTAACGATGTCTATATGGGTATTGATGGCCTGAAAGATATCTGTCTGTTAATCGCCAACATTGTCGATACCTACAGTAGCTTTACCGCCAGCCATAGCCTGAAGGTTGGACAAATTTCGCGCGCCCTTGCCGCCTGGATGAATCAGCCGGAGCTGGAGTGCCGGAAGATTGAAATTGCCGGCTATTTGCACGATATCGGTAAAGTCTACATACCGCTGGCCATCCTCGAGAAACAGGGCGAGCTCAATGACAAAGAGCTGCTGCAGGTTCGGGAACACAGCTATATGACCGGCGAAATTCTTAGCGCATTTAGCGAACTCGGCGATATCGTGAACTGGGCGGCCAATCATCATGAAAAACTGGATGGCAGCGGTTATCCTCTGCATCTGAGTGGCGATTACCTGCAGCTGGCAGATCGTATCATCGCCATCGCGGATATTTTCACCGCCCTTACCGAAGACCGCCCTTATCGCCCCGGAATGAGCCGTCAGCAAGCGTTACGGCTGATTGAGTGTGATGTGACAAACGGCGCGCTGGATAAAGACGTTTACCGCGTTTTACATCAGCATGCCGAAGCGCTGCACGCTATTATTACTCACACGCTGCCCTCTTAATTTGCCGGCTCTCTGCTGGTGAAGCCGGAGCGCAGCGACAAAAAATATAATTAATTCATCTGCACGCAAGGATATATCCGGTGAGAATCGCCACCATGACCAATTGGGCCTACGGGATCACCGTCGCCCTGACCCTCGCCTCAGGCATGGCAATGCTGATGGCCTCAAGTGCGGATAATGCTGAACGCCGCGCCGTCGAACAACGTCAGGTGTTCGACCAGTTGAGTGAAGAAGTCGAAAGCGGCGCCTGGGCGCTTTCCGATCTGGCGCGGCTCTATATCATCCAAAAAAATCAGGATGTGCTACGCGAATACCGGCAGCAGGCGCAGACCATTGCCGCCATTGAACACCGGCTGGTTAAACTCAAAGATAATGGCGCAACCGCTGAAGAACTGGCGCTGCTGCGGGAGGGTTTACAGATTGCCGATGAACTCCAGGATGAGCAGCAGGCGGCGCTGGCGCAGGTTGCCCGGGGGAAAGAAAAAGCGGCGGTAAGCCTGCTTTACGGCGCGGCCTACGAACAGGAGCTTGAGCGGGTACAAACTCAGCTTGACCACTTTCGCCTGCTGCTCGAAGGCCGGGTGAATAAAATCATCGCTCAGGCCACGGAGAAATCACGTATCTGGCGTACGCTCTCTGAAGTCATGGTTGGCCTCACCGCCCTGATGTTTCTGTTTGTGCTGGGATTTATCCTTAAGCGGCGGGTGCTCTATCCCGTCGTCCGTCTGAGCGATGTGGTACAGCGGCTGGCATCGCAGGATTATGCGGTCGAGACGCCGCAGTTCACCCAGATAGATGAAATTGGCGATATGGCCCAGGCGATTCGTATCTTTCGCGAGAACGGGCTGGCGCGGCAGCGGCTGGAACAAGAGCGCGATGCCGACTGGGCCGTCCGCGAGCTGCTGGCGCGGATGACCCAGCGTCTGCAGGGCTGCGAATCATTCGAGGATGTGATCAAGGTGGCCGAGCGCTTTGCCCCCAGCATCGCCCCGCAGATCCCCGGCCGACTCTATATCCTCGACACCGATCCCTGGCAGATGCGCTGCGTTGCGCAGTGGCTTTCTCCGCCGCAGGAAACGGATGTCTTTCATCCCGATAACTGCTGGGCCGTTCGGCGCGGGCTGAGTCATCCTCCGGTTAACGGCGAGCCGGATATCGCCTGTTACCACCTGACTGAACCACAGGCCAATCAGTCGCTATGCGTGCCGCTGATTGCGCAAGGAGAAGCGATTGGCCTGCTCTCCTTCAGCAACGTCACCGCCGCAACCGCGCCTTCCCGCGCCTATCTTGAACTGATGGCCGAAGCGCTGGGTCTGGCGCTGGCGAATCAACGTTTACGCAACGCGCTGCTGGAAAAGGCGCTGTTCGATTCATTAACCGGCCTGCGCAACCGTCACCATCTGGATGATGTTCTGCATACTCAAATGAATCTGGCGGTTCGCAACGGTACGCCGCTGAGCTGCCTGATGATCGATATCGATCACTTCAAGGCAATTAACGATAATTACGGCCACGAAGCGGGCGATCTGGTCATTAAAAACGTCGCCGCAATTATACAGCGTGCGGTGCGTGATATCGGGATGGCCTTCCGCTACGGAGGCGAAGAGTTCCTGGTGCTGCTGGGCGGAACCCATGAAGAGGCGGCAATGGCCTGCGCGACCGAGATCTATCACAGCGTTCAGCGCCTGACTTTGCGCTATGGCCTTGCTGAGATTGGTCAGATCAACGTCTCCATCGGCATCGCCAGCTACCCGCAGCACACGCATAGCGACAGCCTGCTGCGCGCGGCAGACGCTGCGCTCTACCGGGCAAAAGAGTTGGGCCGGTCAAGAATTGTGAGCTTTGGGATGTTGAAGGCGGATTGAGTCGATATTCGCACCGTTATGTAAAAGGAGCCGTGCGCTCCTTTTGCCCAGTGCAATCATCAGGACAGCGTAGCAAACTTTGGCGCGCCGGATTTTCTATCCTCTTGAAAAGTAAGCCGCTTGATCCAGGGCAAAGTCATAACTCCGTCATTGAGTAAAATTCATCGCCTGATTTGAACAAGGCTATGTCGTTTTCATGTTTTTAAGGTTTACGCTGTTCTACCTACTTTTTATCCCCTTGCAGACTTTTGCGCTTAATTACTCTTCAACCTTTTTAAGGCTCAATTGCCCGCAGAGAGGCCTCGTGGAGGTCATTTTGCATGTTTACGATCATACCCAGGAAAAATGGCAGAATAATTTTGAGACCGGCGCAGGGCACAAACGCTCAGGCGATATGGAACTGATCCCCTTTGCCAACGGGGATATTCTCTTCCACTCGGTGTCAACAGATGCATTTAGCTATCTCTACAGCGGCGAAGAGAAGCTTTACCGCTGTTTAAAATTGGATGAAAGACCGCTATACCCTTCCTTTTAACCCTGCGTAGGCGACGCGATCCAACCCGGACGTAGTCCGCAGAGTAAAAAAAACGGGAACCCATCGGCTCCCGTTTTGTTTAACCCAAAATCTGGATTACATGTTGGCGATAATCGCGTCGCCAAACTCTGAACATTTCAGCAGCTTAGCGCCTTCCATCAGACGTTCAAAGTCATAGGTCACGGTCTTGGCGGCGATTGCGCCTTCAGTGCCTTTAACGATTAAGTCTGCGGCTTCGAACCACTGCATGTGGCGCAGCATCATTTCGGCGGACAGGATAATGGAACCTGGGTTCACTTTATCCTGGCCGGCATATTTCGGCGCAGTACCGTGGGTCGCTTCAAACAGCGCGCACTCGTCACCGATGTTTGCACCCGGGGCAATACCGATACCGCCAACCTGCGCCGCCAGGGCGTCAGAAATATAGTCACCGTTCAGGTTCATACAGGCGATGACATCGTACTCCGCCGGACGCAGCAGGATCTGCTGCAGGAAGGCGTCGGCGATAACGTCTTTAACGACAATCTCTTTCCCGGTGTTCGGATTTTTGATCTTCATCCACGGGCCGCCGTCAATCAGCTCACCGCCGAACTCTTCGCGTGCCAGCTGGTAGCCCCAGTCTTTAAACGCGCCCTCGGTGAATTTCATGATGTTGCCTTTGTGCACCAGGGTCAGAGAATCGCGATCGTTGGTGATAGCGTATTCGATGGCGGCGCGAACCAGGCGTTTGGTGCCTTCTTCAGAGCACGGCTTGATGCCGATGCCGCAATGTTCCGGGAAGCGAATTTTCTTCACGCCCATTTCATCACGCAGGAATTTGATGACTTTATCCGCTTCAGCAGAGTCTGCTTTCCACTCGATACCGGCGTAGATGTCTTCGGAGTTTTCGCGGAAGATAACCATATCGGTCAGTTCAGGATGCTTAACCGGGCTCGGTGTCCCCTGGTAGTATCGAACCGGACGCAGGCAAACGTAGAGATCCAGTTCCTGACGCAGGGCAACGTTCAGAGAACGAATGCCGCCGCCGACTGGCGTAGTCAGAGGGCCTTTGATAGCAACACGATATTCACGAATCAGATCAAGAGTTTCGGCAGGCAGCCAGACATCCTGGCCATAAACCTGGGTCGATTTTTCACCGGTGTAAACTTCCATCCAGGAAATTTTACGCTCGCCCTTATAGGCTTTCTCAACGGCAGCATCAACCACTTTCAGCATCGCCGGAGTGACGTCAACACCGATACCATCGCCTTCGATGAACGGGATAATCGGGTTATTAGGGACGTTCAGCTTGCCGTTTTGCAGGGTGATTTTTTGACCTTCCGCCGGAACTACTACTTTGCTTTCCATTAACCTCTCCTTCGAGCGCTTCTGGTTCTGCTCTTCCCTCTTCACGCTAGCCGGGCGTTGGCTTTATTCGCCCACTCCCGTCAGTGGAATATCCCGCTAACCGGAGATTTCGCGTCCGTGTCGCCTTCCTGTAATGCGAATCGGTTTGAGCAACCTTTTTGTTAATAAGTTGTAATGAGCATGTCAATACTACCTGAATGTTTGCGTCCATGAAAGGCATTCGTAATTAGGCTATAATGCGGCAATTGATAGAGTCTGAAAATACCATGCAAAAAACTTCATTTAGAAAACATCGCGTTGAGCGATTCAGCACGCAACAAGTCACCAGACAACGTAAAGAACGCCAGCCAAAAACTGTGATCTTGTTCAATAAACCATACGATGTATTGCCGCAATTTACCGATGAAGCCGGGCGCAGCACGCTAAAAGATTTTATTCCGGTTGCCGGCGTCTATGCCGCCGGTCGACTGGACCGCGATAGCGAAGGCCTGCTGGTGCTGACCAACGACGGCGCGCTGCAGGCGGCTCTCACCCAACCGGGTAAGCGCACCGGTAAAGTTTATTACGTTCAGGTGGAAGGTGAACCCACGGCGGATGCGCTGACCGCGCTCCGCGACGGCGTCACGCTTAATGACGGCCCCACTCTGCCAGCGGGAGTGGAGCGTGTAGCGGAGCCAGAGTGGCTCTGGCCGCGTCATCCCCCGATCCGCGAGCGTAAATCCATTCCTACCAGCTGGCTCAAAATTACCCTCTATGAAGGGCGCAATCGCCAGGTGCGGCGGATGACCGCCCACGTCGGCTTTCCCACGCTGCGCCTGATTCGCTATGCGATGGGAGGCTATACGCTGGATGGTCTGGCCAACGGCGAATGGCGTAAAATTGATTAACAGTAGCCTAAGGAAAAACAATGTTTAAGCCGCACGTCACCGTCGCCTGCGTGGTTCACGCTAAAGGCAAATTCCTGGTTGTTGAAGAGACGATCAACGGTAAAGCGTTATGGAACCAGCCGGCAGGCCATCTCGAAGCCGATGAAACCCTGGTTCAGGCCGCAGAACGCGAGCTTTGGGAAGAGACCGGCATTCGCGCGACGCCGCAGCACTTTCTCCGCCTGCATCAGTGGATAGCCCCGGATCGCACGCCATTTTTGCGTTTCCTCTTTACCATCGAGCTTAACGATACGTGCGCCACCGAGCCCCACGATAGCGATATCGACCGCTGCCTGTGGCTCAGCGCTGAGGAAATTCTTAGCGCGAGCAACCTGCGTTCGCAGCTGGTTGCCGAGAGCATTCGCAGCTATCAGCAGGATCCGCGCTACCCGCTGGCGCTCATCGGCGAATTTAACTGGCCGTTTACAGGGGGTGCCTCAACGGAGGACGCGTGCTAGAATACGCCGCCTCGAAGTTCAATGTAGTGAGTAATCCAATGTCAGAAAGCCAGAAAAAAGTGATCGTCGGCATGTCCGGCGGGGTTGATTCCTCAGTTTCCGCCTACCTGCTGCTCCAGCAAGGGTATAAGGTGGAAGGCCTGTTCATGAAGAACTGGGAAGAAGACGACGGCGAGGAATACTGCACCGCAGCGGCGGATCTTGCCGACGCGCAGGCCGTTTGCGATAAGCTCGGGATTGAACTTCACACCGTCAACTTTGCCGCAGAATACTGGGACAACGTGTTTGAATTGTTCCTTGCAGAGTATAAAGCCGGACGCACGCCCAACCCGGATATTCTGTGCAATAAAGAAATTAAATTTAAAGCCTTCCTCGAATTTGCCGCAGAAGATCTCGGCGCTGATTACATCGCCACCGGCCACTACGTGCGCCGGGCCGACGTCAACGGCAAGAGCCAGCTGCTGCGCGGCCTCGACGGTAATAAAGACCAGAGCTACTTCCTCTATACCTTGAGCCACGAACAGATCGCGCAAAGCCTGTTCCCGGTGGGGGAGCTGGAAAAGCCGCAGGTGCGTAAAATCGCCGAAGAGCTGGATCTCATCACCGCGAAGAAAAAAGACTCGACCGGTATCTGTTTCATCGGCGAACGCAAATTCCGCGAATTCCTGGGCCGCTACCTGCCTGCTCAGCCGGGTAAAATTATCAGCGTTGACGGCGACGAAGTTGGCG
The DNA here is from genome assembly GCF_001808475.1 of Klebsiella sp. HMSC09D12. Classification (NCBI taxonomy): domain Bacteria; kingdom Pseudomonadati; phylum Pseudomonadota; class Gammaproteobacteria; order Enterobacterales; family Enterobacteriaceae; genus Klebsiella; species Klebsiella sp. HMSC09D12. The sequence continues at coordinate 21,780 of NZ_KV793442.1, read as the reverse complement.
AGCATCAGGGTCTGATGTACCACACGCTGGGGCAGCGTAAAGGTCTGGGCATCGGCGGTATCAAAGACGGCGGCGAAGACCCGTGGTATGTGGTCGACAAAGATGTCGAAAACAATATTTTGATTGTCGCTCAGGGCCATGACCATCCGCGCCTGATGTCCGTGGGGTTGATTGCTCAACAGCTGCACTGGGTTGACCGCGAGCCGCTCACGGGCACGCTGCGCTGCACGGTAAAAACCCGTTACCGTCAGACCGACATCTCCTGCACCGTGAAAGCGCTGGATGATGACCGCATTGAAGTGATCTTTAATGAGCCTGTAGCCGCCGTCACGCCGGGCCAGTCTGCGGTCTTCTACAACGGCGAAGTATGCCTCGGCGGCGGGATTATCGAACAGCGCTTGCCGCTGCAGGCCTGACAGACATATCAGCCGCTGAAGGCCCCAGCCGGGTATTTGGCGGTTTACAAGGAGAATGTGTGGCGAAGAATTATTATGACATTACGCTGGCGCTGGCCGGCGTTTGCCAGGCCGCGCGTCTGGTTCAGGAACTGGCGCACCAGGGGCACTGCGATAGCGACGCCCTGCATGTGTCGCTGAACAGCATCATCGATCTCGACCCGGAGTCTACGCTGGCGGTGTTCGGTGGTAGTGAAGCCAATCTTCGCCTCGGGCTGGAAACCCTCATCGGCGTGCTGAATACCAGCAGTCGCCAGGGGCTGAACGCCGAACTCACCCGCTATACTTTAAGCCTGATGGTGCTGGAACGTAAGCTTGCCGCCAGCAAAGGAGCCATGGATACCCTCGGCAACCGTATCGGCGGTCTGCGCCGTCAGCTTGAACATTTCGATCTGCAATCCGAGACGCTGCTTAGCGCAATGGCGGGCATCTATGTGGATGTTATTAGCCCGCTGGGCCCGCGTATTCAGGTCACCGGCTCTCCAGCCGTGCTGCAAAGCCCTCAGGTTCAGGCAAAGGTTCGCTCTGCCCTGCTGGCGGGTATTCGCTCTGCGGTGCTCTGGCACCAGGTCGGCGGCGGCCGTCTGCAGCTAATGTTTTCTCGTAATCGTCTGGTTAACCAGGCCAAACAAATTCTTGCTCATTTAACCCCGGAGTTGTGATCTATGGAATTATCCTCACTGACCGCCGTTTCCCCAGTCGACGGCCGCTACGGCGACAAAGTCAGCGCGCTGCGCGGTATCTTCAGCGAATTCGGTTTGCTGAAATTCCGCGTTCAGGTAGAAGTGCGTTGGTTGCAAAAACTGGCCGCGCACGCAGCGATCAAGGAAGTTCCTGCTTTTGCTGCCCACGCAAACGGTTACCTTGATAAAATCGTCGCCGATTTTAGCGTAGAAGATGCAGAGCGCATCAAAACTATCGAGCGCACCACCAACCACGACGTCAAAGCGGTTGAGTATTTCCTCAAGGAAAAAGTCGCCGACGTGGCTGAACTGCACGCGGTCTCCGAGTTTATCCACTTTGCCTGCACCTCCGAGGACATCAACAATCTGTCCCACGCGCTGATGCTGAAAACCGCTCGCGACGAAGTGATCCTGCCATACTGGCGCAAGCTCATCGACGCGGTGAAAGAGCTGGCGGTACAGTATCGCGATATCCCACTGCTTTCCCGTACTCACGGTCAGCCGGCTACGCCGTCCACCATGGGTAAAGAGATGGCCAACGTCGCTTACCGTATGGAGCGTCAGTATCGTCAGCTGAACCAGATCGAAATCCTTGGCAAAATCAACGGCGCGGTGGGTAACTATAACGCCCATATCGCTGCCTATCCGGAAGTTGACTGGCATCAGTTTAGCGAAGAGTTCGTGACTTCTCTGGGCATCCAGTGGAACCCGTACACCACCCAGATTGAGCCGCACGACTATATCGCCGAGCTGTTCGACTGCGTCGCCCGCTTCAATACCATCCTGATTGATTTCGACCGTGACGTGTGGGGCTACATCGCGCTCAACCATTTCAAGCAGAAAACCATTGCTGGCGAAATCGGCTCCTCAACCATGCCGCATAAAGTCAACCCGATCGACTTCGAGAACTCCGAAGGCAACCTCGGTCTGGCCAACGCGGTTATGCAGCATCTGGCAAGTAAACTGCCGGTTTCCCGCTGGCAGCGTGATCTGACCGACTCCACCGTGCTGCGCAACCTCGGCGTGGGCATCGGCTACGCGCTGATCGCCTACCAGTCAACCCTGAAAGGCGTGAGCAAGCTGGAGCTGAATCAAGACCGTCTGCTGGATGAGCTGGACCACAACTGGGAAGTTCTGGCCGAGCCGATCCAGACCGTCATGCGTCGCTACGGCATCGAGAAGCCGTACGAGAAGCTGAAAGAGCTGACCCGCGGCAAGCGCGTCGATGCCGAAGGCATGCAGCAGTTTATTGACAGCCTGGCGCTGCCGGAAGATGAAAAAGTTCGCCTCAAAGCCATGACCCCGGCTAACTACATCGGCCGCGCGACCACGATGGTTGACGAACTGAAGTAAGCCTTTCGACCCTCTTTCCGCCGGGAAAGAGGGTTATTTTTCCTCCCTCTCATCTGCTCGTCGTCATCCCCCGGGTTATTAACCAGAATAGCAGCGCCAGCAGGCTAACTGATGCTCCCAGCAGGCAGACGCCTTGCCATCCTGCGCTGGCATATACCGCAGTCGTACTTATCGCTCCCAGCGCGCTGCCGAGGGCATAAAACAGCATATACAAACCGACCAGTCTGCTGTGCGCCTCAGGACGGCGACGGAAAATCATGCTCTGATTAGTGACGTGCAGCGCCTGGCCGCCGAGATCCAGCATGACAATGCCAATCAGCAGTGCCGCTGGCGACCATGCCATCAGTGATAAAGGCCACCACGCCATCAGCAATATCACCAGGGCCGCGGCGCTGGTGCGCTGGGCATATCCGCGGTCGGCCCATTGACCAGCGCGACCTGCCGCCAGTGCGCCGATCGCGCCCACCAGGCCGAGGGCGCCAATCTCGGTATGAGAAAAGCTAAAGGGTGGCGCGCTTAACGGCAAAACTAACGCGCTCCAGAAGATATTGAACGCGGCAAACATCAGTAATGCCAGCATGCCTCGCACCTGCAGGTTTTTCTCCTGACGCAGCAGCGCCAGCATGGATATCAGAAGCTGGGGATAGCTCAGTGGGCGCGATGCAACCGCCAGTACCGGCAGACGACGCCACAGGGGAAGCGCGATGCCCAACATTAGCAAAGCGGCAAAGATATATACCCCACGCCAGCCGAACAGATCGCTGATGCTTCCCGAAAATACCCGCGCCAGCAGCAATCCAATAAAGACCCCGCTTTGCGCTGCGCCCACTACCCTGCCCTGTTCAGAGGGGGCGGCCGCGCTTGCGGCATAAGCAATCAACCCCTGCGTCATGGCGGTACCCAGCAGACCAACGGCAAGCATGCTGGCTAACAGCATTACTGTCGATGTTGCCAGACTGACGGCAAATAGCGCAGCGATCAGTAATATCACCTGCGTCGCCATCAGGCGGCGGCGATTCAGCCTGTCTCCCAGCGGTACCAGCAATAACAAAGCCAGCGCGCAGCCAAGCTGAGTTGCCGCGATCGCGCCACCGATCGCGGCGTGGCCGATCGCAAAATCGTGCGCCAGGGCATCAAGGAGCGGTTGTGCGTAATAAACATTTGCCACGCTCAGGCCGCTGGCGATAGCAAACAGCAGCACCAGACTACGCGGCATGACCGTTGGCGGCCCCTCTGGCGATGGCGATAATAATGTCGCTTTCATCCTTCCCCCCTGGAGCATTCTGGTTTCAAAACAAAACTCATTGCAGTCTGGAGCATGAAGTTTTAAAATGCAACTAGTTTGCCATCTCCTCAGGAGCGCCTGTGTCCTCATCAGAAAACAGGGAAAACACAACCTGCCCCGTCGCCCGAAGTGTGGATATTATCGGCGACCGCTGGTCGCTGTTGATTGTGCGCGATGCCTTTGATGGCACCAGTCGCTTCAGCGATTTCCAGCGAAGCCTTGGTATAGCGCGTAATATTCTCTCCGACCGTCTGCACAAATTGCTAAACTCGGGTATTCTCACTACCCAATCCGCCTCAGACGGCACGGCCTATCAGGAATACGTACTGACGGAAAAAGGCCAGCGCTTGTTCCCTGTCGTCGTTGCGCTACGCCAGTGGGGAGAGCAGCATCTCTTTGCCGATGGCGAACGCCACTCGGTACTGATCGATAAACGTACGCAGCGCCCGGTTCCCGTGATGACGCCGATGGCCGAGGACGGATTACCGTTGAATTTTCATGAGGCTAAGGTACAAAAAATTAAATAAAATTCTTTATTTAACAGCTGTTTATATTAAAGGTGTATAATTAGCGCTAAGCTATTCAAATCATAAATAAAATGGAGAACGGGCATGCGCGTACTCGTGGTTGAGGATAACGCTCTGCTGCGCCATCACCTGAAAGTTCAGCTACAGGAGCTTGGCCATCAGGTAGATGCGGCGGAAGACGCAAAGGAAGCGGATTACTATCTGGGTGAACACGTTCCGGACATCGCCATTGTCGATCTTGGCCTGCCGGATGAAGACGGCCTCTCGCTGATTCGCCGCTGGCGCAGCCACGACGTATCGGTACCGGTTCTGGTCCTCACCGCGCGCGAAGGCTGGCAAGATAAAGTCGAGGTGCTGAGCGCCGGAGCGGATGACTACGTCACCAAGCCGTTTCACATCGAAGAGGTCGCCGCGCGTATGCAGGCGCTTCTGCGGCGCAACAGCGGCCTCGCATCGCAGGTGATCTCAATACCGCCATTCCAGGTAGATTTATCGCGTCGCGAGCTGTCGGTTAATGACCAGCCCATCAAGCTTACGGCGTTTGAATACACCATTATGGAAACCCTGATCCGTAACCGGGGCAAAGTAGTCAGCAAAGATTCATTGATGCTGCAGCTCTATCCCGACGCCGAGCTGCGCGAAAGCCATACCATCGATGTGCTGATGGGACGATTGCGTAAAAAAATCCAGGCTGAGTATCCGCAGGATGTGATTACCACCGTGCGCGGCCAGGGCTATCTGTTCGAACTGCGCGGATGAAAGGGCTGTTGCGGCATATTTTACCGCTATCGTTACGCGTCCGCTTTCTGCTGGCGACGGCCGCCGTGGTGCTGATCCTGTCGCTGTCTTATGGCATGGTCGCGCTGGTCGGCTATAGCGTAAGCTTTGATAAAACCACCTTCCGCCTGCTGCGCGGCGAGAGCAACCTGTTCTATATGCTGGCAAAGTGGGAAAACAACGCCATCGACGTTGATATTCCCGACAACCTCAATATGCAAAGTCCGACGGTGACGCTGATTTACGACGCTCACGGTCGGTTATTATGGGCGCAGCGCGATGTTCCCTGGCTGGTGAAGCGTATCCAACCGGAATGGCTCAAAAACAACGGCTTTCATGAAATTGAGGCCGACGTGGACAGCAGCAGCATGCTGCAGCACAACAATCATGAGATCCAACAGCAGCTGAATGCCATTCGGGAAGAGGACGACAGCTCCGAAATGACCCACTCGGTGGCGATCAATATCTATCCGGCCACCAGCACCATGCCGCAGCTCAGCATCGTGGTTGTCGACACCATACCGGTGGAGCTCAAGCGCTCGTATATGGTATGGAGTTGGTTTATCTACGTACTGGCGGCCAACCTGCTGCTGGTGATCCCGCTTTTGTGGGTGGCGGCATGGTGGAGTTTGCGCCCTATTGAATCGCTGGCCAAAGAAGTGCGCGAACTGGAGGAGCATCACCGTGAACTGCTCAATCCCAACACCACCCGGGAGCTTACGCGGCTGGTCAGCAACCTCAACCGCTTGCTGAAAAGCGAACGCGAGCGTTATGACAAATACCGCACTACCCTGACCGACCTGACCCATAGCCTGAAAACGCCTCTCGCAGTGATGCAGAGCACCTTACGCTCCATGCGCGGCGAGAAGCTCAGCGTCAACGAAGCAGAGCCGGTAATGCTGGAGCAGATTAGCCGTATCTCGCAGCAGATCGGCTACTACCTGCACCGTGCCAGCATGCGCAGCGGCGGGTCGCTGCTGAGTCGCGAGCTGCATCCCATCGCTCCGCTGCTCGATAGCCTGACCTCGGCGCTGAATAAAGTTTACCAGCGCAAAGGCGTGAATATTAGCCTGGATATTTCGCCGGAAATCAGTTTTGTCGGCGAAAAGAATGATTTTATGGAAGTGATGGGCAACGTGCTTGATAACGCCTGCAAATACTGTCTGGAATTTGTCGAAGTCTCCGTCCGTCAGACCAACGACAACCATTTACACATCCTTGTAGAGGATGATGGTCCCGGGATCCCCCACACGATGCGCAGCGCGGTATTCGATCGCGGCCAGCGCGCCGACACGCTGCGTCCCGGCCAGGGCGTGGGGCTCTCCGTCGCGCGAGATATCGTTGCCCAGTACGATGGCCGAATTCTCGCCGAAGAGAGCCTGCTCGGCGGCGCCTGCATGGAAGTTGTTTTTGGCCGCCAGGCCCTGGAAGATAAAGAGAGCTAAAACAGTCGGTTTTTTAACGGCGCCTGCATCATGCTGGTGCCGCATCCGTTATAATCCCTGACAGACACCTGCTGTGGAATATAAATATGGATTATCAATTAACGCTTAACTGGCCCGACTTTATCGAACGCTACTGGCAAAAACGCCCGGTAGTGCTGAAACGGGGCTTTGCTAATTTCGTCGATCCGTTAAGCCCGGACGAGCTGGCCGGACTGGCGATGGAGAGCGAAGTCGACAGTCGCCTGGTCAGTCATCAGGACGGTAAATGGCAGGTCAGCCACGGTCCGTTTGAGAGCTACGACCATCTGAGCGAAAATAACTGGTCGCTGCTGGTACAGGCGGTCAATAACTGGCACCAGCCGACGGCGGCGCTGATGCACCCGTTCCGCGCCCTTCCCGACTGGCGCATCGACGATCTGATGATCTCGTTTTCCGTTCCGGGAGGCGGCGTCGGCCCGCATCTCGACCAATACGACGTGTTTATCATTCAGGGTACCGGTCGCCGCCGCTGGCGCGTGGGCGAAAAGGTGCCGATGAAGCAACATTGTCCGCACCCGGACCTGCTGCAGGTTGACCCGTTTGAAGCCATTATCGATGAAGAGATGGAGCCAGGCGATATTCTGTATATCCCGCCGGGGTTCCCGCACGAAGGCTACTCGCTGGAAAACTCGCTCAACTATTCGGTCGGCTATCGCGCGCCTAACGCCCGCGAGCTGTTCAGCGGCTTTGCCGATTATATTCTGCAGCGTGAACTCGGCAGCCAGCGCTACGCCGACCCGGACGTGCCGTCGCGCGAGCATCCTGCGGATATTCTGCCCGTCGAGCTGGACCGCCTGCGCGATATGATGCTGGGTTTAATTAATCAGCCAGAGCACTTTAAGCAGTGGTTTGGCGAATTTATTACTCAGTCCCGCCACGAGCTGGACGTGGCGCCGCCGGAGCCGCCGTACCAGCCGGATGAGATTTACGATGCCCTGCAGCAGGGGGATAAGCTGACACGTCTCGGCGGCCTGCGCGTGCTGCGAATTGATGGTGAGGTGTTCGTCAATGGCGAGAAAATTAACTCTCCGCACCGCCCGGCGCTGGACGCGCTGGCAACCCACCTGACGCTCAATGCAGAGCATCTTGGCGATGCGCTGGAAGATCCCTCCTTCCTCGCCCTGCTGGCCGCGCTGGTCAACAGCGGCTACTGGTTCTTTGAGGACTAAGTCTTCGGTTCGCCCGGTAGCGGCTAACGCCTTACCGGGCCTGTACGTTACGCGCCTCGTTTTGCCGTTAGCTCGGCGATGCGCACAATCACCTGCACCGCCTTCTCCATGCCTTCGAGCGTCACAAACTCATGCTTGCCGTGGTAGTTATAGCCGCCGGTAAACAGGTTCGGGCACGGCAGACCCATAAAGGAGAGCTGGGCGCCGTCGGTACCGCCGCGAATCGGCTTCATCTGCGGATCGATTTGGCAATCCACCATCGCCTGACGGGCAATCTCCACCACGTGCGGATGCGCCATCACCTTCTCATGCATATTGTAATAGCTGTCTTCGATGACCAGCTCAATATAACAATCCGGATGCAGCCCTTTGCCGACCTTTTTGGCGATCTCCATCATTTTGCGCTTGCGGGCTTCAAACTGCTTACGGTCAAAGTCGCGGATGATGTAGTGCATGTCGGCGCGATCCACCGTGCCTTTGATACTGGCCAGATGATAGAAGCCCTCATAGCCTTCGGTGGTTTCCGGCGCTTCGTCAGCAGGCACCTCGGCATGGATACGCGCCGCCAGCGACAGGGCATTGACCATCACCCCTTTCGCGGTGCCGGGATGCACATTATTGCCCACGATCTTAATCGTAACCGACGCGGCGTTAAAATTCTCAAACTCCAGTTCGCCCACGCCGCCGCCGTCGACGGTATAGGCCCAGCGGGCATCAAACGCGGCGACATCGAAATGCTTCGCCCCTTTGCCCACCTCTTCGTCTGGCGTAAAGGCCACGCGGATATCGCCGTGGGGAATCTCCTTCGCCTTCAACGTCGCCAGCGCGGTCATGATCTCCGCGATACCGGCTTTATCATCGGCGCCGAGCAGCGTTTTACCATCGGTGGTAATCAGCGTCTGCCCCAGCAGCTGGTGCAGTACCGGGAACATCACCGGCGAAAGCACCTCATCGCCAATACCGAGTGCGATATCACCGCCGCGATAGTTTTCTACGATCTGCGGATTGACGTTCTTGCCGCTGAAGTCAGGCGACGTGTCGACGTGGGAAATAAAGCCAATCGCCGGAATATCGCCCGCAACGTTAGCTGGCAGGGTGCCCATGACCGTCCCTTTTTCACTCAGCGTCACGTTCACGAGTCCCATTTCTTCAAGCTGCGCCTGAAGCAGCCGTAACAGCTTCCACTGTCCTTCCGTGCTCGGTACCTGCCGCACGCCAGGCTTCGACTGCGTGTCCAAAGAAACGTACTGCAAAAAACGCTCAAGCAATTTATCCATGTAGCCACCCTCTTCTTTTGTGACAACATTATTGATAAGCCGGAAAAGACAAATATTGCGTCAGGTCATTTTTAGCCCGGCAAATGAGAATTTAATACATTTCGAACGATAATGTTGTAAAGGTAGCTCATCATGGCGCATCAATCATTGGCGATTACAGGCGTTTGCCGTAGAATGCTCGGCCTTATTATTTTATGTGCAAACCCAAAGGTGGTTAACCACAAACCCCGCATCGGTAAGCTTTCCGCTGCGTCTACATGGGACAGAGTCAAAAATTGAATATACAACCGCGTTCGCGTTCTCCGCTAGTTCAGCTGACGGAAATTCGCAAAAGCTTTGATGGTAAAACGGTAATCTCCGGCCTCAATCTGACCATCAACAACGGTGAGTTTCTCACCCTGCTTGGCCCCTCTGGCTGCGGTAAAACAACCGTTCTTCGTCTTATCGCCGGACTGGAAACCGTCGATAGCGGCCGAATCCATCTCGAAGATCAAGATATCACCCATATTCCGGCGGAAAACCGCCACGTGAACACCGTCTTTCAAAGCTATGCGCTCTTTCCGCACATGACGGTGTTTGAGAACGTCGCCTTCGGCCTGCGGATGCAGAAAACCCCGGCGGCGGAAATCGCTCCCCGCGTCCACGACGCCCTGCGAATGGTGCAGCTTGAAGAGTTCGCCCAGCGCAAACCGCATCAGCTTTCCGGCGGACAGCAGCAGCGCGTGGCGATTGCCCGCGCGGTGGTTAACAAACCGCGCCTGTTGCTGCTGGATGAATCCCTCTCAGCGCTTGATTATAAACTGCGTAAACAGATGCAGAACGAGCTGAAGGCGCTGCAGCGTAAACTCGGCATCACCTTCGTCTTCGTCACCCACGATCAGGAAGAGGCGCTGACCATGTCCGACCGTATCGTGGTGATGCGCGATGGCAAAATCGAGCAGGACGGCACGCCGCGCGAAATCTATGAAGAGCCGAAAAACCTGTTTGTCGCCAGCTTTATTGGCGAAATCAACATCTTCAACGCCACGGTCATCGAGCGGATTGACGAGCAGCGGGTGCGTGCCAGCGTAGAAGGCCGCGAATGCAATATCTACGTCAACTTCGCCGTTGAAAAAGGCCAGCGGCTCAACGTGCTGCTGCGCCCGGAAGACCTGCGCGTTGATGAGATCCACCACAGTAATGAAGCCGATGGCCTGATAGGCTATATCCGCGAACGCAACTATAAAGGAATGACGCTGGAATCGGTGGTCGAACTGGAAAACGGCAAAATGGTCATGGTCAGCGAATTCTTCAATGAAGACGACCCTGATTTTGACCACTCTCTCGACCAGAAAATGGCCATTAACTGGGTAGAAAGCTGGGAGGTTGTGCTGGCCGATGAAGAACACCAGTAAATTCCAGAATGTGGTGATTGCCACCATCGTGGGTTGGCTTGTGCTGTTTGTCTTTCTGCCCAACCTGATGATTATCGCCACCAGCTTTCTGACCCGCGACGATACCAACTTCGTCAAGCTGGTCTTTACGCTGGATAACTACGCGCGCCTGCTTGATCCGCTCTACTATGACGTGCTGCTGCATTCGTTGAATATGGCGTTCATGGCGACCCTGGCCTGTCTGGCGCTCGGCTACCCTTTCGCCTGGTTTCTGGCAAGGCTGCCGGAGAAGGTACGCCCGCTGATGCTGTTTCTGCTGATTGTGCCGTTCTGGACCAATTCGCTGATTCGTATCTACGGACTGAAAATTTTCCTCAGCACCAAGGGCTATCTGAACGAATTTTTACTATGGCTGGGCGTCATCGATACGCCGCTGCGCATCATGTATACGCCATCGGCGGTCATTATCGGCCTGGTCTATATTCTGCTGCCGTTTATGGTGATGCCGCTCTACTCCAGCATCGAAAAGCTCGATCGTCCGCTGCTGGAAGCGGCGAAAGATCTCGGCGCCAATAAACTACAAACCTTTATCCGCATCATCATTCCGCTGACCATGCCGGGCATTATTGCCGGCTGCCTGCTGGTGATGCTTCCGGCAATGGGGCTGTTCTACGTGTCTGACCTGATGGGCGGCGCGAAAAACCTACTGATTGGTAACGTCATTAAGAGCCAGTTCCTCAACATCCGCGACTGGCCGTTCGGTGCGGCGACCAGCATTACGCTAACGCTGGTGATGGGCCTGATGCTGCTGATTTACTGGCGCGCAGCGCGTTTACTGAATAAAAAGGTGGAGCTGGAATGATCGGTCGACTGCTGCGCGGCGGCTTTATGACCGCTATTTACGCGTATCTCTACATTCCCATTATTATCCTGATCGTTAACTCGTTTAACAGTTCGCGCTTCGGCATTAACTGGCAGGGTTTTACCACCAACTGGTATAGCCTGCTGATGAATAACGACAGTCTGCTGCAGGCAGCGCAGCACTCGCTGACCATGGCGGTGCTGTCGGCGACTTTCGCTACGCTTATCGGATCGCTGACCGCCGTCGCGCTGTACCGCTATCGCTTTCGCGGCAAGCCGTTCGTCAGCGGGATGCTGTTTGTGGTGATGATGTCCCCGGATATCGTGATGGCGATTTCGCTGCTGGTGCTGTTTATGCTGATCGGTATTCAGCTGGGATTCTGGTCGCTGCTGTTTTCCCACATCACCTTTTGCCTGCCCTTCGTGGTGGTCACGGTGTTTTCGCGCCTGAAAGGTTTTGACGTGCGGATGCTGGAAGCAGCGAAAGATCTCGGCGCCAGCGAAATGACGATTCTGCGAAAGATCATTTTGCCGCTGGCGCTGCCCGCGGTGGCTGCAGGGTGGCTGCTGAGCTTCACCCTGTCGATGGATGATGTGGTGGTCTCTTCGTTTGTAACCGGGCCGGGCTATGAGATCCTGCCGCTGAAGATCTATTCGATGGTCAAAGTTGGGGTATCGCCAGAGGTCAATGCGTTGGCGACGATTCTGTTGGTTCTGTCGCTGGTGATGGTCATTGCCAGCCAGATAATTGCACGTGATAAAACTCAGGGGACGTTAAAATGAAAAAATGGTCACGCCACCTGCTCGCTGCGGGCGCTCTGGCAATCGGGATGAGCGCCGCGCACGCGGACGATAGTAAAACGCTCTATTTCTACAACTGGACCGAATATGTCCCGCCGGGGCTGCTGGAGCAATTCACCAAAGAGACCGGCATCAAGGTGATCTATTCGACCTACGAGTCGAACGAAACCATGTATGCCAAGCTCAAAACCTATAAAGACGGCGCTTATGATCTGGTGGTACCTTCCACCTACTTTGTCGACAAAATGAGTAAAGAGGGCATGCTGCAGAAGATCGATAAGAGCAAGCTGAGCAACTTCGGCAATCTCGATCCTGAAATGCTCAATAAACCGTTCGACCCGAATAACGATTACTCTATTCCGTACATCTGGGGCGCGACGGCCATCGGAATCAATAGCGATGAGATCGATCCGAAAACCGTTACCAGCTGGGCGGATCTATGGAAGCCAGAGTATAAGAGCAGCCTGCTGCTGACCGACGACGCGCGCGAAGTGTTCCAGGTCGCGCTGCGTAAACTGGGCTACTCCGGCAATACTACCGATCCGAAAGAGATTGAAGCGGCCTATAACGAGCTGAAAAAACTAATGCCGAACGTCGCGGCGTTCAACTCCGATAACCCGGCGAACCCGTATATGGAAGGCGAGGTAAATCTCGGCATGGTGTGGAATGGCTCCGCGTGGGTTGCGCGTCAGGCCGGTACGCCGCTGGAAGTCGTGTGGCCAAAAGAAGGCGGCATCTTCTGGATGGATAGCCTGTCGATTCCGGCCAATGCCAAAAACGTCGACGGCGCGCTGAAGCTGATCAACTTCCTGCTGCGCCCGGAAGTGGCCAAACAGGTTGCAGAAACTATCGGTTACCCGACGCCAAACCTGGCCGCGCGTAAAATGCTGAGCCCGGAGGTCGCCAATGATAAATCACTCTACCCGGACGCCGCGACGATTCAGAAAGGCGAATGGCAGAACGATGTCGGCAGCGCCAGCACGCTTTATGAAGAGTATTATCAGAAGCTAAAAGCGGGTCGTTAATCATCTCACAGGCCGGGTAGCATTTCCCGGCCTCTTCGGGAGGACCGCCGCTAGCTTCTCAGCGGATGTATTCTCGACTTTATTAGCGCTTCCTCAACGTCAAAATCGGCCAGCGAATAGTTGGTCGCCACCAGATAAAATCGTCCATCCTGCGCCGGATATTCATGTACTTTGTAGTTCGCCATTTTCGGCTGCGCAGCAGAAGCATCTCCCCTGCCGGAACCGGCGGCGTATTTCGAACGGACCCGCAGAGAGTGGCTTTTAATATCCCGATGGATTTCGCCGTGATGCTCGTCGCCGAGGATCAGGTAGTCAACATACTCAGTGGCCATGGTGTTATTCCTTCTCTGTTGTCCGAGTTAAGAAACATGCCACAAATGTCTGTCTGATACTGTTTTGTTAATCACAACGTTACATATATGTGAAATAGACAATCAACATTATAACGGCCCTCCCACCAGACAGCGATGAGGGGCCGGATTTTAACGGTCGAAAATAACAACAGTGCTTTTACTCTGGCAACCGCGTTGTCTACGGTGAAGCCAGATTCTTTTCCCGCTGGCGGTGCCGCGCCGCCCCCGGGAAGGGGGAAAGGACTACAGCAGCGCTTTCGCTTTCGCGACAACGTT
>NZ_KV793442.1:0-8061 GCF_001808475.1 Klebsiella sp. HMSC09D12 | reverse complement strand
CCCTAGGAGGTGGTTTAGGGATGACAATAAAAAAGCCCGCATTTCTGCGGGCTTCCGGGTAAGAAACGAAACTTTCTTACAGAACGTCGATCGCGTTCAGCTCTTTAAATGCCTGCTCCAGACGAGTCACCATGGACGTCTGTGCAGCGCGCAGCCATACGCGCGGATCGTAGTATTTCTTGTTCGGCTGGTCTTCGCCTTTCGGGTTGCCCAGCTGACCCTGCAGGTAAGCTTCGTTAGCTTTGTAGTACTGCAGGATACCGTCCCAGGTTGCCCATTGGGTATCGGTATCGATGTTCATTTTGATCACGCCGTAGCTTACGGAGTCTTTGATTTCCTGAGCGGAAGAACCGGAACCGCCGTGGAAGACGAAGTTCAGGCTGTTGTGCGGCAGGTTATGTTTCTTAGAAACGTATTCCTGAGAGTCGCGCAGGATAGTCGGGGTCAGCACCACGTTGCCCGGCTTGTAAACGCCGTGTACGTTACCGAAGGAAGCGGCGATGGTGAAACGCGGGCTGATTTTGCTCAGCTCAGTGTAGGCGTAATCAACGTCTTCCGGCTGGGTATACAGAGCGGAAGCGTCCATGTGGCTGTTGTCCACGCCGTCTTCTTCGCCGCCGGTGCAGCCCAGTTCGATTTCCAGAGTCATGTCCATTTTGGCCATACGCGCCAGGTACTTAGAACAGATCTCGATGTTTTCGTGCAGGGACTCTTCAGACAGGTCAATCATGTGAGAAGAGAACAGCGGTTTACCGGTCGCGGCGAAGTGTTTTTCACCCGCGTCCAGCAGACCGTCGATCCACGGCAGCAGTTTCTTAGCGCAGTGGTCAGTGTGCAGGATAACCGGAACACCGTAGTGTTCAGCCATCTGATGAACGTGATGCGCGCCAGAGATAGCGCCCAGGATGGCTGCGCCCTGAGGAACGTCAGTTTTCACGCCTTTGCCCGCGATGAACGCTGCGCCGCCGTTAGAGAACTGAACGATAACCGGAGAACGAACTTTTGCAGCTGCTTCCAGAACGGCGTTGATGGAATCAGTACCCACGCAGTTTACCGCTGGCAGAGCAAAGTTGTTTTCTTTAGCTACCTGGAACACTTTCTGAACGTCGTCGCCAGTGATGACGCCCGGTTTTACGAAATCAAAAATTTTAGACATGTTACGTAGTCCTGTATCTGTATCTTCGACCGTTGAAGAAGGTTCGCGAGCTTTTACGCGCGCTGAAAAACAGGCGGGTCTCCCCGCCTGAACTGAATTACTGCTTAGCGCGCTCTTCGAGCATGGCTACTGCCGGCAGAACTTTACCTTCCACGAATTCGAGGAATGCGCCGCCGCCGGTGGAGATGTAGGAGATTTTGTCAGCAATGCCGAACAGGTCGATTGCTGCCAGGGTGTCGCCGCCGCCTGCGATGGAGAACGCTTCGCTATCTGCGATGGCGTTAGCCACGATTTCAGTCCCTTTGCGGAAGTTCGGGAATTCGAACACGCCGACCGGGCCATTCCACAGGATGGTTTTGGCATTTTTCAGGATTTCAGCCAGTTTCTCTGCGGAAGCATCGCCCAGGTCCAGAATCTGCTCGTCATCTTTAATGTCGTTAACAGATTTCAGGGTAGCGGTTGCGGTTTCAGAGAACTCGGTCGCTACGCGAACGTCAGTCGGAACCGGGATATCGCAGGTCGTCAGGAGGCGTTTAGCTTCGTCAACCAGATCGGCTTCGTACAGGGATTTACCCACGTTGTGGCCCTGAGCGGCAACGAAGGTGTTGGCGATGCCGCCGCCGACGATCAGCTGGTCAGCGATTTTAGACAGGGAGTCCAGAACGGTCAGTTTAGTGGAAACTTTAGAACCACCGACGATAGCTACCATCGGACGAGCCGGTTCTTTCAGTGCTTTACCCAGGGCGTCCAGCTCAGCGGCCAGCAGCGGACCTGCACAAGCGACGTCAGCGAATTTGCCGATACCGTGAGTAGAAGCCTGCGCGCGGTGAGCAGTACCGAACGCATCCATAACGAAGACATCGCACAGCGCAGCGTATTTTTTCGACAGCGCTTCGTCATCTTTTTTCTCGCCTTTGTTAAAGCGAACGTTTTCCAGAACCACCAGCTCGCCGGCAGCGACTTCAACGCCGTCCAGGTAATCTTTAACCAGACGTACCGGGTTAGACAGTTTGTCTTTCAGATAGTTAACAACCGGCAGCAGAGAGAATTCTTCGTTGTACTCGCCTTCGGTAGGACGACCCAGGTGGGAAGTGACCATCACTTTCGCACCCTGTTTCAGGGCCAGTTCGATGGTCGGCAGAGAAGCACGGATACGCGCATCGCTGGTTACTTTCCCTTCTTTAACCGGTACGTTCAGATCCGCACGGATAAAAACGCGTTTACCAGCCAGATCCAGATCGGTCATCTTAATTACAGACATGGTGAATCCTCTCGTTGATTCTTGATAAAGTTTTGCAGGCGCCTGAGCGCCTTACCTGAAACCTTGTGCGGCCATCGCTAACGTGGTGTCGAGCATCCGGTTAGCAAAGCCCCATTCGTTATCGCACCAGACCAGCGTTTTGATCAAATGCACACCACTTACCCGCGTTTGCGTGCCATCGACGATGGCGCTATGCGGATCGTGGTTGAAATCTATCGAGACTAACGGCAATTCCGTATAGTCAACTATACCATGAAATGCACCCTGTGCTGCTTTTTGCAGCAACTGGTTGACTTCACTCGCTTTTACCGGTTTTTTCACCGTGACGCTAAGGTCGATCGCCGTCACATTAATCGTCGGAACACGGACCGCGATAGCTTCAAAGCGATCGTTAAACTGAGGGAAAATACGCGTGATCCCCGCAGCAAGCTTAGTATCAACCGGGATGATCGACTGACTGGCCGCTCGCGTCCGGCGCAAATCCGGATGGTAAGCATCGATAACCTGCTGATCGTGCATCGCGGAGTGAATCGTGGTTACCGTTCCTGACTCTATGCCGTAGGCATCATCTAACAGCTTAATGACCGGAATAATGCAGTTGGTGGTGCAGGAGGCGTTGGAGACGATACGGTGCTCAGCGCGCAGCTCATCATGGTTGACGCCAAACACGATCGTCGCGTCGAGATCGTTGCCGCCAGGATGTGAAAAGAGCACTTTCTTCGCGCCGGCCCGCAGATGGGCTTCGCCATGCTCGCGGCTGCCATAAGCGCCGGTGCAGTCAAGCACCACATCAACCGCCAGTTCCCGCCAGGGCAACGCCTCAAGGGAAGATTCATGCAGCAGACGGATGGCGTCATCGCCGACAAACAGCTGCTCTCTCTCCTGGCGCACATCCCAGGCAAAGCGTCCATGGCTGGTGTCATATTTCAATAAATGCGCGATGCCGGCAGCATCCGCCAGTTCATTGATTGCCACCACGGTGATTTCCGCACGACGTCCGGATTCATACAAAGCACGAACCACGTTACGCCCGATGCGACCGAAGCCATTAATCGCAATGCGTATGGTCATAGGTCTCCTGCAAGGCTATCCATGATATGAGGTGGCTGACAGAGTAATGCAGCAACGCTCTAAGGGAAACCTTACCTGTCGCAAACTGCGACTGATTGATTAATTGTCGAACATTTAGACGACTGAAACGCTTCAGCTAGAATAAGCCAAACGAGGAATAAAAGGAATGATTGTCCAGCTGGAGAAACCATTTATCTGACTTACATCACACTTTTACCCCTTCTGGGGCGGCATTTATTCCATATTCCAGAATTACGAATAAGCGTAGCAAGATCTTTTCGTTGTCGTGCCGCAATTACTGATTTATATCAGAAACCATACTGAACAGCGGCGATATTATTGCCGCTACGTCCGAGTCTCGGAGTCCCTCGAAAAAGATGACCATTCCCCACTTGCAGCCCTCTGCGGCACGTTACTATGCGCTTCGCTTACTTCCGGGCGAGGAGGTTTTTTCACGCCTGCGCGCCTTCCTGCAACTGCACCATATTCAGGCAGCCTGGATCGCCGGCTGTACCGGTAGCTTAAGCAATGCGGCACTACGTTTTGCCGGCCAGGATGAGACCACCTTACTGAACGGAACCTACGAGGTTATCTCGCTGAATGGCACGCTGGAATTGAAAGGAGAACATCTTCATTTAGCGATATCCGATCCGCAAGGCGCGATGCTCGGCGGCCATATGATGCCCGGCTGTACCGTCCGCACCACCCTTGAGCTGGTGATAGGCGAACTGACCTCCCTGGCATTTAGCCGTCAGCCGTGCGCACTTTCCGGCTATGACGAACTGGTCATCTCATCCCGATAACTTTTCCCTTAAAGAGGTTTCTATGGCTCGTCGCCAATTTACCAGCCAGTCCCTGGTGCTGATTGCGATCGCCGTCGCCATCAACATGATCGGCGGACAGCTCATCAGTATGTTAAAACTTCCCATTTTTCTCGATTCAATCGGCACCTTGATCAGCGCGGTTCTACTCGGACCGGTCATTGGCATGTTGACCGGTTTACTGACCAATCTTCTGTGGGGTCTGCTGACCGATCCGATTGCCGCCGCCTTTGCGCCAGTGGCTATGGTGATTGGCCTGGTTGCCGGATGGCTGGCGAGAGCGGGATGGTTCCGCACTTTACCTAAGGTGATCATTAGCGGGGTTGTTATTACCCTCGCCGTGACCGTGGTTGCCGTGCCGCTGCGGACGGCGCTGTTTGGCGGCGTGACGGGAAGCGGTGCGGATCTGTTCGTCGCCTGGATGCATTCGGTAGGTCAGAATCTGCTGGAGTCGGTGGCGATTACCGTCTTAGGCGCCAATCTGGTGGATAAAATTCTTACCGCGATTATCGTCTGGACCCTGTTGCGCCAGCTGCCGCTGCGTACGTTGCGCCATTTTCCTGCTATGTCCGCCGTACGCTAAATGCACCCTTTTACCTCCTTAACGCTCTGGGCGCTGGCGGCAGTGACCACGCTGCTGCTACCGACGGATACGGTGCTGCCGGTGTATAGCGCCGCGGCTTTTCTCAGTTTAGTGCTGCTAAAAGCAACGCGACGGCGGGCAAAATATGTCGCCTGGCTACTACTCTCGCTGGGCATTGGCCTGTGGCTGGTCCACGGCGGCTGGTTTACCCAGTGGCTGAGCGGCCAGCCCCGCGACCCGCAGCGCTGGGCGAACGCCATCACGCTGTGGCTGAGAATTCTGGCGATTGTTTCCACGTCACAGCTCTGGATGGAGTACGTACCGGTACAGCGCTTTATTCGCGCCCTGTTTGCCTCACGCCTGCCGCCGGGCGTCGCTTATCTGTTCGCTGGCCCGCTGCTGGTTGTCGAACAGCTAAAGCGCCAGTTGACGATTATCCACGAAGCCCAACGCGCCCGCGGCGTACCGCTGGACGAGAATGGATATCAGCGGCTGCGCGCAATGCCTGCGCTCATTATCCCTCTGACCCATAACGCGCTTAACGATCTGGCGATACGCGGGGCGGCTCTGGATATGCGGGCATTTCGTTTACATCGTCGGCGCACTACGCTTTGGGCGCCGAAAGACAGCACCTTACAACGTCTGGCGCGTTGCGGCATGCTGCTGGCGATGGTCGCTGAAGCGGGAGCCTGGCTATGGTTACGTTAGAACAGTTCCGTTATCACCCGACCCGGGCAACGGGTCCTTCATCATGCTTTGATTTCCATTATTCGCAGCCCGGCATGGTGGCGATTTTTGGCGATAACGGCAGCGGGAAAAGCACTCTGGCGCAGATTATGGCGGGCTGGTATCCGGATTTTCTGCCCGGCGATATCGAAGGTCATGGTACTCTGCTTGGCATCCCTATTGGACAGCAATCGCTGGTCGAACGGGCGCAGACCATCCAGCTGGTCCAGCAATCCCCCTATCTCCAGCTTTCCGGTTGTACCTTCAGCGTCGAAGAAGAGGTCGCTTTTGGCCCTGAAAATCTTTGCCTTCACGAAGACGAGATTATGCGTCGTGTTGACGCGGCGCTCTCGCTGATGGAGTGCCAGGAGTTACGTCACCGCCATCCGTCCACGCTCTCCGGTGGAGAAACCCAGCGCGTGGCGATCGCCTGCGCGCTGGCTATGCAGCCAACGCTACTGATCCTTGATGAAGCCTTTAGCCGCCTGACGGCGCAAGCTACCGCCATGCTTCTGCCACGTCTGCGGGACTGGGCGCTGGCGCAGCATTCACTGATCATCCTTTTTGAACGCACCCCTTCGCCTTTTCTTGCCTGGTGTCAGCAGGGATGGCGACTACATGATGGAGCGCTTTCCCCGCTATGTTGACGTTGAATCAGGTAACCTGGCGCTGGCCCGGCGCGGCGGATGATTGTTTGCAAAATATCTCCCTGACGCTCGGCCAGGGCGAATGGCTGGCGCTTACCGGCGATAACGGCGCGGGAAAATCCACCCTGCTGCGGGTAATGGCCGGGCTGCTGTCGGCAAAGTCCGGTAGCGTCAATCTGTTGAATAAGCCGATGGCGCAGTATAAAAATCGTCAGCGCGCCAAAATTATCGGCGTCCTGTTTCAGGAGGCCGAAAACCAGCTCTTCCACAGCAAAGTCTCTGAAGAGGTCGCCTATGGGCTGCGGTTACAGAAATTACCGGCAGCGGAAGTTGCGCAACGCACCGCGGCGGCGCTGCGTTTATGCAGGCTGGAGAGCGTAGCTGATGCGCATCCGCTGGATTTGCATACCGCCCAGCGCCGTATGGTCGCCGTCGCCTGTCTGGAAGCCATGGCGCCAGAGATCCTGCTGCTCGACGAACCCAGCCGCGATTTTGATCGGCACTGGCTGGCAATATTTGAAGCGTGGCTGACGGTTTGCCGCAAAAGAGGAACCAGCGTAGTGGCTATCAGCCACGATGAAGCGTTTACACGGCGGCACTTTTCCCGCCGGGTGCTTCTGGAAAAAGGCAGGGTGCTGAGGATGGTCTGAAAAAGAAACGGGCCGCCAGAGCGACCCCTTTTTTACGGTGGCAGCCAGAGTTTTTACCCGGAGGCGGTGCTGCGCACCTGTCCGGGCTACCCGACCGTGCTGGCCCGTAACCCGGAGGCGGTAAAAGAACTACAGCAGCGCTTTCGCTTTCGCGACAACGTTGTCCACGGTGAAGCCAAACTCTTCAAACAGCTGCTCCGCCGGCGCTGACTCACCGAAGGTGGTCATGCCAACGATCGCGCCGTTCAGGCCCACGTATTTGAACCAGTAGTCGGCGATACCCGCTTCGATGGCCACGCGCGCAGAGACCGCTTTCGGCAGCACCGCTTCACGGTAAGCCGCATCCTGCTTGTCGAACGCGTCGGTGGACGGCATGGAAACCACGCGCGCCTTCACGCCTTCGGCAGTCAGTTTTTCGTAAGCGGCAACCGCCAGCTCCACTTCAGAGCCGGTGGCGATGAAGATCAGCTCCGGCTGACCGGCGCAATCTTTCAGCACGTAGCCGCCGCGGGCGACGTTCGCCAGCTGCTCTTCGGTGCGCTCCTGCTGCGCCAGGTTCTGACGGGAGAGGATCAGCGCGGTCGGGCCGTCCTGACGCTCTACGCCGTATTTCCACGCGATGGCGGATTCCACCTGGTCGCACGGACGCCATGTGGACATGTTCGGGGTGACGCGCAGGGAAGCCACCTGCTCAACCGGCTGGTGCGTCGGGCCGTCTTCGCCCAGACCGATGGAGTCGTGGGTGTAGACCATCACCTGACGCTGCTTCATCAGCGCCGCCATACGTACCGCGTTACGCGCGTACTCGACGAACATCAGGAAGGTGGAGGTGTACGGCAGGAAGCCGCCGTGCAGGGCGATACCGTTGGCAATGGCGGTCATACCGAATTCACGCACGCCGTAGTGGATATAGTTACCGGCAGCGTCTTCGTTGATAGCCTTAGAGCCGGACCACAGGGTCAGGTTACTTGGCGCCAGGTCAGCGGAGCCGCCGAGGAACTCAGGCAGCAGCGGGCCGAAGGCTTCAATGGCGTTCTGCGACGCTTTACGGCTGGCGATTTTCGCCGGGTTAGCCTGCAGCTTCGCGATGAATTCGTTCGCTTTCGCGTCGAAATCAGCCGGCATCTCGCCTTTCATACGGCGGGT
>NZ_KV793441.1:0-518 GCF_001808475.1 Klebsiella sp. HMSC09D12 | reverse complement strand
GAATTCGGCATGACACCTGCCAGCCGATCAAAGGTTGGTGCAAAAGGCCCGGCAGAAGCCGACCCACTGGAAGAATTTCTTAAAAAGCGCAAATGATGAATGGCAACCGTTGCAGATGGATTCCGCTACGCCGAGCGCGTGGTATCTGGCGATATCGTTGCTGGCGAACTGGTGCGTCTTGCGTGCCAGCGGTTCTTTCATGATTTAGAGCACGGCCCGGAGCGCGGTGTTTATTTTGATGAAGGCCGCGCCCAGCACGTTCTCGATTTTTATAACTTCGTCCCCCATGTGAAGGGGCACTTGACCGGCAAGCCGATCGAGTTGATGGACTGGCACACCTTCATCCTGATTAACCTTTTTGGTTTTGTCGTCCCGCTGATAGATGAAATAACGTTTGAGAGCATTCTTGACGACGATGGCGACCCCATGTTTGTGCGTCGCTTTCGTACCGCCTATGACGAAGTAGCGCGTAAAAATGCCAAATCAACGCTTTCGTCTGGCATCGGGCTTTATATGAC
>NZ_KV793440.1:0-926 GCF_001808475.1 Klebsiella sp. HMSC09D12 | reverse complement strand
CTGAGCATGGACGCAGTACAGAAAGCCAAATCCGGCCACCCGGGTGCCCCGATGGGTATGGCTGACATTGCCGAAGTCCTGTGGCGTGATTTCCTGAACCATAATCCGCAGAACCCGTCCTGGGCCGATCGCGACCGCTTCGTGCTGTCCAACGGTCACGGCTCGATGCTGATCTACAGCCTGCTGCACCTCACCGGCTACGATCTGCCAATCGAAGAGCTGAAGAACTTCCGTCAGCTGCACTCCAGAACCCCGGGCCACCCGGAAGTGGGCTACACCGCGGGCGTGGAAACCACTACCGGACCGCTGGGGCAGGGCATTGCGAATGCGGTGGGGATGGCGATTGCGGAGAAAACCCTGGCGGCGCAGTTCAACCGCCCGGGCCACGACATTGTTGACCACTTCACTTATGCGTTCATGGGCGACGGCTGCATGATGGAAGGTATCTCTCACGAGGTATGCTCCCTGGCCGGTACCCTGAAACTGGGCAAGCTGGTGGCGTTCTATGACGACAACGGCATCTCCATCGACGGTCACGTCGAAGGCTGGTTCACCGATGACACCGCGAAGCGTTTTGAAGCCTACGGCTGGCACGTGGTGCGCGGCGTTGACGGTCACGATGCTGACTCGATTAAACGCGCGGTGGAAGAAGCGCGTGCGGTCACCGACAAACCGTCCCTGCTGATGTGCAAAACCATCATCGGTTTCGGTTCGCCGAACAAAGCTGGTACCCACGACTCCCACGGCGCGCCGCTGGGCGACGCGGAAATCGCGCTGACCCGCGAAGCGCTCGGCTGGAAACACCCGGCGTTTGAAATCCCGTCTGAAATCTATGCCCAGTGGGATGCGAAAGAAGCCGGTCAGGCGAAAGAGTCCGCGTGGAACGAGAAATTCGCCGCCTACGCCAGAGCCTTCCCGCAGGAAGC
>NZ_KV793439.1:0-45635 GCF_001808475.1 Klebsiella sp. HMSC09D12 | reverse complement strand
ACTTACCCGAAATCTGATTTATTCAACAAAGCCCCTCGATGAATCAATCCGATATTCGCTGTCATGATTGTCGTCATCGCAAGCTCTCAAGACAGCAGGAAAAAGTGGCCGCAGCACTACTGGCGGGGCTTTCGGTCAGAGAGATTGCCGGCAAGCTGGCGCTGAGCGAAAAAACGGTTTTCTCCCATAAGCGCATCATCATGTCAAAATTCAAGTTACGCCATGATGTCGACCTCGTGCTGCTGTTAAATTATTTGCGCAGAAGCTCAGCGGGCCATAATGACTAACTTGCAAAAAGCTATTTCTCATCTATGTTTATTCTGCTTGTAACAATGGAGGATAAAAGCATGTGTACCCATTTGCATGATAACGCGCGTCAATACGCCGAAGAGAAAAAATGAACGACTCCCGTTAACCTGTCTTGCCGCCGGCATACGTTCTGGCGACGGACGATCGCGCAGGTTAACCGCTGTATCGCAAAGTTTATCCACGACCCGCCGCCGGCGGGTTCTTCGTTTTTGCGTCCCCACTTTTCGCCAGTGAATTCAGCAGGATGGGCTTATTAACTCTTGCGTAACCGTCGCGTAAGGCTAGACTACGAAAATGTGCATGAGTTAACGGAGGTCCAGTGGACGCCATAAAAGGATCGGAACTGAACGTGCCGGATGCCGTTTTTGCATGGGTGTTCGACGGGCAGGGCGGCGTAAAGCCGCTGGTCGACAGCGATACCATTGATAAAGAGCATCCTTGTTGGCTGCATCTCAATTATACCCATGTAGATAGCGCGGAATGGCTGGCATCGACGCCGCTGCTGCCTAATAACGTACGCGATGCGCTGGGTGGGGAGAGCACTCGTCCCAGAGTGACGAGGATTGGCGATGGGGCATTAATTACGCTGCGCTGTATTAACGGCAGCACCGATGAGCGCCCGGACCAATTGGTTGCGATGCGTCTCTATATGGACGAGCGGTTAATTGTTTCTACCCGGCAGCGCAAAGTGCTGGCGCTGGACGATGTGCTCGGCGATTTGCGTGAGGGCAACGGGCCGGTTGACGGCGGCGGCTGGCTGGTGGAAGTCTGCGATGCGCTGACCGATCACGCCAGCGAATTTATTGAGCAGCTCCATGACAGGATTATCGATCTGGAAGATGATTTACTCGATCAGCAGGTGCCGCCGCGCGGCTTTCTGGCGCTGTTGCGTAAACAGCTTATCGTCATGCGCCGTTATATGGCGCCGCAGCGTGATGTCTATGCAAGGCTGGCCAGCGAGCGGCTGCCGTGGATGACCGATGACCATCGGCGGCGGATGCAGGATATTGCTGAGCGTCTTGGCCGCGGTCTGGATGAAATTGATAGCTGCATCGCCAGAACGGCGATTATGAGCGATGAGATCGCGCAGATTATGCAGGAGTCGTTATCGCGAAGAACCTACACGATGTCGCTCATGGCGATGGTTTTTCTGCCCAGTACCTTTTTAACCGGGCTGTTCGGGGTTAACCTCGGCGGCATTCCCGGCAATAGCTGGCATATGGGTTTTTCTATTTTCTGCATAATGTTAGTCGTTCTCATTGGGGGTGTTACATGGTGGTTGCATCGTAGTAAATGGTTGTAAAGAATCGTCTTTTGTCGCGATGGCGATGATGAAAACCCGGCAATGTTTGAGCGAAATCAATAAACCATCTACCCATTCAGGGCAATATCTCTCTCGCAGGTGAATGCAACGTCAAGCGATGGGCGTTGCGCTCCATATTGTCTTACTTCCTTTTTTGAATTACTGCATAGCACAATTGATTCGTACGACGCCGACTTTAATGAGTCGGCTTTTTTTTGCGCTCTGTTTCCCAGCTTCTACGCTTAATTGGTGTACCCGTCCATCACCGGGAGTCAATATGCGTTATCAACCGCTGAACTCAATACCCATACCGCCGGAACCCAACGATCCTGTGCCGGTCCACGATCCCAAGCCACGTCCGCGCCCGTTGCCCGATCCGCCGCCTGACGATGAGCCAATTAAATTGTCGCATCGGGAGCGGAGATCTGCGAGGATACGCGCCAGCAGATTGTCCGCCCCTCAATGTAATGCGAGAAATTATTGTGACCGCTTTTTCAACTCTGAATGTTTTGCCCGCCGCCCAGCTCACTAATCTGAATGAACTGGGGTATCTTTCGATGACCCCGGTTCAGGCAGCGGCTTTACCCGCGATTCTTGCGGGCAAAGATGTCCGCGTGCAGGCAAAAACCGGCAGCGGTAAAACGGCGGCATTCGGCCTCGGGCTACTCCAGCACGTTGACGCCTCGCTGTTCCAGACCCAGTCTCTGGTGCTGTGTCCGACCCGCGAGCTGGCGGATCAGGTGGCCGGTGAACTGCGTCGCCTGGCGCGTTTCCTGGCGAATATCAAAATATTAACCCTCTGCGGCGGCCAGCCTTTTGGCGCTCAGCGCGACTCGCTGCAGCACGCGCCGCATATTATCGTCGCCACGCCGGGACGCTTGCTCGATCACCTGCAGAAGGGCACCGTGTCGCTGGACGCTCTGCAAACGCTGGTGATGGACGAAGCGGATCGCATGCTGGATATGGGTTTTAGCGATGCCATTGATGACGTGATCCGCTTTGCGCCGGCGTCGCGCCAGACGCTGCTGTTTTCCGCCACCTGGCCGGAAGCAATAGCGGCAATCAGCGGCCGCGTGCAGAATAATCCGCAGACTATTGAAATTGATGCCGTTGATGCGCTACCGGCTATCGAACAGCAGTTTTTTGAAACTTCGCAAAAGGGTAAAATCGCGCTGCTGCAAAAGCTACTAAGCCAGCATCAGCCCGCCTCCTGCGTGGTGTTCTGTAACACCAAAAAGGATTGCCAGGCCGTTTGCGATTCGCTCAACGCCGCCGGGCAGAGCGCGCTATCGCTGCATGGCGATCTTGAACAGCGCGACCGCGACCAGACGCTGGTACGTTTTGCCAACGGGAGCGCGCGCGTGCTGGTGGCGACCGATGTCGCTGCCCGCGGCCTGGATATAAAATCGCTCGAACTGGTGGTGAACTATGAGCTGGCCTGGGACCCGGAGGTACACGTGCATCGCATTGGCCGTACCGCTCGCGCCGGTGAAAGCGGTCTGGCGATTAGCCTCTGCGCGCCGGAAGAGGCGCAGCGTGCGAACATTCTTGCCGAAATGCTGCAAATGAAGCTCAACTGGATGGACGGGCCGATGAATAGCTCGATTACGCCGCTGCAGGCAGAGATGGCCACGCTGTGCATTGACGGCGGTAAAAAGGCTAAAATGCGTCCGGGCGATGTGCTGGGAGCGTTGACCGGTGATATCGGTCTTGATGGTGCTGACATCGGAAAGATCGCCGTTCATCCGGCACATGTCTACGTTGCCCTGCGTCAGAGCGTAGCGCATAAGGCATTCAGGCAGCTTCAAAACGGCAAAATTAAAGGCAAGGCCTGCCGGGTACGTTTGCTGAAATAGACCCGGCAGCGGCGTCTCAGGCGATTGCCTGAGACGCAGGAGGATTATTTCACTTCCACCACGTTCAGACGCAGAGCGTCCAGCTGCGCATCATCTTCTTCCGGTTGCCAGCCGGCCGGCTGCGTCGGGAGCTCTTCGCGATCGAACGCCAGGTCGCCGCCGTCAACGACCGCAGAGCCGTGATGAATGCCTTTGAAGTCGAACAGATTAACGTCGCTGAGATGAGAAGGCACCACGTTCTGCATCGCGCTAAACATGGTTTCGATGCGTCCGGGATAGCGTTTGTCCCAATCGCGCAGCATATCGGCAATCACCTGACGCTGTAGGTTCGGCTGTGAACCGCACAGGTTGCACGGAATAATCGGGAAACCTTTCGCCTGAGAGAAACGTTCAATATCTTTTTCCCGGCAGTAGGCCAGCGGGCGAATAACGATATGTTTACCGTCGTCGCTCATCAGCTTCGGCGGCATCCCTTTCATCTTACCGCCATAGAACATATTCAGAAACAGAGTCTGCAGGATGTCGTCGCGGTGGTGGCCAAGGGCGATTTTGGTGGCGCCCAGCTCAGTCGCGGTGCGGTAAAGAATGCCGCGGCGCAGGCGCGAACAGAGAGAGCAGGTGGTTTTGCCTTCCGGAATTTTTTCTTTAACGATGCCGTAGGTATTTTCTTCAACAATCTTATATTCAACGCCCAACTGCTCAAGGTATTCCGGCAGGATATGTTCCGGGAAGCCCGGCTGTTTTTGGTCGAGGTTCACCGCCACCAGTGAGAAGGATATCGGCGCGCTTTTTTGCAGATTGCGCAAAATCTCCAGCATGGTGTAGCTGTCTTTACCGCCGGAGAGGCAAACCATGATGCGGTCACCTTCTTCAATCATATTAAAATCAGCGATCGCCTCGCCGACGTTACGGCGCAAGCGCTTCTGCAATTTGTCGATATTGTATTTTTCTTTCTTTGTAACTTGCTGATTATCAAGCATTATAAACGTTCTCTGAAACAAAAGGCATGTAAGGGGCAAAGTTAACATTACGGTGCAAGTCTGGCGTCAGGCATTTAAAGCCTATCGCCGTTGATTTCTTCCATCCCTGTATTGTCGACGTTGAACACCATTTTTTACGTTTTCATGCCCCATCTGGTTAGCAATGGGTTAGCTCCGGCTTACCGCAGCCGGCAGGCAAAAGTATGTCGCGTATGGTACGGATTCCGACGACGAATACCAGCGCGTTTTACGGCAGCTTTCCATCTGCTGACGATTAGTGTCGTGAGTTTTGGTCTCCATGCACCTGGCATGAAGAAAAAAACGTCGTTTTCAGGCTCAACACGCCCATACGCCTGGTGATGGACGGTATCAGGTAGAAGAGGCGAGAACTTACTCTTTGCGATAATCAGTTAGCGTTGGCAATGTGTCTCACTTTTAAAGCAGGTACCAGGTAATCATAGGTACAGCTTGCTCCAGCTGGCTTCTGCAACCACTGAAGAGAAACGGTGTAAGATTTCTTCCCTCCCCGTGACACGGTGAATGGACGGGCTCAGCCAGGCGCAAGGTAATATAGATTTTTTGCTTTCACACTTATTGTTCAGCCTTTACCCTAAGCCACCCGGATCGCGATATAATCATTTGCCTCCTGATAATTATACCGCGAAGATATTTTTTTAAGTACTTAACAGGTGTGCATATTGAGAATAATAACCCAGCCCATGCTGATTCTCTGCAACTTCACTGGGGTAAGATTTATTCCTAATAATAATCTGAGTATATCCCTGTACAATGTGATTTTTCCTTGCAAAACGAAGTGCTTATCATATCCCCATTCCTTTTGTCTTGCTTAGGAATAATAACATTACAAAAATTGACAGTTGCCTAATATTTTTATGAGATTTAAACTTTCACTGCAACTCATGGATTAACTTTGGTTATGGGAATAAAAAAATGAAAAAAAGTACCGTTGCAGTAATGATGATAGCGGCCCTTTCAGGAACAACTTATGCCGAATCAATACAGCTAAGCCCAAACTTTTCTGCAGAAAGTTTTACTGTATCAACGTCTGCAGGGATGCTGAGTGGAAAATCACAGGAGAGAGTTTATGACGCGGATACAGGGCGAAAAGTCAGTCAACTTGACTGGAAAATAAAGAATGTCGCCATTGTGAAAGGCGATATCTCATGGGATGCCTACTCCTTTTTGACGCTGACCGCCAGAGGCTGGACGTCAATGGCTTCAGGCTCAGGACATATGGATGACTACGACTGGATGAACGATAACCAGTCCGGTTGGACAGATCATTCATCGCATCCCAGCACTAATGTCAATTATGCCAATGAATACGATCTCAGCGTACAAGGATGGATTTTTCAGGACGAAAATTATAAAGCAGGCGTCATTGCGGGTTATCAGGAAACACGTTTCAGCTGGACAGCTACCGGTGGTTCTTACAATTATGATAACGGTGCGACGACTGGCAATTTTCCAACCGGCGAGCGAGGTATTGGGTACAGCCAGCGATTCTCCATGCCCTACATTGGTCTGGCGGGTCAGTATCGTATCAACGACTTTGAATTTAATGCCTTGTTTAAGTTCAGTGATTGGGTCAGAGCTCATGATAATGACGAACACTATATGCGTGAGCTGACTTTCCGCGAGAAATCAACTAATTCGCGTTATTACGGTACAACGGTTGATGCCGGATATTACATCACGCCTCATGCCAAAGTTTTTGCTGAATTCACCTACAGCAAATATGAAGAGGGCAAAGGAGGCACTCAAATTATTGATACCTATAGCGGTGAATCAGCTTCTATAGGAGGAGATGCGGCTGGCATTGCAAATAAAAACTATACCATTACAGCCGGTCTACAATATCGATTCTAAATCATCACCTCCCGCGGATATAGCAAGAAAAACTCGCTAATCCCACGGTGTGCAATCATAAGTGTGTAGTGTCTCCCTGTCCGGGAGACACTACATTTTTCGCCGCGACATCCCCGAATGCTTAAAAGGATATCGCAACAAGCGCTAATCGCTCAAGGATCGCTTAAAACCGGAAGCAGGAGGAACTTATCCTCATGCGCCGGTAATTATTTAGCGCAAGACACGCGCGCTTCACGCGGAGTATAAATACCCAGGGTCACAAAACCCAGCAGGCCGTTGACAAAAGTCTGCTGCACTTCAGTACGAACCACTTTATCCGCGCCGCCGCAGACTTTAGCCGCATCAATCTGTTTCGACTGGCCAATGCCGCTGACAAAGAAGTGGTGAGTGGTCACCTGCTGAGGTTGAACGGTGACGCCAGGATTTACCGAGAAGCTCTGCTGGGCGCAACCAGAAATAGCGGCCGCGGCGAAAACTACCATAATTAACTTTTTCATTTCATCCCTATAATTTTCTAAAACATCCCCACATTCGGGCAAGGGTTTTATACAGCAAAATGAAAAAGACACAACGTACAAATTTTTAAAGTACCAGATGAATGATCGCCTTATCTGCGACACTTCGGGTACGATCCAAGTTTCAGATTGCGGAAAAAGCCCGCACGGCGGCGGGCAGGATAGGTTTATCGTACGACCAGTACCGAGCATTCCGCATGGCGGACAACGGCGGCGGCGTTAGAACCCAGCAGATAGGTGGTGATATCGGGACGGTGCGAAGAAATGATCACCAGATCGGCGGGAAGGGATTTCGCCATAGCGAGAATTTTATCTTTCGGCGAACCCTCGGAAACGTGTAAATGGACACGGTCTTCCGGAATAGTAAATTTTTTCACAATCTCTTTCAGCCGCGACTCCGATTCGGCTTTGAGGTCATCCATCGCCGGCAGCTCTGCGGTATAGGCCATTCCCAGCGAAGCGTAATAGGGAAGGGAGGGAATGACGGTCAGGAAATGCACCTCGGCATCATCGATTCTGGCTTCAGCCTCAACGTGCTTGATAACACGGTCAGTTAATTCTGTATCGGAAATATCGATGGGCACAAGAATCATTCTGTTCATATAACCTCCTGTTTAAGTAACCACTTAAAGTGTAGGCCATCCGGACGAATATTGTATATTGAACCCAATCACACTTTCGCTATCAGGCGCGGCGGCGTTCGGTAAATTTGCCTTTAATCACACCGTCGTAAAAACGGCCCTTAGAAACAACCTGGAGAAAATCGCGAAAAATGCGTGGCGGGACGCCGAGATACTGTAGCGTTTGGTTATCGCGGAAACGGATTTCAAGAATGCCAGAGGATTCATCATAGGCGATGGAGTGGATGCGGGATGATTTTACGCAATGATGGTGCATGGCAGGCGTCCTCTACGGCTACGGCAGTTCCTGTCAGTAATATATCATTCATCGGACGATTATTTTAAAGCAATTGATATATTGTTTTGCTTTGAATGCAGCTTCAGAGGCAAGGGAAGAGAGCCCGCCGTTGCCAGCGGGCCCGCAGCTTAGAACTGGTAAACCAGGCCTAAAGCAACCACGTCATCGGTAGAGATGCCATTGTTGGAATAGAAGCTGTCGTCTTCGTCAAGCAGGTTGATTTTGTAATCGACATAGGTAGACATATTGCGGTTGAAGTAATAAGTCGCGCCGATGTCAGCATATTTCACCAGATCTTTGTCGCCATCGGTATTGGTCAGATCTTTGCCTTTAGACATCAGGAAAGAGACCGCCGGGCGCAGGCCGAAGTCGAACTGATACTGAGCAGTCACTTCAAAGTTCTGAGTTTTGTTGGCTACGCCGTTACCGTTGCCGTAAGGCGTCATATTGCGGGTTTCGGAATACATGGTCGCCAGATAGATGTTATTGGCGTCATATTTCAGGCCGGTGGTCCAGGCTTCCGCTTTATCGCCCTGCGCGGTGGTCTGGGTCATCTGATCGTTGGTACGGTCAGAGGAGGTGTAGGCGGCAGCGGCGCTGATACCCATACCGAAATCATAAGAAGTGGATAGACCAAAACCATCGCCGTTAGCGTTACGTACGCTGCGATCGCCATTGTTGGTGCCTTCTCCGCTGCCGGCATTTTCGTTTTTACCCTGGTACTGCAGGGCAAAGTTCAGGCCATTAACCAGACCGAAGAAGTCGGTATTGCGGTAGGTTGCTACGCCGTTGGCGCGGCCGGTCATAAAGTTATCCGCCTGGGTATAAGAGTCGCCGCCGAATTCTGGCAGCATATCGGTCCAGCCTTCTACGTCGTACAGCACGCCGTAGTTACGGCCATAATCGAATGAACCGTAATCAGCGAACTTGAGGCCTGCGAACGCCAGACGGGTCCAGGACTGGTTGTCCGCGCCTTCGGTGTTGTTCGCCTGGACGTTATATTCCCACTGACCGTAGCCGGTCAGCTGATCGTTAATCTGAGTTTCGCCTTTGAAGCCAAGACGGACGTATGACTGATCGCCATCTTTTGATGCATCGTCAGAGAAATAATGCAGACCGTCCACCTTGCCATAAAGGTCCAGTTTATTTCCGTCTTTATTATAAATCTCAGCGGAGTGTGCAGCGCCAGCAGCTAATAATGCCGGGATAACGAGGGCCAGTACTTTTCTTTTCATTTAGACAATCCTTTAACTGTTTTTGTTTTTGCTTCCTCCAGGGAAGTAAACTCATGCTAAAGGAGCAGATTGAGATCTGGTAAATATCAATTGTTACGATATAAGTAAAATCTAAAATAAATAATTCGAATGAAATGATGATAATTATAATGAATGAATCCGTGTAATGCATATAAAATAAAAATTATACATATCGGTGTTAATGCCGTATTATCCGCCCGTTATATGCCTTTTATTGTCATCCAAATTTTTATGTTGCCGCCCGTTCCTGAGAATGGTTTTATTGATCGGTAAAATGACAAGCCCGAATTCATATTCGGGCTTTTTTTATGGGCTGAAAAAAACGTCAGTAGATTAGCTTTCGGTAGTCGGTTTTTCTGCCTTACCGGCCAGCTGCGCGAGGAAGTCGTAGCGTTTTTGCAGGTCTGCCGTTGCATCCTTCCACAGTTGTTCCGCGACTTCCGGCTGTTGAGCGTTCAGGCGACGGAAGCGCTGCTCGTTCAACAGCGTCTCAGCCAGGGTATCTGACGGCGGACGGGAGTCCAGCGCCAGCGGGAGTTTGCCCTCATCGGCACGACGCGGGTCAAAGCGATACAGCGGCCAGAAACCGGTGGCGGTCAGCTGACGCATCTGATCGTGGCTCAGCGCCAAATCGTAACCGTGCTCTTCGCAAGGGCTATAGGCGATAATCAGCGACGGACCCGGGTAAGCTTCCGCTTCCTGAATGGCTTTTACCGTCTGATTCAACTGGGCGCCAAGCGAAATCTGCGCCACATAAACATGACCGTACATCATCATGCTCACGCCGAGATCTTTACGCGCCTTGCGCTTGCCGTGCTCGCCAAACTTCGTGACGGCTCCCAGCGGCGTAGCCTTCGATGCCTGACCGCCGGTATTGGAGTAGCACTGGGTATCGAGCACCAGAATATTGACGTTTTCGGTCAGACTCAGCACGTGGTCGAGACCACCGAAGCCAATATCATAGGCCCAGCCGTCGCCGCCAATCAGCCAGATCGATTTTTCCACCAGCGCGTCGGCGTCGGTTAACAGCTCCTTCGCGCCTTCTTCATTTGCCAGTACCTTGCGCAGCTCGGCTATCTGCTCGCGGCGCACCTCAGGCGTTGCTTCTGCGTGCAGCGCATCGTTAAGCTCGGGCGGAAGTTTATCGGCGAACTGCGCCAACAGACGCATGACGCGCTGCCGATGCTGATCGACGGTAAGTCGGAAGCCAAGCCCAAATTCGGCGTTATCCTCAAACAGCGAGTTGGCCCAGGCCGGCCCGCGACCATTGGCATCGGTGGTGTAGGGCGTGGAAGGGAGGTTGCCGCCGTAAATCGATGAACAGCCGGTGGCGTTGGCAATCAGCATTCGATCGCCGTAGAGCTGAGTCAGCAGTTTGATATATGGCGTTTCGCCGCAGCCGGAGCAGGCGCCGGAGTATTCAAACAGCGGGCTGATCAGCTGTGAGGTGCGGATATCGATACGTTCCAGCTTGCTGCGGTCCATTTCCGGCAGGTTGAGGAAGTAGTCATAATTCACTTTCTCTTCTTCAACATGCTCAAGGCGCGACATCATATTGATGGCCTTGATTTCCGGGTTCTGCCTGTCTTTTGCCGGACAAACTTCGACGCAGAGATTACAGCCGGTACAATCTTCAGGCGCGACCTGCAGAACGTATTTCTGACCGCGCATATCGCGGGATTTGACGTCCAGGGAATGCAGGCTGTCCGGCGCATTTTCCATTGCCTCCGGGGAGACCACTTTCGCACGGATTGCCAAGTGCGGGCAGGCGGCCACACAGTGGTTACACTGGGTGCAAAGTTCTTCCTTCCAAATCGGGATCTCTTCGGCGATGTTGCGTTTTTCCCAGCGGGTAGTGCCCATTGGCCAGGTACCATCCGGCGGCAGAGCGGATACCGGTAGCGCATCGCCGAGCCCGGCCAGCATCGCGGCGGTGACGGTTTTTACGAAATCCGGCGCGGCGTCGGAGACGACCGGTGGGCGATTCGGGCTGTTGCCGTCAACCGGCCGTAGCGGCACTTCCGCCAGCGACTCGCGGGCCATCGCCAGCGCCTGCCAGTTACGCTCCACCAGCTCCTGGCCTTTGCTGCTGTAGCTTTTGGCAATGGCCCCCTGTAGCTCCGCCAGCGCGTTATCGCCCGGCAGGATCCGCGTCAGGTGGAAAAAGGCCATCTGCATAACGGTGTTGATACGCGCCCCCAGGCTGCATTCACGGGCGATTTTTGCCGCGTTGACGATATAAAAACGCGCTTTTTTCTGATTGAGGGTGGCCTGGACTTCTTGTGGCAAACGGGACCAGACTTCATCGGCGCTGTAGGGCGTATTAAGCAGGAAAATACCGCCGGGCTTCAGACGTTCCGCCATCTGATATTTATCGATAAACTGCAGCTGGTGACAGCCGACAAAGTCGGCCTGCGAAATCAGATAAGAAGAACGAATCGGCTTCTCGCTGACGCGCAGATGTGAAACCGTCAGCCCGCCGGCCTTTTTCGAGTCATAGACGAAATAGCCCTGCGAGAACCACGGCGTAGAGTTACCGATAATCTTGATATTGTTTTTCGTAGCCGAGACGCTACCGTCGCTGCCGAGCCCGTAGAAGAGGGCTTCCAGTTTCGCTTCCGAGGGGAGCGTATTTTCGACCAGCGGCAGGGAAAGATTAGTGACGTCATCGTAGATGCCGACGGTAAAGCGCGGCTTGGGTTTAGCGGCGCTCAGCTCCTTGAAGATGGCCAGGACACACTCCGGACCGAACTCTTTTGAAGAGAGGCCATAGCGTCCGCCAATGGTGCGCGGCAGGGTTTCTCGCTCGCCGCGGTTAAAGGCTTCGGCCAGGGCGGTCATGACGTCGAGATAGAGCGGCTCGGCCTGGGACCCCGGTTCTTTGGTGCGGTCCAGCACCGCCACGGCTTGGGTGCTCGGCGGTAAGGCTTCAAGCAGGTGCGCGGCAGAGAAGGGGCGGTAAAGACGAACTTTTAGCACGCCGACTTTTTCACCGCGGCTCAGCAGCTCATCGACCACTTCTTCACAGGTACCGATGGCGGAGCCCATAATGACGATTACGCGCTCAGCCTGCGGATGACCGTAAAACTCAAAGGGTTTGTACTGACGTCCGGTGGCGGCGGCAAAATCATCCATTGCCGTTTCGACACACTCATAGACCGCGTTGTACCACGGATTCGTCGCTTCACGTGACTGGAAATACGTATCCGGATTAGCTGAGGTGCCGCGGATAACCGGATGTTCCGGGTTCAGGGCGCGCTGGCGATGTTCATCAATTCTTTCCTGCGGCAGCAGGCTACGAATGGTATCGTCTGCCAGTGGAGCGATTTTGTTGATTTCGTGCGAGGTACGGAAGCCATCAAAGAAATGAATGAATGGCACGCGACTTTGCAGCGTGGCGATATGTGAAATCAGCGCAAAATCCTGAGCTTCCTGAACGCTGCTGGCGCAGAGCATCGCGCAGCCTGTCTGACGTACGGCCATCACGTCGGAGTGATCGCCGAAGATAGAGAGCGCGTGGGTGGCCACGGTACGGGCGGCGACGTGCAGCACAAACGGCATCAGCTGGCCCGCCAGTTTGTACAGCGTCGGGATCATCAGCAGTAAACCCTGCGATGAAGTAAAAGAGGTTGAGAGCGCACCGGTCTGCAGCGCACCGTGTACGGCGCCGATCGCCCCGGCCTCCGACTGCATCTCGACGACGCGGGGGACATCGCCCCAGACGTTTTTCAGCCCGTTGCCAGCCCAGGCATCCGCCTGCTCCGCCATTGTAGAGCTGGGCGTGATCGGGTAGATGGCGATAACTTCACTGGTGCGAAACGCGACTGAAGCAACCGCGCCATTACCGTCAATAGTGATCATATCAATACTCACATTGCTAAATATTTGAAAAAAACTTTTTATGCCCAGTGATGCAACCTGGGCACTCGCTTATCTCTGCTTTAAAACCGCTATCGGCGCGATCCTGTCGCTGGCTAAAAATGCATCTCTGATCAGCCTGAGCGCGCTCAAAACGCGACCCGCTTCAGTTCGCGCAGGGCGTAGGGTTTGCGATACCGTGTTTAAGTATAGACCCCTGAGCAACAGGCTTTTTTGATCTCCGGTAGCGATAAAATCCATAATTTAGATAAATTAATTCAACTTATTACAGCGTTGTTTGCTTATAAACGACAGCCTACACCAAAATCACAGGCTCCATTTTTCCATAAGTAGCAGTGTTGCCAGTGGAGGTGAGCAAAGCGTTGAGAACGAAAATTTCGCGTACATTACCTATAGGTAATTTAATGGCGCTTTGCTATATTTTAGATACCTGCTGGTAACTGGTGTTAGACAGATTACGATGGATAAATACGAAATCAGACGTCAGCGCTTGATCTATATCCGTGATAATTTATGCGGCGGTAAAGCTGTTGATGTAGCCCGAACCCTTGGGCGGGAGCCTTCTTACGTTTCCAGGATGCTCTACCCGGAAGGCAAGAAACAAAAGAAAAGGATAGCTGACGAGATGGTCGATCTTATTGAATCTTCTTTCAATTTGCCCCGCGGCTGGATGGACGGCATTAGCGGAAGTATTGATATCGAACGAGAACCGGTGGAAGACACACCTCAGATGCAGTACGTCATTGAGGTTCTGGACGCTCAGGCCAGCGCGGGACCAGGATGTATTGTCTCAAGCGAGGTTGATGAAACGGTCAACAGTATCACCTATGACACTGCCGGCGCGCTGAGGCTTTTTGGTAACCGGCCCGCAGAGCATATCAAGGTGATTACGGTTTCCGGCGATAGCATGTCCGGCACCATCGAGACCGGTGATTACATCTTTGTTGATGTCTCGAAAGATTACTTTGAAGGTGACGGTATCTATGTCTTTTCGTTCAAAGGGGCGGTGTTGGTGAAGCGTCTTCAATTCACGGCGGATGGCCTGCTTGTGCATTCTGATAACTGCAAATATGCCGACTGGACGATCGGCGAAAGCCATGAACAGTATCTGAAAATTATTGGCCGCGTGATCTACAGCCATAGCGTTAAACGGTTTGTTTAACGCTTTACTAGCGTTCAAACCCTCCTCCCGTTCCAGCCTTAAGTATCAAGTCCAGCAGGTAAAATTTCCCGGCAAGTTGTTTAAGCACCGGGTTTACCTGCGCTGGATGCGAGAAATCATGTCCAGAAGCTCTTTTATGCTGGCAATCTGGCGCATCGCCCGCCTGCATCGTTTCCCTCCCGGCAAAACCCTGCCTTGTAACTAAATTTTGAATATTTTCAGAGTGTTATTCTAATTGCACCATAAAATATACCCATAGGTATTTGTTTTTAATTAACCCTGAGGTATTCTTTCTTCATCGACTTGAAACACACCGCGCTATCGTCGGTGAAATACAACGATTCGAAAATGAATCTACGTGGCTGAAAAGCCAGCACCATAACGCAATGCGCTTTGGGGTGAAGCCAGCGGGAGAGGATTCATCGCTGACGCACCGTCAAAGCTCATTCAGGAGACCGCAATGTCCCGTAAAACCGCGTTTCATGGTTCCGCTGCCGGTCGTCGCCGTGCGCAGCGCTCTCACTTACAAAATCCACAAGCCCTCAGTTCAGAACGCCTCCACCGGCCTACGCCTTCTCGCGCTCAGATTCAGGCTAAGGGAAAGCACCATACGCCAGCGCGTATCGAGGACGCATTGCCCATTAACTTTGTTGCCCAGGATATTTTTTGGCAGCTTGAGGAATATAAACGGCAAATTGCGCGTGCCACCATTGTTTATCAGCAAGAATTTTCACACCACTATGCGCAACCTGGGACCTGGCTCTGTCACAGGGCCATCTATGCGCTGGGTTTGCAAAAAAGAAAAAAGATTACGGCAAAGTAAAAGCATTAGCATGATGCTGCTTTCCTTCGCCATTTGTTATGACCATCAGGAATGTCAGTGAAAGAAGGGAGGGTGAATGTCCGATCCTGTTTCCGGTACGTCGGCAATTGTTACTGGAGGATTAATGGCAGCGAGTCTATTTGGCCTGATCGCAGGTATTGATTATGGCGTTGTGTTCGGCGCATTTGCTGGCGCCGTGTTTTATGTGGCGACCGCAGTAAATATTTCACGTTTCAGACTGGCTGCCTATTTTATGACTTCCTTTATTGTCGGCGTATTGGGCGCCGGGTTAATTGGTACGAAGCTGGCAATCTGGACCGGATACAGTGAACGGTCTTTAGACGCGTTAGGCGCCGTACTGCTATCCGCGCTGATTATTAAGATACTCACATTTCTGAATAATCAAGATCTCACCGAATTGTACAAAATACTCACTCGCAACAATAGTGAACGGCCAAATGGAAAATGAACTGCCGGCGCTGATTAACGCAATTGTCTGCGCTTTGATCACTCTGAACTTGATGTTTTATCGCCGCGCGTGCTACCGAAGACATCGGCCATGGATATCATACACGGCATATTTACTGGTACTTACCTATGCCAGCATACCGTTTCGCTATCTTTTTGGCCTGTATGAATCGACCCATTGGTTAGTCGTCAGCGTCAATTTTTTTATACTTATTACCGTATTCCTCGTCAGGGGGAATATCGCGCATTTAATCGATAAATGAGGGATGTATGAATAAAGATGAGATTTTTAACGCCATTTTGGATAAGGAGGGCGGCTATGTAAATCATCCGGACGATCGAGGTGGCCCAACAAATTGGGGGATTACTCAGGCCACTGCCCGCGCGCATGGTTATGATGGACCTATGCAAAAACTGCCGCGCCAGCAGGCGCTGGATATTCTCAACGCGGACTACTGGATTGCGCCCCGGTTCGACCATGTTGCTGAGATATCTACCCCGCTTGCTGAAAAACTGTGTGATGCCGGGGTCAATATGGGCACCATTCTGCCGGGTAAGTGGCTTCAGCGATGGCTAAATGCCTTTAATCATCGCGGAGTGCTGTATCCGGACCTCGTGGTCGATGGTGCTATCGGCCCCAGAACGATTAACGCCTTAAGCCAGTATCTTATTCGCAGAGGCAGTGAAGGTGAGACGGTACTATTACGAGCATTAAACTGTAGTCAAGGGCAATATTATCTGGAGTTGGCTGAAAGAAACGATGCTAATGAATCCTTTATCTATGGTTGGCTCAGGGCTCGAGTAATGAGTTGACCGGCAATAAAATCTGCTAATCCAAAGCAGAATATCACCTTTACAGGAATCCCCTGAAAGGACAAAGTTTATACTACAGCAAATGGAGGGTATGCCATGCTAATTTCATTTTTTTAATAGCAGATGAGCCGATAATGTATCGCAACGTTATGATATAACCCAAGGTTAATCTGTCGATGATTAATCTATCAAGAAAACCAGATTACTAAATTTTATTAAGGATGAAAATATGCAATTCATAGCACTGCCGTGGGCAACTTTGCAGGCTATCTACAGAGCAAAAAATGGTGAGGTTGTTGAAGGGAAATATGTCCGTGTGGCAGGGAACTTCATTAACCTTTGGGACCCCTCTAATGAAAGTGCCGATCGCGTCAATATTACGCCGGTCTTTCAGATGGTTTTTCGCAATCTTGATGATGGTATTCTTTATTTTTCCGGGCGTGTGATGTTTTTTGATAAAGCTAAATCAGAGCACGATGCCTATTTCCGTCATCCGTTTGATGATGTCGATTCAAGCGTGATGACGCAAGCCTATGCGGTAACCAATACGCAATATCTGGCTGGAACATTCTATTCTGGAGTTGTGCCAAATTAATGACCCTACGCCCGGCTAAATCGGCATAGCCCTTAGCCGGGCATTTTTATTGAATGACAGGAAGAGAAAACAGCTCCGCTGTAGAAGATATGTTTGCAGAATAAAGAATGATATCTTTACGTGCAACGACCCAATCGCATCATGACGATGTGTCACACCCACACTGAGAGATTAATGCGTTCATGCAGACAAACTGCTATCGCGAAAAAATTGCTAAAAAATGTTAACACAACGCATAAATACGTACTTCGCCTCTCGACGTGGCGCGCTGAGCTGCCTATTATTCTTGAGCTTGTTCATTTTAAGATGTATCTGAGGGGAGAGAAGATGCGAGCTGCGTTTTTAGTGGGATGTGCTGCGCTGTTACTGTCGGCGTGTAGTAGTAATGATGAACCTGTTCAGCAGGCAACGGCGGCGCACGTGACGCCAGGGATGCGTGCCGCGATGAGCAGCAGCGGGCAGGCGAACTGCGCCATGGTTGGCGGCTCGTTATCCGTAGCCCGCCAGCTTGATGGCTCCGCTATCGGCATGTGCGCATTACCGAACGGCAAGCGATGCAGCGAGCAGGCGCTGGCAGGCGGAAGCTGCGGTAACTATTAATTCATCAGGTCGGCGAGCTTATACACCAGCGTCTGGTCGGCGGTTGCCAGCGTCAGCTGCGTTTCCGTCAGGTCGACCTGCGCACCGTCGCGCAGCATTTTGCTCAGCGTGGCGTCCAGCGCGCTCAGCTGCGAGTCCGTGCAGAGCATGCGGGTCATCGCCAGCTCTTCAACCTTCAGCTCGCCGTCAGAGACTTTACCCGTGCCGCTAAAGCGGTTGCACATATTGCCTGAAACGTACATATTGCCTGTTATTGGCATCTTTTCGCCAAAGCTCAGCTCCAGCGGCTTATCGGCGGCTTTCAGCGGTTGACCGTTGACGCTGGTCAGCACAAAACGGTGGTGCTGAAGCTGTTCCGCTCTGGTCGACACTTTGCTGTTATAAACGCAGCCCGATAGCAACATTCCCGCCGCCAGCAGCGCAGCAATCTTATTCATTTAATCTCCATAAATATTTATCACATCAATAAATGAAGGGGATTGTAACTTTATCGCAGGGGATTTCTGTGGGGATTATCTGAATGTGCCCCCCGCGGAAGGGGAGCACAAAAGGGCAAGGAAAATCAGACCAGTGCGTTAGGGCAGGTTTCGCCAGCATCCACCTGACGCAGGTTGTCGAGGGTGGTCTGCGAGATACTGATCAACGCCTCTGCGGTCAAAAACGCCTGGTGACCGGTAAACAGAACGTTGTGGCAGGCGGAAAGACGGCGGAAGACATCGTCCTGAATAACGTCGTTAGACTTATCTTCAAAGAACAGATCGCGTTCGTTCTCATACACGTCCATCCCCAGCGCGCCAATTTTCTGGTGCTTCAGGGCATCGATCGCTGCCTGCGAATCGATAAGCGCGCCGCGACTGGTGTTGATGATCATCACCCCATCTTTCATCCGATCGAACGCGGCATGGTTCAGCAAATGATAGTTCTCATCGGTCAGCGGGCAGTGCAGGGAGATAACATCGGACTCCCGGTATAGCGTTTCCAGATCGACATACTCCACGCCCATATCCAGCGCGGCGGCGCTTGGATAGGGATCAAACGCCAGCAGGCGCATACCGAAACCTTTAAGGATGCGCAGCGCGGCAACGCCAATCTTACCGGTGCCGATAACGCCGGCGGTTTTACCGTGCATAGTGAAGCCGGTCAGCCCCTCAAGGGAGAAGTTAGCATCGCGAGTGCGCTGATAGGCGCGATGAATGCGGCGGTTCAGCGACATCATCATGCCGATTGCGTGCTCAGCGACCGCTTCCGGCGAGTAGGCCGGGACGCGTACTACCCGCAGGCCCAGCTCTTTCGCGGCGTCGAGGTCAACGTTGTTGAACCCGGCGCAGCGCAGCGCGATGTACTTCACGCCGTGGGCTTTCAGTTCTTCAAGTACCGGGCGGCTACCGTCATCGTTAACGAAAATGCATACCGCTTCACAGCCGTTGGCGGTTTTGGCGGTCTTTTCGGTGAGCAGGAAGTCAAAAAATTCCAGTTCAAAGCCGTATGCATCATTGACATGCTGCAGATACTTCTTGTCGTACTGTTTCGTACTGTACACAGCGATTTTCATAAGACTTTTCTCCAGTGATAATACCGTCAC
The DNA here is from genome assembly GCF_001808475.1 of Klebsiella sp. HMSC09D12. Classification (NCBI taxonomy): domain Bacteria; kingdom Pseudomonadati; phylum Pseudomonadota; class Gammaproteobacteria; order Enterobacterales; family Enterobacteriaceae; genus Klebsiella; species Klebsiella sp. HMSC09D12. Next base: position 26,686 of record NZ_KV793439.1, on the reverse strand, counting down.
GGTAGCATAATTAAAATAATCTTACAATTATTAAAAAATAGTTTAATTACCAGGCTATAGTAATAATTCTAGAGCATATCGCTGAGTTAAGAAATCTCTTTAAAAGACAATACGTTTCACCAAAAATTGAGGCTTAAAGCGCCTGGCGCCAGCAGGATTAACGGCCACAGCAAGCCGGAACTGACGTTGGCCAGCTGGAAACGGCGGAAGGACGTCCCGCTGGCGCCGGTTACCAGCGGCACGGTGGCGCGCAGGGGGGAAAGAAAGCGGCCAAAAAAAACCGCCCATGCGCCGTGGCGGCGCAGGAACAGCTGGCCGCGCGCGAGACGCTCGGCGTTAAGCCAGCGAATACGATACAGATGATGCTGGTAATGACGGCCGGTTAGCCATGACAGCCAGAATCCGCCGATTGCGCCGAAGCTGGCGCTCATCCACATTAACAAGAAATGCCCGGCGCTGGCCGAAGCCAGGGTGCCGAACAGCAGCAGACCGGAAGTTCCCGGAATCAGCAGCGAGATAACGGCGCAGGATTTGGTGAACGTCAGCAGGAAAACCATCAGTAATACCAATGAATAGTGGCCCTGAGCGTACGCCATCAGCGAGATAATTAAGTCCACAGCAGCATCCGTTTACGTTCCCGGTGGGTGACCAGTGTCGCAGGAGAAAACTAAACCCCGGCTAAATGGTCTGCTGGTGAATCACAGGGCGGCGACTACGCTTAAACGGGATGGGAACTTTAACTCGCAGGTCGAACGTGCCACAATGACGGCCTCTCGGCTTTTACTTATTTCGAATCAGGATATTAGCTGCCCATGAAGGGTAAATATAAAGCCGCCATCGCGCTATTATTAGCACTCGTGCTGCTACCGCTGGCTTTGCTGTTGACGCTCACCCACTGGGTGCCCACGCTGGCAGGCATCTGGCTACCTGCGGGCACCCGAATCTCCCTCAGCGAGAGCCCGCGCCTGACGCGCTCTTCCCTGCGTATTCCGGATTTACGCTACCTGGTAGGCGACTGCGAAATCGCGCGTGTCGCTAACGCCGAGCTCTCCCGCCCCAGCCGCTGGCGTTTACATATCACTGAGCTGGATATTAACAGCGCCTGCCTGAATAAATTACCGCACAGCGAAGCCGCGCCGGGGGCGCCGAAAACCCTTGCCGAGTGGCAATCGATGCTGCCATACAGCTGGCTGACGATTGAAAATCTGCGTCTGTCGCCGTGGGAGAAATGGCAGGGGCGTCTGGTGATGTCGTTGACCCCGCAGCAGCAGGATATCGGTTACGCCGGAGAAGAGGTCTCTCTCCAGGCGCGCCTGCGCGGCCAGGCGCTGACGGTCAGCGACTTTTCCGCGCGTCTGGTAGAAGGCCAGGCGCCGGTGAAGCTGGTGGGCGAGTTTCAGATGCCGCTGGTGCCGGACGGTTTGCCGGTTGATGGTCATCTGTTTAGCACTTTTGAATTTCCTCAGACACCCGGCCTTGTCGACGCCGAACTGGAGTGGCATGAGAATCGCGGGCAGCTGTTGGTCACGCCGCGTGGTGAAGTGGAGCCGATTCTCGACCTGCCGTGGGAAATCACCCCGGATCGTATCGCTATCAGCGATGGCCGCTGGCACACCGAGTATGCGGGCAATGCGTTAAGCGGTCGCGTTGCGCTTTCGGTGGGTAACTGGCAACAGGGCACCGAACAGATGCAGGTCAGCGGGCGGTTGAACGTGCTTACCCAGGGTCAGGCTGGTAAGGGTAATGCCGTGCTCAATATTGGCCCCGGTAAGCTGAGTATGGACAGCAGCGACATGCCGCTACAGCTGACCGGCGAGGCCAAACTTGGCGATCTGATTTTTTACGCCAGACTGCCCGCGCAGCTGAGCGGTCCGCTTATCGCGCCGATCCTCAACTTTCATCCTGGGGCGCTGCTGCGTTCGCGCGGGCGGGTCATCGACTCACTGAACATCGATGAAATTCGCTGGCCGCTGGCGGGCGTCACCGTGACGCAGCAGGGCGTGGATGGCCGCCTGCAGGCCATTCTCCGCGCCCATGAGCAGGAGATGGGGGATTTTACCCTGCATCTCGACGGCCAGGCCGACAATTTTATGCCCGACCGCGGCCGCTGGCAGTGGCGCTACTGGGGCGATGGCCATTTTACCCCGATGCAGGCGCGCTGGGACGTTAAAGGCGCGGGTGAATGGGTTGATAGCGCCATCGTGCTCAATAGCCTGTCGACCGGTTTCGATAAGCTGCAGTATGGTTCCATGCTGGTGAGCACGCCGCGCCTCACCCTGGATAAACCGATTCACTGGCTGCGCGATGAGCAGCATCCGCGACTGACCGGCGCGCTGTCGCTGGATGCCGGAAAAACCACCTTCAGCGGCGGCAGCGAACTGCCGCCGTCAACGCTGAAATTTAACGTTGAGGGTCGCGATCCAACCTGGTTCCAGTTCAATGGTTCCCTGCATGCGCAAAAAATTGGCCCCGTCCGCGTCACCGGACGCTGGGACGGCGAGCGCCTGCGCGGGCAGGCGTGGTGGCCGAAACAGTCATTAACCGTTTTCCAGCCGCTGGTGCCGCCGGAATGGAAGATGAACCTGCGCGAAGGTTCACTGTACGCCCAGGTCGCGTTCTCTGCCGCCGCCGGTCAGGGCTTTGAGGCGGGGGGGCACGGGGTGCTCAAAGGCGGCAGCGCCTGGATGCCGGATAACCAGATCAACGGCGTCGATTTCGTGCTGCCGTTCCGCTTTAGCGAAGGCATCTGGCAGCTTGGCACCCGCCATCCGGTTTCGCTGCGCATTGGCGAAGTCGTCAACCAGTTTACGGCGCGCAATCTGACGGCAGATCTTCAGGGAGCCTGGCCCTGGAGCGAAGACGCTCCTTTACAGTTGAGCAACGTCAGCGTCGATATTCTCGGCGGCAAGCTAACCATGCAGCAGCTGCGGATGCCGCAGCACGACCCGGCGCTGCTGCGCCTGCAGAACATCTCCAGCAGCGAATTAATTAGCGCCATTAAAGTGAAGCAGTTCGCCGTTTCCGGCCCGTTCAACGGCGCGCTGCCGCTGTGGCTGGATAACGATAAATGGATCATTAAGGACGGCTGGTTCAGCAATCCGGGGCCGATGACGATGCGCCTGGATAAAGACACCGCTGACGCGCTGGTGGCCGACAACGTCTCCGCCGGGGCGGCCATTAACTGGCTGCGCTATATGGAAGTGGCCACCTCGTGGACGCGGATCAATCTCGATAACCTCGGCGTACTGACGCTGAAGGCGACCATCAGCGGCACCAGTCGGGTAGAGGGCAAAAGCAACACGGTGCACTTAAACTACTCCCATGAAGAGAATATTTTTGACCTGTGGCGCAGCTTGCGTTTCGGCGACAATCTGCAGGCGTGGCTGGAGCAGAACGCCAGACTGCCCGCCCAGCGCTGCCAGGACAGTCATACCTGTAAGGAACAACAATAATGATCAAACTATTCACCGCTTTTCTGGCAACCATGCTGCTGGCGGGCTGTACGCCGCGTATTGAAATTGCGGCGTCGAAAGAGCCGATCACCATCAATATGAACGTCAAAATTGAACATGAGATTCATATCAAAGTGGATAAAGACGTTGAGAATCTGCTGAAAACCCGTAGCGATCTGTTCTGAAGCGATGATGAGAAAACGATGGTTAATCGCGACGCTGGCGCTGGCGTTGTTGAGCACTCAGGCGCTGGCGTTAACCCTAAGCGAAGCGCGGCAGCAGGGGCGAGTCGGCGAAACGCTGAACGGCTATCTTCAACCGCTGCGCCAGGATAAAGAAACCCTGGCGCTGGTTAAACAGATCAACGCCGCCCGCAGCGACAGCTATCAGCAACTGGCGGACGACAACAACCTGCCGGTGGATCAGGTGGCGAAAATGGCCGGGCAGAAGCTCGTCGCCAGGGCGCAGCCTGGCGAGTATGTGCAGGGCCTTAACGGCAAATGGCTGAAAAAATAGCTATCGGCAGCGCTTGCGATACTCCCCCGGCGAGACGCCGAAGCGCTGCTTAAAGGCGGTGGAGAAATGGCTATGATCGCTGAAACCCCAGCTGTAGCCGATCCCCGCCAGCTTTTCATCATCATGGGCGCTTTCCAGCGCGCGGGCGCAGAGATCGAGCCGACGATTCTTGATATATTGCGCCACCACCAGCCCCTTTTCCGCAAACAGGCGGTAAAGACTGCGCACCGACATACCGGTTTCGCTGGCCAGCCACTCCGGGCGCAGATGTTCCGCCTGAATCGACTCATCGATTAACGCCATGATTTTCTGAAACTGTTTATCGCGCCGGGTGGGCTGGGCCTCCTGATGGTGCAGCATGGGGCGCAGCAGGCAAACTATCGCCTCCAGCGCCGCTTTGCTTTCGCTGGCCGATAGCTCGGGGCTGTTCATGCTCTCATGCAGCAGTCGCTGACTGAGCTGGACCATCGGCAGGGTTTTTGCCAGCCGGGTGGCAATGCTGATTTCACTGCCGCGCAGTTGCTGTTCCAGCAGCGACCTTGGCAGCAGCAGCGAAGCCTGACGCGAGGTTTGCTGCCAGATTATTGAACAGGGGCGAGAAGCATCAATCAGGGTGATATCGCCGCTCTCCAGCATCGCCTGGCGACCGTCCTGCTCGATTGTCGCCTGACCTGAGAGCTGGAAGACGGTATAAAACCAGGCGTCGTTATCGCGCTGGATCTCCTGCCGGGTACGGTAGAGGTTGATGCCGCGAGCGGTTACCGTGCTGACTTTCAGGTCGCCCGCATAGCTGGCGTCTATCTCACCGTGAAAATTATCATCCAGCGGGCGAGCGGCGAACTGGCCGCACACTTGATTGATTTTGGCTAACCAATGCTGGTAATCCTGTCCACGATTTGCCGTACTCATCGCGCATCCCTTGTAATGGTAATGTTTATGCATTGTTGCATTTATGATGCCGGAGACAAGGGTAAAAGGCGGAGTATATGAAAGAACTATTACCTGCTGCACATTTTTTGTCCGCGAAATCCCCTTAATTGCGGCGCCTGTCACAGCGGCAAAAGCGAATGTCACAGAGAAAAAAGCGTGAATCGCGCCCCCGGCATAGACTGAAACCACTATCCGCGAACAATAAGGAAGGGGTATGTCCACATCAGAGGTCGCGCTACTCGCCAGCGTACAGCAGTTTTTAGACAGGCAGCATGGTTTATATCTCGACGGCGCACAGCAGGCGGCAGAGAGTGAAAAGCGCTTAACCGTCTGGAACCCGGCAACCGGCCAGGCTATCGCCAGCACCGCGGACGCCAGTGCCGCCGATGTCGATCGGGCAGTCATGTCTGCCTGGCGCGCCTTCGTTTCCCGCAGCTGGGCAGGGCGAACGCCCGCCGATCGCGAACGTATTCTGCTGCGCTTCGCCGATCTGGTTGAGCAGCATGGCGAAGAGCTGGCGCAGCTGGAGACGCTTGAACAGGGGAAATCGATTAATATTTCCCGGGCCTTCGAAGTGGGCTGTACCCTGAACTGGATGCGCTATACCGCCGGGCTGACCACTAAAATCAGCGGACGGACCCTGGACGTGTCGATTCCCTTCCCGCCGGGTGCGCGCTATCAGGCGTGGACCAAAAAAGAACCGGTGGGGGTTGTCGCCGGGATCGTACCGTGGAACTTCCCGCTGATGATCGGCATGTGGAAAGTGATGCCCGCGCTGGCTGCAGGCTGTTCTATCGTCATTAAGCCGTCGGAAACCACGCCACTGACCCTGCTGCGGGTAGCGGAACTGGCAACCGAAGCCGGCGTGCCGGACGGCGTCTTTAACGTGGTGACCGGTAGCGGGACCGGGTGCGGTGCGGCGCTGACCTCTCACCCACACGTCGCTAAAGTCAGCTTTACTGGATCAACGGCGACAGGCAAACAAATCGCCCGCGTCGCCGCCGACCGTCTGACCCGGGTCACGCTGGAGCTGGGCGGTAAGAACCCGGCTATCGTGCTGAAAGATGCCGATCCGCAATGGGTTATTGAGGGACTCATGACCGGTAGCTTTCTCAATCAGGGGCAGGTATGTGCCGCCAGTTCGCGCATTTATATCGAAGCGCCGCTGTTCGATACGCTGGTGAGCGGCTTCGAGCAGGCAGTGAAGTCGCTACAGGTGGGGCCAGGCATGCTGGAGAGCAGCCAGATTAACCCGGTAGTGTCGCAGGCGCATTGCGCCAAAGTGGCGGCCTATCTTGATGACGCCCGTCAGCAGAAGGCAGAACTGATTAGCGGTAATATAGGGCCGGATACCCAAGGATACTATATTGCCCCAACGCTGGTAATTAATCCCGACGCCGGGCTGCGCCTCAGCCGGGAAGAGGTTTTCGGCCCGGTGGTAAACCTGGTGCGCGTGGCCGACGGCGAAGAGGCGCTGCGCCTGGCCAACGACAGCGATTTTGGCCTGACCGCCAGCGTCTGGACCCGCGACCTGAGCCAGGCGCTGAGCTATACCGATCGCCTGCAGGCGGGAACGGTGTGGGTTAACAGCCATACGCTGATCGACGCTAACCTGCCGTTCGGCGGCATGAAGCAGTCCGGCACCGGCCGTGATTTCGGTCCCGACTGGCTGGACGACTGGTGCGAAACGAAGTCGGTCTGCGTGCGCTACTAGCGGCCTGTCTTCCCCCGGTGGCGGCTGGCGCCCTACCGGGGTTACAGGCGTGCAGTTTGTGAATTCTGCTGCTATGCCTGTGAAAAACCTCGCTGCACAATACCTTTTTTAGTTCGTTACCTGTTGATGTCACTCAGAGCGTTAGGGTGGCTAATGCAGCAGGTATTCAGTGATTGCAAAGCGTTTGTCTAACACATAATGTAAATATATTGTGATAATAAAATTTGCAGGGTTCAGGTCTTATGAATATCAAAGTTGCAAACACTGGAAACGCAGAGGAGTGCTGGGCGCTAAGGAATCAAGCCATTCGGTTTGGATGTAAGGGCAGTTATAGTGATGAGGTTATCAGCGCCTGGACGTCAGATTTGATGCCGGATGGATTTCGTGAATTAATGACCAAAGAATTTTTTTTCATCGGGCAAGATGATGAAGGAAAGATCATCGCTACCGCACTCCTTGACGTGGCCACCAACACACTGAAAGCCTTCTACGTTCTCCCCGAGCTCCAGGGGAAAGGAATCGGGACCAGATTCCTCTCTGCACTTCTGGATGAGGCGAGGAAGTCAGGAATGCAATTTCTGGAGTTATCATCTACGCCAAATGCTCGTTTTTTTTATGCCAGCCGGGGTTTTGTTTTAATCGGCGAAAAAGCGTATACATCCTCTGTCACGGGGACAGACCTACTCTGTTTTGATATGAAAATGGTGCTTTAACGAATTTAAAATTTTCTAAGGTATCATGGCAACGCTGGCAGTAAACCCCGCCGCTAGTTCAATCCCTTCTGGCACCTTTGCTAAGTGAATACGCACAGGCCCTCGCTTTGCAGGCCGCACCGAGATAAAGCCGGGATTGACATCCGGCAGCCCCAGCCGCCCGTTTCTTCATAGGCATCATCGCTGCGTCTCCGCGCTGCCGATGCTGCGTCGCCATGCGCCGGGCGCCTGGCCGAACTGACGCTTGAAGCTGCGGTTGAAGGACTGCTGGGAGTCAAAGCCGAGGGCGATCGCCACGTTCAAAATCGGTTCATCGCTGTGGGCTAAGCGCTCGACCGATTTTTGCAGCTTTTGCACGCGAATATACTCGCCGAGAGGATAACCGGTATGCTCTTTGAATATCCGCTGCAGGTGCCATTTCGAATAACCGGCGCGCCTGGCGACGGTCTCAATATCCAGGCGGCTATCAAGATTGTTGTCGATCCAGTCGAGTAAATCGTGAATGAATGCGCCAGTGTTCATCTGGTTCCCCCCGCGCAGCTTAGAAAAAAGTATTTGTGTTTGTTGCATTTAAAAATGGATCGCTTTTAGACTAATTGCAAGTTTTATTGTTGCATTTAAAACCCTGGCAGTATTGCGCCATTTCTCAAAGTCGGGAATAGCACATAAAGTGCAACAATTATTCTTGCACTAAATTAAGCGCCTTCCTACAATCGCCGCGAATAGTGTATTCGCAACTGTTACATTTTTGTGGCGATGACCGACACAAATAGCCTAAAGCCTGTCCGGACAAAGGAAGTGGCGCGGCGTCTCCCGCTGCGTCTTGCCCGGCGGCTACCCATATCGGAATAAAAATAATGAGCCTGCAAAAAAACTGGGGTAACGTTCATCTGGCTGCGCTGGGCGCGATACTCCTCTCCACGCTCCTTGTCGGGTGCGATGAGGGGGCCGCGCAAAACGCCGCGCCGCAAGCGCCTGTGGTGAGCGCCGCTGACGTGGTTGTGAAATCCATTAGCCAGTGGGACAGCTTTAATGGGCGGATTGAAGCGGTGGAAAGCGTCCAGCTTCGCCCCCGCGTTTCCGGCTACATTGATAAAGTGAACTACGTCGATGGCCAGGAAGTGAAAAAGGGGGAGGTGTTGTTCACCATTGATGACCGTACCTATCGCGCCGCGCTGGAGCAAGCGCAGGCGACGCTGGCGAGAGCCAAAACGCAGGCTAGCCTGGCGCGAAGCGAGGCTAACCGCACCGATAAATTAATCAATACCAACCTGGTCTCCCGCGAAGAGTGGGAGCAGCGCCGTGCGGCGGCCACCCAGGCGCAGGCTGATATTCGCGCGGCGCAGGCGGCGGTTGACGCCGCGCAGCTTAATCTGGACTTTACTAAAGTGACCGCGCCTATCGATGGCCGCGCCAGCCGCGCGTTGATCACCAGCGGGAACCTGGTCACCGCCGGCGACAGCGCCAGCGTACTTACCACGCTGGTATCGCAGAAGACGGTTTACGTCTACTTTGACGTGGATGAGTCCACTTACCTTCACTATCAACATCTCGCCCGCAGCGGGCAGGGCGCGTCCAGTAATCATCTGGCGCTACCGGTAGAAATTGGCCTGGTTGGCGAAGAGGGATATCCCCATCAGGGCAAAGTGGATTTTCTGGATAATCAGTTAACGCCGAGCACCGGCACGATCCGTATGCGTGCGCTGCTGGATAATGCCCAGCGTCAGTTCACGCCTGGACTGTTTGCCCGCGTCCGCCTGCCGGGCAGCGCCGAATTTAACGCCACGCTAATCGACGATAAAGCGGTGCTGACCGATCAGGATCGCAAATATGTTTATGTGGTTGATAAAGATGGGAAAGCGCAGCGTCGCGACATCACGCCGGGACGCCTGGCCGCCGGCTTACGCATCGTGCATAAAGGCCTGAATCCGGGCGATAGAGTCATCGTCGATGGGTTACAAAAAGTGTTTATGCCGGGGATGCCGGTTAACGCGAAAACCGTCGCCATGACCACCCGCGCCGCCCTTAACTGATCCCCTATCTGAGAATCCGACCCATGGACTTTTCCCGCTTTTTTATCGACAGGCCGATCTTCGCCGCGGTACTGTCGATTCTGATTTTTATCACCGGATTAATCGCCATTCCACTGCTGCCGATCAGCGAATATCCTGACGTCGTACCGCCCAGCGTGCAGGTGCGCGCGGAGTATCCCGGCGCCAACCCGAAAGTGATTGCTGAGACCGTGGCGACGCCGCTGGAAGAGGCGATCAACGGCGTTGAAAACATGATGTACATGAAATCCGTCGCCGGCTCTGACGGCGTACTGGTGACTACCGTTACCTTCCGCCCGGGTACCGATCCCGATCAGGCGCAGGTTCAGGTGCAAAACCGGGTCTCGCAGGCCGAGGCTCGTCTGCCGGAAGATGTGCGGCGTTTAGGCATCACCACGCAGAAACAGTCGCCGACTCTGACGCTGGTGGTGCATCTGTTTTCGCCCGGCGGTAAATACGATTCCCTGTATATGCGCAACTATGCCACGCTAAAAGTGAAGGATGAGCTGGCGCGACTGCCCGGCGTCGGGCAGATTCAGATTTTTGGATCGGGCGAATACGCAATGCGCGTCTGGCTCGATCCCGACAAGGTAGCGGCGCGCGGGTTGACCGCCTCGGATGTGGTGACGGCGATGCAGGAGCAAAACGTCCAGGTTTCCGCCGGGCAATTGGGCGCCGAGCCGCTGCCGCAAGAGAGCGACTTCTTAATCTCCATTAACGCCCAGGGGCGCCTGCATACCGAAGAAGAGTTTGGCAATATTATCCTGAAAACGGCGCAGGACGGCTCGCTGGTCCGCCTGCGCGATGTGGCGCGTATTGAAATGGGTTCCGGTAGCTATGCGCTGCGCTCCCAGCTGAATAATAAAGACGCGGTTGGGATTGGTATCTTCCAGTCTCCGGGGGCCAACGCTATCGATCTGTCCAACGCGGTGCGCGCTAAAATGGACGAGCTGGCGAAGCGTTTTCCGCAGGATATGCAATGGGCGGCCCCTTACGATCCGACGGTTTTCGTTCGCGATTCCATTCGCGCGGTCGTGCAAACGCTGCTGGAAGCGGTGGTGCTGGTCGTGCTGGTGGTGATCCTGTTCCTGCAAACCTGGCGTGCGTCGATTATTCCGCTGATCGCGGTGCCGGTCTCGGTGGTGGGGACGTTCAGCATCCTCTATCTGTTAGGCTTTTCGCTAAATACCCTAAGTTTGTTCGGTCTGGTGCTGGCTATTGGGATCGTGGTGGATGACGCCATCGTGGTGGTGGAAAACGTTGAGCGAAATATCGAAGAAGGATTGGCTCCGCTTGCCGCAGCGCATCAGGCGATGCGTGAAGTTTCCGGGCCGATTATCGCCATTGCGCTGGTTCTGTGCGCGGTGTTCGTGCCGATGGCGTTCCTCTCCGGGGTCACCGGTCAGTTCTACAAACAGTTTGCGGTGACGATTGCGATTTCCACGGTGATCTCCGCCATCAACTCGCTGACCCTCTCTCCGGCGCTGGCCGCTCTACTGCTTAAGCCGCACGGTGCGCCGAAAGACTTCCCGACCCGGCTTATCGATCGTCTGTGCGGCTGGATTTTCCGTCCGTTTAACCGCTTTTTCCACCGTAGCTCGAACGGCTATCAAGGGCTGGTGGGGAAAACGCTCGGGCGCCGCGGGGCGGTTTTTGTGGTCTATCTGCTGTTGCTTTGCGCCGCCGGCGTCATGTTTAAAGCCGTCCCTGGCGGGTTTATTCCCACCCAGGATAAGCTCTATTTGATTGGCGGCGTGAAAATGCCGGAAGGCTCTTCGCTGGCGCGCACCGATGCGGTGATCCGCAAAATGAGCGAAATCGGAATGAATACCGAAGGCGTGGATTATGCGGTGGCGTTTCCCGGTCTTAACGCGCTGCAGTTCACTAATACGCCGAATACCGGGACGGTCTTTTTTGGCCTGAAGCCGTTCGACCAGCGTCAACATACGGCGGCGGAAATTAACGCTGAGATCAACGCAAAAATTGCGCAAATCCAGCAGGGCTTTGGCTTCTCTATTTTACCGCCGCCGATTTTAGGACTGGGCCAGGGGTCCGGCTATTCGCTCTATATTCAGGACCGCGCCGGTCTTGGCTATGGCGCGCTGCAAAACGCGGTGAACGCGATGTCCGGTACCATTATGCAGACGCCGGGGATGCATTTCCCCATCTCAACCTACCAGGCTAACGTTCCGCAGCTGGATGTGCAGGTCGATCGCGATAAGGCCAAAGCCCAGGGCGTGTCGCTGACCGATCTGTTCGGTACGCTACAAACCTATCTGGGATCGTCTTACGTCAATGATTTTAACCAGTTCGGGCGGACCTGGCGGGTGATGGCGCAAGCCGACGGGCCGTTCCGCGAAAGCGTGGAAGATATTGCCAATTTGCGTACCCGGAATAATCAGGGCGAAATGGTACCGATCGGCAGTATGGTGAATATCCGTACCACCTATGGGCCGGACCCGGTGATTCGCTACAATGGCTATCCGGCGGCGGATCTGATTGGCGATGCCGATCCGCGCGTACTCTCATCCTCGCAGGCGATGGCGCAGCTGGAGGCGATGTCGCAGCAGATACTGCCGAACGGCATGAATATCGAATGGACGGATCTGAGCTTCCAGCAGGCGACTCAAGGCAATACGGCGCTGATCGTCTTCCCGGTGGCGGTGCTGCTGGCTTTCCTCGTGCTGGCGGCGCTGTACGAAAGCTGGACGCTACCGCTGGCGGTGATCCTTATCGTACCGATGACCTTACTCTCGGCGCTGTTTGGCGTCTGGCTGACCGGCGGCGATAATAACGTATTCGTACAGGTGGGGCTGGTGGTGCTGATGGGGCTGGCCTGTAAAAATGCGATTCTGATCGTCGAGTTTGCCCGCGAGCTGGAGCTCCAGGGAAAAGGGATTATGGAAGCGGCGCTGGAAGCATGTCGCCTGCGTTTGCGCCCGATCGTGATGACCTCCATCGCCTTTATTGCCGGGACGATTCCGCTGATACTCGGCCACGGCGCAGGCGCGGAAGTGCGCGGCGTCACCGGGATCACGGTGTTTTCCGGTATGCTGGGGGTTACGCTGTTTGGTCTGTTTCTGACGCCGGTGTTTTACGTGACGCTGCGTCTATTCGTGACGCGCGGTAAAGCGGTGAAGGACGTGATGCCTGCGTAGGACAGGCTGCCGCAGTGAAGAAAAACCGCTTTCCCTGTGAAGGCGGTTTTTTGCCATAAGCAACGGATTAGTGCGATTTGTTGTGCTGGGTACAGATTTCAGGAACCGGATCGCAGCCGCTGGTGTCGGCTTTTTTGACTTCTTCCAGCGCACTGGCCACGGTATGGCGAGCTAAAACCTCTAACGAAGCCTGCTCTGCTTCATCGGCGACAGATTTGAAGTACCAGCACGCGTTGGCGCTCACCACGCAGCGGGCAGGGATGTCGGGACGTGACGCCCACAGCTTTTTATCTTCGATGACGGATACGTAGATATCGCGCAGGGTAATCTCTTCCGCCGGGCGACCAAGATGGATAGAGCCGTTGCGGCCAAGCGTTGAGACGATGATACCGTCACGCGTGAGCGGAACCATCAATTTGCGGATAAAGCTCGGATTGGCTTTCAGACCGTAGGCCAGAATCGCACTCGTTGAGCGTTCGCCCGATTGCTCCGCCATCGCTACGCTGAGGACCATCTGCAAAGCTGTCGGGAAGCGGTAATCTAACATTTTCTTGTCCTGGGTTGCGGTGAATCTTGTTCTTTTTGGCACCGCAGAGGTGAGTAATCAATAAACAACAATATACCAAATACGGTATTTTTTTTGAAGTCATCAACGATTGACCTGGCGCGTAAAAAAGAGTTTCCGGTGTACCTGTGCTTTACCGCAAAGTTATGCCAGAGCGCGTAAAAATGTATCGGTGAAGGGCAGGATGATCAGGTTAGGGGAGGGGGCAAGGTTTAACATGAGAGCAAAGATGCCGCAGGTAATAAGCGAAAAACGATTAGTCCCCGGTCGTCCCCTGGCCAGCAAACAGCGCAGCAGTCAGGTAATTTATACGGTTTGAACGCTGACGTATAAAATATTCGATATTGCAAACTTTAAATCTACGCCACTTCTAATACACATCAGTATTCAGTCAATGACTGTAGCAAAAATAAGATTATTCTAGCGAGGCTGGGCACTATTTACCCATCAAGGATATTTCCACCAATAATGCATCTGCATTAATATTCTCATTATTTACAGGTGGTTACGCTTGCCTGCTAATATTTTTGGCGAGAAAAAATGGTTAAAATGGAATCCTCTACTAAAATCAAATTGTTGATTAAATTCATACACTGTTCATTCGTATTAATTTAGATGATTGGCTTTTGTCTATCGCCCGAAATTGCAGCGGTGAATGATAGCTGCTGACGATAATTACTCAGTTCGATATTGCCATAAGTCTGGCAGGTAAACTTCTGCCCTGGACGTTTGTGCATAACGAGTTCGGGGTTAAAAAGTTATTTCAAAGGACAACGTAAATGACGCATATCTACGAATCTACCAATATTAGTAATCAGGAAACAGCCAGACCTTTGCCTGTCGGCGGGGTAAATAGCGCGAGCGCGGTATCATGGGGAGCAATATTTGCAGGCGCAGCCGCAGCGGCTTCGCTGGCGCTGATGCTGCTTATGCTTGGCGCAGGCTTAGGCCTGACGTCCATTTCTCCGTGGGAAAATCACGGTCTTGCAGCAGGTACCGTGGGTATTGTCGCCATTGCCTGGCTGACGTTTACCCAAATTGTGGCGTCAGGAATGGGGGGATATCTGGCCGGGCGTTTGCGTACCAAATGGGTTGATACTCATACCAATGAAATCTATTTTCGCGATACAGCGCATGGTTTTCTGACCTGGGCCGTTGTATTGCTGGTATCGGCTGTGCTTTTGACCACCACTATCAGCTCTCTCATCGGCGGCAGCGCAAAAGTGATTGGCTCCGTTGCTGGGGGCGCGACGGCAACCGCGATGAGTAACGCGGGAGACGAATCTTCCGTGCTGTCGAAGTCATCGATGGAATATTTTACCCGCTCGCTGTTCCGGTCGACCGCTTCCGCTCCGGCAGATAACGGCGGACTTCCGGCTAATTCATCAGGCAATGACGCGATGGCAATGAATCAGCCCGTACCGCCAAAGGCCGAATCTCCAGCGCAATTAGCAGAGGTTACGGGTATTTTTGCTAACAGCATTTATACTGGTGCGCTTCCGCAGGAAGATCTGACTTATGTAGCGCAGTTAGTTTCGCAGAATACCGGCATCAGTCAGCAAGAGGCCGAGCAGCGGGTTCAGGCTGTTTATGATAAAGCGCAGGCCAATTTGAAAGAGGCAAAAAATAAAGCACAGCAGGCCGCAGATGCTGCCAGAAAAGCCACGAGCTACGTTACCCTGTGGTCATTTATTTCTCTGTTAATCGGCGCATTCGTTGCCAGCCTGTGTGCAACCTATGGCGGCCGTCAGCGTGACTTATAATTTCTAACACTCATTATTCAGGAGGAACCTATGCGTTCAATATTGCTTTTCTTTCTGGGCGTGCCTATCCCGATCATTATTTTGATCGCGTTATTTGTGCACTAACGATTTTCCGGCTCCGCAGGAATAGTTGTTAAGAATATACTGGCCTTGCGCACATTACCGCTAAAGCATAAATGCCCTTTGAGGGCATTTATGCTTTTTATCAGGCGCTCAGCGGAGCCTGCTGCGCGTCACCTGAATCTCTCCATGATGTTCACTATCAATCACACCCGCAGTGAATTAGCGTTCACGACTTGCCATCATCAGCGCCAGGTCGACGAGGCGATTAGAGAATCCCCATTCGTTGTCGTACCACGCCAGAATTTTGACCATATTGCCGCCAATCACCAGCGTTGACAGACCGTCGATAATCGATGAGCGCGGGTCGCCCCGGTAGTCGCTGGAGACCAGCGGTTCATCGCTATAGCCGAGGATACCTTTCAGTGGCCCCGTCGCGGCGGCTTCGCGAAAGGCATTATTCACCTCTTCGCTTGTCACATCTCGCTCAAGCGTGACGGTCAGGTCGACAATGGATACCACCGGAACGGGGACGCGCAGCGAATATCCCGTCAGCCGGCCCTCCAGCGCAGGAATAACTTTGCCCAGCGCCTTCGCGGCACCGCTGGAGTACGGTACGATCGACAGCGCAGCGGCGCGGGCGCCACGCAGATCTTTTTCCGGCTGGTCGTGCAGCGCCTGGCTGTTGGTATAAGCGTGGGTCGTGTTCATCAGGCCATGCTTGATCCCAAAATGCTGGTGCAGAACCTGGGCGGCAGGCGCCAGACCGTTGGTGGTGCAGCTACCGTTACTGACCACGTAGTGCTTATCCGGGGAGTAGAGGCCATCGTTAACGCCCATCACGATAGTTAAATCATCGTTTTTACCGGGGGCGGAGATAATCACGCGCTTCGCGCCACCGCTGTGGATATGCACCGCCGCCTTGTCGCGCTCGGTGAAGAAGCCTGTGGCTTCAATCACGATATCGACTTCACGCTGACGCCACGGGATATTTGCCGGATCGCGTTCGCTGAACACGGTAATGGGTTTACCATCAACCACAAGCTGCCCCTCGCTAGCGGTGACGTCGGCGTCGAGTTTACCGAGCAGCGAGTCGTATTTCAGTAGATGCGCCAGCGTCTTACTGTCTGTCAGATCGTTAATTGCCACAATCTCAATATCCGGATTGCCCAGTGCAGCACGCAGTACGTTGCGTCCGATACGACCAAAACCGTTAATACCGACCTTAACCATAATCCACTCCTTATTGATTGGCTCTGGAGTCAATGTAGGCCGGGCGTTTGATGGCGTAAATGACAAAAAAGGATCACTTTACGCCATTCTGCTGCTGTGAAACCGTTGGCGATATTCGCCGGGCGTGAGATGAAGCTGTTTTTCAAACAGCCGTCGCAGATTAATGCTACTGCCAAATCCCGTTTGTTCGGCGATACGCTCCAGCGTGTCGCTGGTCTGCTCCAGACGCTGCCGGGCAGCGGCCAGACGAGCTTCCGCGACGTAACGCGCCGGCGAAGCGCCGGTTTCCCGGGTAAACACGCGGGTGAAATTTCGCGGACTCATGGCGACTTTTTCCGCCAGCTTATCCACGCTGAGGTCGGCGGTGAGATTTTCGAGCAACCATGCCAGCAGATCGTTAATCGGGCCCAGGGTGGTAGTCTGCTGAAGGTTGTAGCGGCTAAACTGCAGCTGGCCTCCGGGGCGACGCAGATACATGACGAAGTCCTGGGCGATATCGCGCGCCAGGCTGAAGCCGTAATCTTCTTCAACCAGCGCCAGCGTAAGATCAAAGCCGGAACTGACCCCGCCAGAGGTCCAGATATGTTCGTCCTGAATATAGAGCGGACCGCCCTCGACGCGGACCAGCGGGAATTCCGCCTGCATGGTTTCCAGCAGCTTCCAGTGGGTAGTGGCCCGTCTGCCGTCCAGCAGTCCGGTTTGCGCCAGCAGCATTGCACCACCGCAAATGGAAGCAATACGGCGGGCATGGGGAGCGGCAAGGCGCAGCCAGTCAACCACCGCAATCCCTTCCTGCGGGTTTTGACCTCTACCGGTAATGATGATCGTATCGAGGGGCTCGCGAGGGTCTATCTCATGCAGGCGATGATCGGCCAGCAAATTTAAACCGGACTGACCATGGATCACCTGATGCGGTTGAGTCGTCGCCAGCCGTACCTGGTAACCGATCTCACTGGCGCCTTGCGGATGCAGGCGGTTAGCCTGCATCAGAATGTCGGCAATACCGGCGGATTCAAACAGCATGCCGCCATCGGGGACAATAATGAGTATTTTCTTCATGTCCTGAAAAGTAATCTTTTTACAGAATAAGTCAACAGGATGGATGGGGAAGGGGGCAATCTTACTTGCCTGAGAGACGGTATTTTCAGCCAGATGATGGGTGACGTTGCCTGAGCGGCGTCGCCTGCTGGAAAAGAGGGCAGAATGTCCGCTATGAGCGAGGATCGGCCCCTAGAATACTGTATATTCTCTAAATTTGAATAGTAAGGTTACCGGGATACTTCCACGATTACAGGATCATACTGGAATTAACAAAGATTGGGCGGAGCATAACTTACCGCCTGAATCCCCATTTTGGCGGGAAGGGTACTGTCTGCAACCACAAAAGAGCCTTTTAAAAAGGCTTCAGCATCATACTGTGGGGAAGGTATAAATCTGGTGGCTGACAGAACCTATCTTGTTCATGTTGTATTCTTCCTATGATGATTTTTTAAGGTGAAAGATTATTTTACTTTCCTCAGATGAGCTTTGAAAATTGAAGCTGACATCATTCAAATCCTCATCTAGGCCGTTTTTATCAAATCGCTGACAACTTAAATTACCCCACATATCTTCATAGCAAATAGAAAAAACTTTGAGGTGAAGTTTTTTATCGTTAAGTAAGTAACTACCGAAAGCTTCCTTGGATAATGTGTTCGATATTCCAGAGAAAAATGATAACTCTACATCATTATTACAACACTCTACTCCAATCCATTGGTGTATTTTAAATGTTATTTCATTATAATTAATGTCATTTATTGTCAGTTTTTTGGTGTCAACATTGGTACCTATTGCCTTAGCTTGGATAGAAGACTGTAATAATAAGGCAAATTGAGACCTCGTTAGTTTTGAGAGAATGTCATCGTTTTTTAAAGTATCTTGAATGACATTTTTGAAATTAGAAATTTCAAAATCTTCATCTTTCAGGATGCTTTTAATTATATCAGAATTACTAAGATAGTCTTTTAGGTATTTAGTTTCTGTGTGTTTGTAATAGTAACACTTGTCTGAAATGCAGAGTACACTAATTGCTGGGTTTGTTAAGAAGTTAACATCGTTATCATAATATCTACTAAGTTCGCTTTTTTTTGCGTTACTTGAAAAGGCAAATAGAACAGTGGGGGAGCGTCCGCCAATTGATCGAAATTTTCTAAATTTTCCAATTGTTGTTTCGAGCTCTTTTGCTGTCAAAGTTGATTTAACCTCAATATTATATCTAACTGCCTCTACAGGGACGAATGCAAGTTCACTATTTATATATGGCGGCAGGATTTCATTATCATAAATTACAATATCAGTTTCGTTTGACTGCTCTCCAGATGAGTTCTCAATTATACCTTTTGAAATCTCATACTTCTTTGGAATAACGTCTTTTATTATTTTTATCAACTCTACTTCGTTTAATTCACCCTTTACGCCTTGATGTTTAACGTTTTTATTTAAAGCGAACTCTTGCTTTAACGTTTTGATCCTAGAAGATATTTTCTCGGAAATAATGCTCATGCTAATATCTCACCCTGTTAACTTATTTTCTCTGATTTTAAAAATTATGAACTATACAGGCTATTATTAGGTCTGCTTTTATAGGCCTTTAACAAGAACATCTACGGAAAATTTATATGCCCTTAGTGAAATCCCCCACAACTCATTTGTATTGATATTCCCACCACAAACTAAAGCAACCAGTTTACCATCTTCACCGATAATTGGTGCGCCGCTACAACCTTGGAAATGTTGGTGGCCAGGATGATTGAAAGGAAGTTTAAAATAATGATAGTCACCTTCGGTACGAAGATACACAAGGCCAGTATAAATGCGGGATTCAGTAACTAGAAAATTATTTCCCCCGCACTGATCTATTGATGGCTTAATAAGCCCACTAAAACCATACTTAGTGTTTGCACATGGTTGATTTTCTAAAGAAGATGTCAGTGTTGAAATATATTCTTCAGAAAGGATCTCAGCAGTGTTTGGGTTTATTTCTTGGCGTTTGGCAATTGTTGATTCTGGCACTTCAACGTAGGAAAAATCAACATCCACAATTTCCGAAGTATTTATTTTGTTTTTCCTTAAAAAGTTGACTCCGCCTAACCTGTATAATTCTGCACCTCGATTAGGAACATACTGTTGCTGAATAGCCCATACTTCGCCATTTCCGGTTGCATGTTGAACGGATAGAAGCAATCTTTTATTGCCATACCTTACAAAACACCCCGAAGCTATCCCTGTTGGGAAGCCTCTCACGTCAGTAGACACAAGCGGCACGGTGGATAGCCAGAGTTTTCTTTCAAAATTTTCATTCATATGCTTATCGTCCTTTTACAAAAAAAATAACAGAAAGTACATGCTTTGATTAAGATGTAATCTGACTTTTTACATTATGTTATCCAAGATTAAACTAGCTCTGTTGCATCTATAATGCAATATGTTTCCAGAGATTTATGATATGTCAATCGATATAATATTTATAGGCAGTATGTTTGCTAGGTGGGAGAAATTGAACTCAGTGATATAGCTGTAATTTGAGTTAGTGGTTCAATGAGCATTTCTCTAACGGAAGCATCCAAAAGCTAAAGATACCTGTTTATGCCAACGTCCGTTTCTGGCGCTCAGCGGACCTTGTGCTTAAACCATGATCGCGCTGGCAGGATAGCTGTGGATGATTGAAAGGTAACAACTAATCCCGTAGCCGTAAATGCGTTGCAATTCCCCATCTAAGGGCGGCACATCGTCCATCAATCAGGTCGAAAACCGAGTAACTCGCGTTGGGTTGCGCATACCGCGGGAAATCATCGACAGTTCCACTTTGGAGAATCGAAAGAACGCCCTGAATGACATGTCCGTGCGACACAATGCATATCGTTTGATGATGGCGATTTTTTTCCAGAGCGTATAAAAAATGCATCATACGCTGAGAGGCATATGAGAGAGACTCGCCTCCGGGCGGACAATACTCGGCATCAAGTTTGAATAACGCTTCTGCAGCGTCCGGGCTGTGCTTCAGGAGCTGCGCTGTTGCCATGCCTTCAAATTGACCAAATGCTTGTTCTTTCAGGGCAGGCTCAGCTATCAGTGAGCAACAAAAGCTTTCAGCCAGGCTCTGTCCCATTTGCCAGGCACGACCAAGCGGAGAAGCGTAGACACATTCTACCCGGTAATCACACGCTGCAAACGCCGCGAGTAAAGCTGATGTCTGGCGTTTCCCCCGGGAGGTCAATGCGCTATCGCTCTGTCCTTGTAGAATCTCTCTCACATTCCACTCGGTTTCCGCGTGTCGAACAAGTATCACTTGCATCATTAAAGGGCCATGTGTGTTATTGATGAAAATGCTAAAGACCAAACCTATCCCTTTAATAGAGTAGGATGTTTCTGCTCTGGACGATAAACAGCAATAAGTGTAGCTGACCAGGATGTTCAGTCTCAGAATTGATGCATTGAACATCGTTAACCTCCACTCCTGGTCCGCAGCAGCTTTCACCACCCTGGACTTAAATTTACCCAGCGATCGCTAACGCATTATCGACTTCAATGGCCAGATAACGGACTTTATGTGATGTTCATCACATAAAAATGATCCTGATTAGAGCTCCAAAATTGTGACTCTCTGCCATACCTCCCATCTAAAAAATCCCTATCATAAACTCGAAGTTGTCCATGATTGTCCATGGACAACTCTAAATGTTCAGGTGCGCACCATGAAAACATTAATAAAAAGTTCACAAATTCCGCTTTATCAGCAGGTTGTGGAGTGGATAAGAGAAAGTATCTATAGCGGGGAACTTGTTGAGGATGACCGCATACCTTCAGAGTTTCAAATCATGGATATGCTTGAGGTGAGTCGCGGTACCGTTAAGAAAGCGGTGGACCAACTGGTAAGAGAAGGTGTCCTTGTGCAAGTTCAGGGTAAAGGCACCTTTGTGAAAAAGGAAAATGTTGCTTATCCGCTGGGTGAAGGTTTGCTCTCTTTTGCAGAAGCCCTGGCAAGCCAGAAAATAAACTTCACCACCAGCGTTATTACTTCCCGGCTGGAACCAGCCAATCGTTTCGTGGCTGAAAAGCTCGGAATTCACCCGGGGCAGGATATTCTGTTTCTTGAACGCCTTCGCTCTATTGGTGATGAAAAAGTGATGTTGATTGAAAATCGTATCAACATTGAGCTTTGTCCCGGTATTGTGGATGTGGATTTTACCAGGGAAAATTTATTTCCAACGATTGAGCGATTATCTCAAAAGAAAATAAGTTTCTCTGAAAGTCGTTACGCTGCCAGACTCATTGGTAATGAACGAGGACATTTTCTGGATATTGGTGAAGATGCGCCTGTTTTACATTTAGAACAGTTAGTGTTTTTCTCCAGAGGATTGCCCGTTGAGTTTGGAAACGTCTGGCTAAAAGGCAATAAATATTATCTTGGCACCATATTGCAGCGCCGGGATGCTAACTAGTAAAGAGGGAATTATGCAGGATATTAATTTTCGTCGTCATTACGTGCGACACCTTCCAAAGGAGGTCAGCCAACAGGACATTATCAGGACTCTCGCCAGTCCACTCATTAACGATGGTATGGTCGTGTCTGATTTTGCCGATCACGTTATTGAGCGGGAAAAAAGTTTTCCAACAGGTCTGGCTGTTGAACCTGTGGGTGTCGCTATTCCCCATACCGATCACCAACATGTTCGTCAGAATGCGATCAGTATTGGGATATTGGCAGAATGCGTCAATTTCGAAGATATGGGCGGAGAGCCAGAACCTGTTCCAGTCAGGGTAGTATTCATGCTTGCATTAGGTGAAAGCAACAAGCAGCTCAATATCCTGGGCTGGATTATGGATGTCATCCAGGATGGGGATTTTATGCAGCAGTTGCTGGTCATGAATGATGATGAAATTTATCAATCAATTTACATACGATTATCTGAAAGAGGTGAGTTATGAGTCAAATGATACTGTTTGTTTGTGCAACGGGTGTTGCTACTTCCACAGCCGTGGCAGAAAAGGTAATGGAATATTGTAAAGAGAATGGGCTTGATGTTAATTACTCACAAACTAATGTCGCCTCTCTCCCAAATAATACTGATGGTGCAGCTTTAGTGGTATCAACAACAAAAGTGCCTTATGAACTGGATATCCCGGTTGTTAGTGGTCTGCCAATTATTACCGGAATAGGTGAGGATAAAGTACTGGAAAAAATAATTTCAATTCTTAAAGGCCAGGCCTGATTTCATAAATATAAAACAAGATAAATTATCCAGGCGCTAACGCGAGGTCTGGTTACATCTGAATCAAGAGGTCGGATATGAATGATATAGCACACACCCTCTATACCGTTGTGCAATATGTCCTGGGGTTTGGCCCTACGGTTTTATTACCGCTGGTGCTGTTCTTCCTGGCATTGTTCTTTAAGGTAAAACCAGCAAAAGCACTTCGTTCATCGTTAATTGTCGGAATTGGTTTTGTCGGGATTTATGCCATCTTTGACATTCTCACCAGCAATGTGGGTCCGGCTGCGCAGGCAATGGTTGAGCGTACCGGTATCAGTCTTCCAGTGGTCGATTTAGGCTGGCCACCGCTGGCTGCGATTACATGGGGTTCGCCGATCGCTCCCTTTGTTATCCCGCTGACTATGCTCATTAACGTCGCCATGTTGGCTCTGAACAAGACACGCACTGTCGATGTTGACATGTGGAACTACTGGCATTTTGCTCTTGCCGGAACGCTGGTTTACTACAGCACGGGGAGTTTTGTGTTAGGGCTCTCTGCCGCTGCTATTGCTGCGATAGTCGTGCTCAAAGTTGCGGACTGGTCAGCGCCATTAGTCGCTAAGTACTTTGGTCTGGAAGGCATTTCGCTTCCCACTCTGTCATCTGTCGTCTTCTTCCCGATTGGGCTATTGTTTGACAAAATTATCGACAAAATCCCTGGTCTTAACCGTATTCATATCGATCCGGAAAGTGTGCAGAAAAGGCTCGGAATCTTTGGTGAACCGATGATGGTGGGGACAATTCTGGGTATCTTGCTGGGTATTATTGCCGGTTACGATTTTAAACATATCCTGCTGCTGGGTATCAGCATTGGTGGCGTTATGTTTATTCTCCCGCGCATGGTCCGTATCTTGATGGAAGGTTTATTACCGCTGTCAGAGGCTATCAAGAAATATCTGAATGCAAAATACCCCGGTCGCGATGATCTCTTTATTGGTCTGGATATCGCAGTAGCAGTCGGTAATCCAGCTATTATCTCCACGGCCCTGATCCTGACCCCCATCTCTGTCTTTATTGCATTTCTCCTTCCCGGCAATAAAGTCTTGCCGCTTGGCGATCTGGCAAATCTGGCTGTCATGGCTTCAATGATTGTCCTGGCTTGTCGAGGTAATATTTTCCGGGCAGTGATTACCGCGATTCCGGTGATCATCGCCGACCTGTGGATTGCGACTAAAATTGCGCCATTTATTACCGGTATGGCTAAAGACGTTAATTTCAAAATGGCCGAAGGCTCAAGTGGTCAGGTATCAAGCTTCCTGGATGGTGGCAACCCTTTCCGTTACTGGCTGCTTGAGATATTTAACGGAAATATGATTGCTATTGGGCTGGTCCCGGTAATTGCTCTGATTATTTACGCTATCTTTCGTCTGACAAAAGGAACTGTCTATGCCTGATTACCGCGCCGCGCTTGTCATCGATATTGGCACAACTAACTGCAAAGTCAGCTGTTATTCCTGTCATGACGCGTCAGTTTTGGATGTCCGCAAATTTCCTACACCTACCAGGGCGTCGGAGAAAGGCGGGGTAGATTTCGATATCGAAGCGCTGTGGCAGGCCCTGCGGCAGGTAATGGCTGAACTGGTAGCTTCTGCACCTTTACCGGTGAAAGATATCAGTATTGCGAGTTTCGGTGAGTCTGGTGTTTTCGTTGATGAGCACGGTGACATTCTTACCCCGATGCTGGCCTGGTACGATCGTCGTGGTGAATCTTATCTGTCTTCGTTAAGCAAATCAGAGGCTGAAGAGCTGTACGCTATTACAGGACTTCCGCCTCACAGCAATTATTCAGCCTTCAAAATGAAATGGTTGCTTGATAACTACTCATTACATGAACGAAGAGATATTTGCTGGTTACATGCACCTGAAGTACTGCTGTGGAGAATGACGGGTGAGAAAAAGACGGAAGTCTCAATGGCCAGCAGAACGTTGTGCCTGGATGTCAGCCGACAGACCTGGTCTCGTAAAGCTGCCGGGATCCTCGGTATACCATTTGATGCGCTGGCACCATTGATAAAGCCGGGTGAAGTCGCGGGTTGGATGACCGCCACGCTCAGACAAGAGCTTGGATTCTCTCATGAAGTCAAAATCACGATTGCGGGACACGATCATATGGTCGGAGCCCGGGCATTACAGATGCAACCCGGTGAGGTGTTGAATTCTACCGGGACGACAGAGGGTATTTTGCTGCTGGATACTCAGCCAACACTCAGTGACCAGTCACGGAGGGATAAGCTGGCAAACGGCTGTTATTCCGATGCTGAATTTTTCACGCTTTTTGCATCACTTCCTGTTGGCGGTTATGCGCTTGAATGGGTGAGAAAAACGTTTCGTTTGACGGATGAGGAAATTCAAACAGGCCTGGAAAAAGCACGCGAGCGCTATGTCCAGCCTTCCTGGTCTGCCGAAGACATTCCCGTGTTCATTCCTCATTTGCGGGGGTCTGGTTCGCCAAATAAAAATCGGCACACGCGCGGTCTGATTTTTGGTCTGACGGATTCACTTTCGCCAGCGACTCTGCTTGAGAGTGTCTTTATCGGTCTGACGATGGAGTTTTCTCTCTGTTATGAGTGCTTTAACATCCAGGCTGGCAGGAGTGTAAAAGTAATAGGCCCTGCGGTGAGAAACCCGTACTGGCTCCAGTTGAAGGCTGACATCCTTCAATGCCCCATTGAGGCCATTGCTTTTGATGAAGCCGTATCCGTTGGGGCATTATTGATAGCCTGCCCGGAGATTGACCCTCCCTCTGTTCCTGTGGCCGGGCGCTATATTCCTGACGTAATACGGTCGGAGAAGTTGCAAAAATATCAGCAGCAATGGCTAGCCTTTTACCGATTTAAATTAATGCAGGAAGGAGTATTTATTGGTGAGGAGGATAATAGCTCAGTAGTTCGATAATTTCTTTACACTTTCAATATAGATATCTGGAGTTAATATGCCTTTAGTTAATGGTAGGATCCTGCTCAATTGCATTCAGGAAAAGCAGGTGCTGGCTGGTGCATTTAATACAACAAACCTGGAGACGACAATTTCTATTCTTAATGCAATAGAACGCTCGGGGTTACCTAATTTTATTCAGATTGCGCCAACTAATGCGCAGCTTTCTGGTTACGATTACATTTACGAAATTGTTAAACGGTATGCTGACAAAATGGATGTCCCGGTGAGCCTGCATCTGGACCATGGTAAAACCCTGGCAGATGTTAAGCAGGCGGTAAGAGCCGGGTTTACCTCAGTAATGATTGATGGCGCGGCTTTACCGTTTGAAGAAAATATTGCTTTTACAAGAGAGGCGGTTGATTTCTGTAAATCATTTGGCGTACCCGTTGAAGCGGAACTTGGCGCTATTTTGGGTAAAGAAGACGATCACGTTAGCGAGGCTGACTGCAAAACCGAACCCGAGAAAGTCCAGCGCTTCGTTGAAGAAACAGGGTGTGACATGCTGGCAGTGTCAATCGGCAATGTCCACGGACTGGAAGATATCCCACGCATCGATATCCCGCTACTGCAACGCATTGCTTCCGTTTGCCCGGTCCCCCTGGTTATCCACGGCGGCTCTGGTATTGATGAAGAGATTCTACGTAGCTTTGTTAATTATAAAGTGGCAAAGGTTAATATTGCGAGTGATTTGCGCAAAGCCTTTATTACTACAGTCGGAAAAGCCTGGGTGAACAATAATAACGAGGCTAATCTTGCTCGCGTAATGGCAAATGCAAAACAGGCGGTTGAAGATGATGTGTATTCTAAAATTCAGATGATGAATAAACTTCATCCTGCATTTCGCAAAGCGTGTTAAGGATCGGACATGATTAGACAAAAAGTACGCGTCATGAACAGTACCGGATTACATGCCCGACCCGCCGCAAGCCTGGCCCGGATCGTCAAAAAATACCAGTCTTCATTGATACTGGTTAATAATGACAAAGAAATCCCCATTAAAGGAATGATGAGCATTCTGGGTGCTGGTGTAAAAGGAAATACGATGATTGATCTCATTTGTGATGGACAGGATGAACTGGCCTTTATGGATGAATTAAAATCTGCCTTTGCTGCTGGTTTTGGTGAGTCCGAATAGTGTCATTCCCTTAAGAGGCGCGTGAAGTTGTGACGACTTGATGCGCCTCTTATGATCTTTTGAATCACAATCACTTAACTTATTGAATGCAGGCTTTTTTCATTAATGGAATCGGCCTTCTTACTCTCTTAATGGCTTTGTTGAATAAATCGAACTTTTGCTG
>NZ_KV793438.1:0-50206 GCF_001808475.1 Klebsiella sp. HMSC09D12 | reverse complement strand
CCACACACTACGCAAAATTAAAATTTTGCAGATTGCTATTTGGAAACAGTGAGTTATGAAATAAATAATGTGCAGTACATTTATTTAATGTGTTAATGCGAATCGGCTATGAATCTATATAGATTCACTAACGAATTGCATGAGATTCAGTAGAGACTATTTTTTTGTAAAACATTTATTTACAAGTGCCATGAATCTATATTAGATTCGTGGCTAAAAGGATAGTGATTCGTGAAGTGAATCTTCATTTCTATCATAGTGACTCTAATTGTGAATCGCGCAACATGCGTAGTTTTAGCTCTTAGGGTTTTATGGATTATACGAGATTATAATTGTGAGGGACTATGGCTAAGATCCAGGTTTATGTAAATGACAATGTTGCTGAAAAAATTAATGCGATAGCAGTTCAGCGTCGTGCTGAAGGTGCGAAAGAGAAAGATATAAGCTATTCAAGTATTGCATCTATGTTGCTTGAGCTTGGTTTGCGTGTCTATGAAGCCCAGATGGAACGTAAAGAATCCGGATTTAATCAGATGGCATTCAATAGAGCACTGCTAGAAAGCATGGTTAAAACTCAGTTTACTGTAAATAAGGTGCTGGGGATCGAGTGTCTAAGTCCTCATGTTAATGGCAATCCAAAGTGGGAATGGTCAGGGTTAATAGAGAACATACGGGACGATGTTAGTGCGGTGATGGAGAAGTTCTTTCCGAATGAAAGTGAGATTGAGGATGAATAGCGTAAGATTTTACGTAATATAAATGTAATCATTGGTTGGGCTGGCTTATTTATTGTAGAATGAATTATTGTTCTTCTTATTGGTGAATATTTGGAAGAATGATCTAAGCTAATCAGATGACATCCTTTTCAATGGGATTTATAATTTAGGTGTAATTGAAAATTTGAGAATCATTGGTGTAGGGAGTCGAACCCTCCCTACACCAACTATCCATAGAAACCTTCTAAGGAGGAACCTATGTGTGCGATGGATCGTAGTAGTGATGACAGCTTAAGTCAATCGGTTAGGGATGCTCTTCTTCACATAAAGGGGTTGTATAACATCTCGCCTGTCTCTGTTTGCGTAAGAAACCAACAACGTGATGTACTATATTCCAACACATCATTTGAACAAATGTATGACTTTTTTAAAACAGAATGTGTAGCAGGTAGTTTTTCTGGAACGTTTTATGAATTAGAGTTGATGTTTTCCCAATTAGAACTTGATTGCATGGTGCTAGGTAAAGGCTGTGTTTTAAGTAAAATTTTTTCGTGTGGAAAATCGAATTTTCAAATTCGGATTGAGTGTATCAGTCTTTTGGATGATGATTTTTATTTTTTTTGGCAAATAAATCTTCTGATAACGGTTCCATTACCCAGCCGGAAAATGGAGGTTATCAAATCAAAAGGTAATTCAGATTTTGATGAGGCTATTTCAAAGATAAGTGATTTGAATATAATTCCTCTTTCATTTTATGTTCTTGGCTTTAGCTATTTGGATATATCAAGTTATATCTGTGTGTCTGAAAAAATTGTGAAAAAAAGAATCGATCGTTCGAAAGAGAAAGTACTGGAGATCTATCCTTCTTTTAGCTCATTTATATCGGATTGTTACAAGACCAGGAAAATATATTTTTTCATTGAGAATGTTTACGAATATATAATGTTAATGAAGTGTTAAATGAATTGGGGCTATTTAGCCCCTTTATTTCCTGTGCCTTTCTGTGTAATGATTTGTCTATAAGGTCTCGAATCGGAGAAGTTGTGTGTCAAAGCGTTATACCAACACTGGAAATAAGAATATTGTTTCCGTTTACCTTGATGACGACACTCATGCACTTTTAGTTAGCGCAAAGAACCGTAGTGGCAGAACGAAGTCAACGGAAGTGGCGATGCGACTTAAAGATCATCTAAGACGCTTCCCCAATTATATTTTTTCTGAACAGAGCGAGGAGGAAGGAAGGTAAAGATATAAAAAATCAGGTTTAGATGTGATTTTCTACTAACGTATACATTCTCTTTAAAGGAAATAAATATGAATGCTGTATTAAGTGTTCAGGGTACTGCTGTCTCTGAAGAAACCAAACCGTCTTTTCTGTCTCGCGTTTTCAATAAAAAGAAAGCCCTGAAAGTCGCTAAAGTTGCGCTGCCGGTTGCTGCTGTGGCGGCGTTCTTCCCGGATGCTGCGATGGCCACCACCACGGCAACCGACCTGATGAAGTCCGGGGATGCGACCGTTAAAGGCACGTTTGGTAAGTCTTCCAGCGTCGTCAAATGGGTGGTTCTGGCAGAAGTTGTCGCCGGCGGCATCATGTACATGATGACCAAAAACGTGAAGTTCCTGTTCGGCTTCGCGATTATTTCCACCTTTATCACCATCGGTATGTCGGTCGCCGGTTACTGACAGGAAACGCGTGATGACGGGAGACGAATTAAAGCGGTACCGTTTCCCGGAAACACTGACTAACCAGTCCCGCTGGTTTGGCTTATATCTCGATGAACTTATCCCGGCCGTGATTTGTCTCGGCTGGGGTTTCTGGACCAGCAAGTTCATTTTTGGTATGGCTGCAGCGGCACTGGTTTTCTGGGGTATCAAGAAACTGAAAAAAGGGCGGGGCAGTTCCTGGCTACGCGACCGGATTTACTGGTATCTGCCAACCTCCCTTCTTAAAGGTTTCTTTCATGATGTTCCGGACTCCTGTTTCCGGCAGTGGATTAAATAAATCAACGGGGAAATAACATATGGAACATGGTGCCAGACAAAATACCACCCGCGTTATCGCTGTGGGATTTATCAGTCTGGGGACACTCCTGACCCTCAGTCTTGCGACCAATATTATCCAGGGCATAAATAATTACCGTCTTCAGACAGAACAGAAAGTAGCTGTGACACCGATGTTATTCAGTGCTCCCTTTGCGGTGTCTCAGAACCAGGCTGACGCCTCTTATATTGAGCAGCTGGGCCTGTCCTTTATTGCCCTGCGTCTGAATGTCACGCCGGAAACGGTTGATGCCCAGCATCAGCAGCTACTCCGGTATGTATTACCCGCCTCGCAGAACAGCCTCAAGGTCCAGCTGGCTGAAGATGCGAAACGCATTAAAGACAATAACGTTAATGCCACCTTTTATATGACGTCGATCCGTGCCTGGCCGGCAGAGAACCGCGTGGATATCCGGGGTGAACTGAAAACGTGGATTGGGGATTCCAAACCCTACAGTGAAATTAAAAGTTATGTCATTCAGTTCAGTCGTGTCGATGGTGTCAGCTGGCTGGCGCGTTTTGGAGAAATAAATAATGAAAAAAATTAACCCGTTATTTATTTCAGGCTGTCTGCTGTTGGTCGCCCCCGCGATGTCCGCGACCCTCAGCGGTACGCTGGCGCCGACAGTGGTCCCCCTGACCAATGGCGGTCAGGCAAATATTGCCGTGAGTAACACCGACCCGAATCTGTTCACAGTACCAGGCGATCGCATCACGGCGATAAACAGCCTGGACGGTGGCCTGACAAACCAGGAGCAGACCGACAGCGGCGGCGCCATTCTGGCGACCGTCAGTAAAAAACCGTTCACCTTCATTGTGGAAACCGAACGCGGGCTGAACTTCTCCATTCGTGCCGTGCCCCGTGCGGGCTCAGGCCGGACAATTCAGCTGGTCAGCGAGCTGGCGGGGACACCCGGTCCGGCAAAAGCCTGGGAAGAGTCGAACCCCTATGAATCGTTACTGGTTTCGCTGAATCGCGCCGTGCGCCAGGGCAGCGTACCCGATGAGTATCAGTCTGTCCCCGTCACCTCTGAAGTGCTGCAGGCGCCGGCTGGTCTGCGCGCCACTGCCGACAGGGTCTGGGTCGGGCACCACCTGAAAGTCGTCCGTTACAGTCTGGATAACGTCTCCCTGTCGCCCCGCATGGTGCGTGAAAGCGATTTCTGGCAGCCCGGAACACGTGCCGTCATGTTCAGTACCCCGGCGGGCCTGCTGACTGCCGGTGGTCGCATGCAGATCTGGGTCACGACGTCAGATGAAGGAGTGAAGCGCTGATGGCCAACTTCAACACGCTGATCAAACGTAAGCAATATATCTGGCTGGGACTCATTCTGGCGGGCGGCGCGGCAGCCGTTGGGGGCGGGCTGTATCTTTCTGATCTGAACATGAGCTCTGATGAGGAAGCCCCGGCTCAGGGCGAACCCGCGCCGGATATGACCGGGGTGGTCGACAGCAGCTTCAACAGTAAGGTGGAGCAGCACGCGACCACCGAAATGCAGGCGACTGCCGCAGATCTCAACAAGCGTTTTGAGTCCCTGCAGGGGGAAGTGGATCTACTGAGTAAGGCGCGAACCGCTGATCAGATACGTATCGACAAGCTCAGCAGTGATAATGAATCCATGCAGAATCAGCTGAAGGCGCTGGGCGTAAAACCGGCTGTCTCTGGTGGCGAGCCCGCGCCGACCCCTCCGTCACCGCCACCCGGTCCGGAAGGTGAGCCGCAGCCAGCCAGTTATCCGCCGCAGACCGGCGCCGCGGTACCGCCTCCGACGGCATTCTATCCGGGGACTGGTATGACACCGCCGCCGCAGGTCAGCTACCAGTCTGTGCCGGTACCAAACCAGATACAGCGTAAAACGTTCAGTTACGACAAAGGAAAGAACGCGAAGTCATTGCCGTACATTCCGTCGGGGAGCTTTGCAAAAAGCATGCTTATCGAGGGGGCAGATGCCAACGCGTCTGTTACCGGGAATGAATCCACTGTACCGATGCAGCTGCGTATCACCGGTCGCGTGGAAATGCCAAACAGCAAAACCTACGACCTGACAGGGTGTTTTGTGGGGCTTGAAGCCTGGGGCGACGTATCGAGTGAGCGCGCCATTGTCCGGACCCGCAATATCAGCTGTATCAAAGGTGATAAAACCATCGATCAGCCCATTAACGGCCACGTGTCATTTATGGGGAAAAACGGGGTTAAGGGAGAGGTGGTGATGCGTAACGGAAAAATCCTCGGCTGGGCATGGGGGGCCGGTTTTGTTGACGGGATTGGTCAGGGCATGGAACGGGCTTCACAGCCGGCAGTTGGCCTGGGGGCAACCGCATCTGTTGGCGCCGGTGATGTTCTGAAAATGGGCGTAGGCGGTGGTGCATCTAAAGCTGCGCAGACGCTGAGCGAGTACTACATCAAAAGGGCCGAGCAGTATCACCCGGTCATTCCGATTGGTGCCGGTAACGAAGTGACCGTCGTGTTCCAGGATGGTTTTCAGCTGAAAACCATTGATGAACTGGAAGCGGAAAAGAACGGGCAACAGCAGGCTCAGAATCAGGAGGCGGAGCCGGCACCGCAGGCTGATGCACATCGTCAGTCAGGCGGCGGTATGAACGGATTCAATACTGACGAGATGCTGAAGAAGCTGGGCAAACTTGATCCGCGTGAGTTCTCTCCGGGCGCAGCGCCGCAGGGGGAAAATAATGGCTAAGTCTCTCATTACTGCTGTTCTGTCAGCACTGCGCTGGGCTCACTGGCTGGTTAAGTGTGCGGTGGTGTATCCGCTGGCCATGATGATGTTACTGGTTGTTCTGGTGTTCCGGACGGGACCGTACACGTTCGGCCAGACGCTGGTGAAAACCGTAGAGTCTGTGCAGCAGGAGGGATATGTCATTCAGGACTGCACGGGGCCGAAAGAACTTAATGGTGATGCGGTGAACACACCACTGCCTCCGGTTTTACAGGAAGACTGCACCACCGTCAGTACGGATGCGGCAGGGTATGCAGCATATATCGACCAGAGCTATACGCATAATATTCTCTGGCTCTGGCTGCTGATGGCGGTGGTGTTTACCGGGATCGCTGTGGTTTTCCGTCGGACTCCTGTCCGCAGGGGGATCATACGGAAAAACGGTGTTGTCGTCGGAGAGTCTGGTTCGGGTTCTTCAAGGCTGATTCTAGCCCGATCTGATGTCAGCCAGATTAAGCGTGTTTACGATGAAATGAGTCCGGGTGAAGGGGATAAATTTGTTCGGGCGATTAAGGAAAATACCCAAATCAGGATGAACCTGAAGAAATAACCGATAAATAGCGAGAAATATCATGAAGGAATTAATGCTGTTAATTCCTCTGGGCAGCGCTTTGCTCTTAACCGGGTGTGCGGGCACAGAGACCGAATTTCAATGTAATGCCACGACGTCGGATACCTGTATGACGATGGAACAGGCAAATGAAAAAGCGAAGCTGAAAGAGGAACGCAGTGATGCAAAGCCGGCTGCGGCCGGGTTGCCACAACTGGCTGAGGGTAATTTCAGAACAACGTCAGTTAATTCGTACCCGTTGCCGCCACAGCCAAATTTAATGCAGTCAAGAACAACGACAACGGTACCGACTAATACAGTAACGTCAGGATTGCTGACGAATAACAGAATAGTCAGTGCGCCGGTATATCGGCCCGTGGCTGTAACGCCAGCTGTTCGGCCGGTGAGTGTATCAACTTATACATCACCGGTGACGGCTCCTGGTAACTATCCCCGGCCATTAAGAAAAGGGGAGGAGACAACGTCATTGTGGATAGCGCCGTATGTGGATGCAGATGATGTATATCATCAGCCGGCAACGGTTCTTTTTGTCGTAAAACCATCGGCGTGGGGACAACCTCGCCTTAATTGATTTACGGCGCCATTACTGGCGCTGCAGTAAGTTTTCATTTCTGAATTAAAACGAGTGCCCTCTGCGTTGAAAGGGATGGGCGGTAGCGTGTGAAATGAACGTCGATAACGAAAAATGAAAGGATTTGAAAAATGACTGACTCAATGAAATATCTATGGCTGCTTTTTCGCGAGGATTCGTCATATATTTTTATGTTGATGCTGATTGTTGGTTCTGCCGTAATCGTGTCTGCCTTTTTTCAGAGAGCAATCACATCCTGGTGGGGTAAAACCCTCAGTGTGATACTGTGTATGGTGAGTATGATTACTACAGCAACAGGAGTTCTTGATCCTGAATCAACATATAAACAAATTATAAACAGGAAAGAAAATATCATCTATACGCTGAAAAACTGCAGAATCTCCGCATTTGAAGCGCAGCAGGCAGGGTTTCTGGCTAAAGCGAAAGATGGCTGGTCTTGTCCGGATGGCGTAACACGGTATATGGATGTGAGATACAGGGATAAGGCAGAGGTTAATAAACTTAGCACGGAGGGTAAGTAACGTGATGGATGAATTATTCAAATGGCTGCTTGCTTTTGTATTTTCAGTATATCTCTTGCTGTTTGTATTCAGTAATGACCCTGTACCAGAAGCGCTCGCACACCACTGGACTCATGACTGCCGCTTGCTGGAGAAGAATATTGATAAAGGTTTATTGTCTCCCACGCAAAACCGGCTTCAGTGTGGTGATGTTATTGAAAATGTCAGTGCAGATGAGTATGAAAAGGCGATAAGCGGGAATAAGCCGGTTACCTTACAGGAGTTAATCGAAGAGATATTCATTCGTTAGTATATAAACAGAGGCAATAAAGTATGCATGCATTTATTTTTCTGGTGCTGATGACGCCGAGTAGTGGCGGTGGGATTTGGAATGTTTCTCCCATGCCTAATACAGATGTTTGCATAAAAATGCTACGGGCACTCGAAGCACGTGGAGGAAGGGGTTACGGAGGTAATACAGGAGAGTGCATTGAAATTAAAACCCGCGAGCCTTTGAGCAGCGTGATGGAAACATTGAATGAGGGTGGGTAAATGGCTGAATACCAGATAAGTTTTGATGGGTTTGTACGACTTTTTTTTGCAATGGCAATCATTATCTGTGGTTGCGGCTATGTAATTATTGGTGTTTTTATAAGAGATACGCTTGCCTGTATTTTAATGTTGTTTGGGCTTGCAGGTCTCAGTGCTTTATTTTCTTTCATGGTATTCATGGATAAAAACATGTGGGCCGGTTCTCCTGATTTGACGCTGTCAGTAATAACGGGATTTTTTACAGCCACAGTCATCTTTTATATGTTTTATGTCTTGATTTATTCCTTTGAACGGATGGGGGCAGGTGAATAGTAAGACCGATGGTCAGTATTAACAATCTCACGTTATTTGAAAGTATGCAGCATAAGGAATAAGAAAGTGAAAGCGTACTATATACTCGGACATAATGTTGCATGGCTTAACGGTATATGCCTGATTCTTTTTGTTATTGGTGTGGTCGGTGCGCTGGCAATGGTTGCCATCCCTGAAAAATTCAATCTTCGAGTTAACAGAGGCGATACATTCATATACTGTTCGCTTATAGCGGTGGTTGGGTTTTCCGGGATGTTCGTTATCTCCATTCACTCATTTTCGATGGATGAACTTGAAGCAGGTAGACACTGGAAAGACGACTGCAAGACACTTGAGGTAAACATGCCGACAGGCGCTTTTACCAGCCCTGTTAATAAACTGGACTGTGATGGCATCATCATTAATGTGCCAGGTGAACGGTATTATGCGTATATCCATCAGTGGGAATTATACCAGGCGAATAAAAAATGAAAGTAAACGTCGCGAGCGCGGTTAAAAACATTGTTAACTGGGCCTTTCCACTCTTTTTTTTGGGTGGTCTGCTGTATCTTGTTTACGATGATTACAGAGATAACGGTACAGCGACTGAAGAACAGTTATTAATGATTTCTCATGAAATACCCTGTGCCGGTGAGGATTTTCGAACGGCACTCCGTAATAGCCCGGGACCATTAACCCTTCGCGATGCGAAGAAAATTGCCGCTAAATGTAACGAGAAATATAAACAACTTAACGCACTGAACGCTATGAGCAAATAATCAGGGGATGGATATGGTGTTATTTTTTAGAAAATATGGTTTTTTGTTTATCCCTCCAGTCTACTGGCTCATCTATCTGGGAGTCAGGCTGACGTACAATGGACTGGTCGGGGAGTTTTCTCCTGATTTCTTTCAGAGTATTCGACATGATGGTGTCTTTATCATCTGTAGTTTGTGCGTTTTTTATTTTTTCTGCTTAGAGGTGGGGGGTAGTGATGTGGAGTTCTCAGCGAACATTCTGTTCCTGATTGTTTTCTTTCATGTGGTTTTATTATTTATCACTCTGCTTATTTGTTTGTGGCAAGGGGCGATGTTGTTGGATGCGATCTTTACGGGTCAGATTATTGCTTCCATGTGTTTATTGTTTTTCATTCCTGTATTTTCCATTATAAGAAGGAGTTTCTAGTGCGGCTGTGAATATTCTTCTTGCCATTTATTACCCTTGTTGTTTCGAATTGCTCTTAAAGGAACGCCCGCATGAGTAATAACATTATCGATGCCGTCACCCAGGCTGTGAATTCACTGGTGTCAGCACTGAAGCTGCCCGACGAATCCGCGAAAGCCAATGACACGCTGGGCAGCATGAATTTCCCCCAGTTCAGCCGTATTCTGCCCTATAAGGATTATGATTCCGCGACCGGTCTGTTTATTAATAACAAAACCGTCGGTTTTATGTTTGAGGCGCGTCCTTTACCCGGTGCGGATAAAAGTATCGTCGCCACACTGGAGCATTTACTGCGCAGCAAACTTCCCCGGGGCGTCCCGGTCAGTTTTCATCTGGTCTCCAGCAAACTGGTCGGCAATGACATCGACTATGGTCTGCGTGAATTCCGCTGGAGCGGTAAACAGGCTAAAAAGTTTAATGCCATCACCCGCGCCTACTATCTCCGGGCGGCGGAAACACAATTTCCCCTGCCGGACAATCTGGATTTGCCCCTGACGCTGCGAAACTACCGCGTGTACATCTCCTGCTGCGTGCCCCGGAAGAAGAACTCCACCACGCAAATCGTGGAGCTGGAGAATCAGATTAAAGTGTTACGGGCATCGCTCGGCGGGGCTTACATCCCGACGCGTATCCTCGATGCGGCCGGGATGGTCGAACTGATGCGGGAGCTGATTAACCCGGATCCGCATGAGATGTACCGGGTGCCGTACAAGCTGGACCCGTATCAGGACCTGAACTATCAGTGCGTGGATGACAGCTTTGACATGCAGGTCACTGCCGGTCATCTGAAAATTGGCCGCCTGGGGCGGGACGGGAAAGAGTGCGTGACCCGGGTGACGAACTATCACCTGGAGTGTGACCCGGAAATCGCCTTTCTCTGGACCGCTGCGGACAACTACGCCAACCTGCTGAACCCGGAGCTCTCCATCTCCTGCCCCTTTGTCATCACACTGACGCTGATGGTGGAGGACCAGGTGAAGACCCAGAACGAAGCCAACCTGAAATTCATGGACGTGGAGAAGAAAAGCAAAACCTCCTACGCGAAGTACTTTCCGAACGTGATAAAGGAAATGCAGGAGTGGGGCGATATCCGCCAGCGACTGGCGACCAACCAGACCTCTCTGGTGTCCTACTTCTTTAACATCACCACGTATACCGCCGATAACGCAGAGGCCTCTCTCGCTACCGAGCAGCAGGTGCTCAACAGTTACCGTAAGGGTGGCTTCCAGCTTATCCCGGCCCGCTATCATCACCTGCGTAATTTTCTGGCCATGATGCCGTTCAAATGCGGCGAAGGCCTGTTCAAAGAGCTGCAGGCGGCAGGTGTGGTGAAGCGGGCGGAGACGTTCCAGGTGGCCAACCTTCTGCCGATTGTCGCTGACAGTCCGCTGGCGCCGGCAGGACTCCTGGCGCCCACCTACCGTAACCAGCTGGCGTTCATCGACCTGTTCTACGAGGGAATGAACAATACCAATTTCAACATGGCGGTCTGCGGCACCTCCGGGGCGGGCAAAACCGGTCTGATTCAGCCCCTCATTCGTAGCGTGCTCGACTCCGGCGGGTTTGCCTGGGTGTTCGACATGGGCGACGGCTACAAGTCCCTGTGTGAAAACATGGGCGGCGTGTATCTCGACGGCGACTCGCTGAAGTTTAATCCGTTCGCCAATATTCTCGACGACGCTAACTTTGACCTGTCCGCCGAGCGTATCCGCGACCAGATGTCGGTGATGGCCAGTCCCAACGGCAACCTGGATGAAGTGCACGAAGGTCTTCTCCTGCAGGCGGTCCGGGCGGCCTGGCTGAGTAAGCGCAACAAGGCGCGTATCGATGATGTGGTGGCCTTTCTCCGGAGCGAGAAAGACAGTGAGGAATACGCCGACTCACCGGGGGTGCGCAGCCGTCTTGATGACATGATTATCCTGCTCGACCAGTACACGGTGAACGGGCTGTACGGGGAGTACTTCAACTCTGATGAGCCGTCCCTGCACGACGATGCCCGGATGGTGGTCCTTGAGCTGGGCGGGCTGGAGTCGCGCCAGTCCCTGCTGGTCGCGGTGATGTTCTCGCTGATTATCTATATCGAAAACCGGATGTACCAGTCTCCCCGCAGCCTGAAAAAACTCAACGTTATCGATGAAGGCTGGCGACTGCTGGACTTCAAAAACGAAAAGGTGGGGACCTTTATCGAGAAGGGCTACCGGACGGCGCGCCGGCATACCGGGGCCTATATCACCATCACCCAGAATATCGTGGATTTCGACTCCCCGACCGCATCGAGCGCTGCACGCGCTGCCTGGGGGAACTCCTCGTACAAGGCCATTCTGAAACAGTCAGCGAAGGAATTTGCCAAGTATAACCAGCTGTACCCGGATCAGTTCAGCAAGCTGGAGAAAGACATGATTAACGGCTTCGGTTCTGCCAAAGAGCAGTGGTTCTCCTCTTTTATGCTGCAGGTGGAAGCGAACTGCTCCTGGCACCGCCTGTTCGTCGACCCGCTCAGCCGGGCGATGTACTCCTCAAAAGGCCCGGATTTTGAGTACATGAAAGCGCGTCGGGAAGAGGGGGTCGATATCCACGATGCGGTGTACGGCCTCGCGTGTCGCAACTTTAAAGAAGAAATGGCTGAACTTGAATCCCGAATACCGGTGAATGACATGGAGGATAAACAGTGATGAAAAACAACACCGAACAACCGGTCAGTACGACCTCTCATACCTTTCGCCGGATACCTGTCATCGTCGCTCTCGTGCTTTTCGCCCTGGCAACCAGCGCGTTTCTCTCGCGCATGGTTCTGGAGTACTCCACGCCGCGGGTGGTGGCTTTTGATATGAAGAAAACGCTCGACAGTTTTATGGACAGTGTCAGCCAGAAGCAGCTGACAGAGGCGCAGTCAAAAGCGCTCTCTGATCGGTTTAACGACGCGCTGGAGAAGAGTCTGGCGGAGTATCAGCAGCAGCATCATGTGGTCATTCTGGTTTCACCTGCCGTGGTTCAGGGCGCACCCGATGTGACCCGCAACATCCAGCACGACATTGCCCGCCGGATGAAAGGAGAACAGTAATGATACGACTGAAAGGCTGTCTGCTCGCCGCCTGTCTGTTATCGCCGCTGACTCAGGCGGCTGATCTCGGTACCTGGGGGGATTTATGGCCCGTCCGGGAGCAGGACATGCTGCAGCTCATCACGCAGCGTCTGCAGTCGCTGCAATCCTCTGGCCAGTGGGACCAGACGATGGACGCGTTTAAGCAGCGGGTTATCGAGAACAGTCAGCGTCCGGCGCCGGTGGAAGGCATTAAGCGTGCGGAGAAATACGAGCAGCGCTGGTTTGATCCCAGCATCCGCCTGACCGAAGACCTGAAGGACAATGAGGGGCGGGTGTTTGCCCGCAAGGGCGATGTGGTGAACCCGCTTAAAACCGTACCGTTTGTCCAGACCCTGTACTTCATCAATGGTGACGATGCCGACCAGCTGGCCTGGATGAAGCGTCAGGTGCCGGAAACCCTGATGAGCAAAATTATCCTGGTGCGCGGCAGTATCCCTGACACCTCCGCAGCGCTGGACAGCCGGATCTATTTCGACCAGAACGGCGTACTGAGCAAGCGATTTGGCCTGACGGCGGTCCCGGCGCGGATCACGCCGGCGCCCTCCGGTGAACGGCTGAATATTGAGACCTTCCCTGTAAAATAAGGATGTTTCTGTGAAAACCCTGACGCTTTTCCTGAGTGCCCTGATGTTGTGGGGGTACAGCCTCAGTGCGGCTGCTGACCCCTCCTGTGAGGGCCGGTTTGTTAACCCGATCACCGATGTGTGCTGGCGCTGCATCTTCCCTCTGTCGCTCGGCAGCGTGCAGGTTGGTAAAGGCGATCTGCCTGATACCAGCAATCCCGGTAATCCCCTGCAGCTGTGTCCGGCGCCGCCACCGCTTTTTGTTCGCCCCGGTCTGGCCATCGGGTACTGGGAGCCGATGGCCATGACGGACGTCAGCCGTTCGCCAGGTTGCATGGTCAATCTGGGGGGCTTCAGTATCAATCTCGGCAAGACCGGCATGGGAACCGCGAGAAAGGACGATAAGCAGGTGAACGGCGCCTTCTATCACGTTCACTGGTACAAGTACCCGCTGACGTACTGGCTGAACATCATCACGTCGGCAGGCTGTCTGGAAGGCGGAGACATGGATATTGCCTATCTGTCCGAGATTGACCCGACCTGGGTGGACAGCAGCCTCACCACCATCCTGAATCCGGAAGCCATCCTGTTTGCCAACCCCATCGCGCAGGGCGCCTGCGCAGCGGATGCGCTGGCCAGTGCATTCCATATGCCGCTGGATGTGCTCTTCTGGTGTGGTGGAAGCCACGGCTCACTTTACCCGTTTAACGGCCAGGTCAGTAATGAATCCAGCCCGCTGCAGTCGTCGGTACTGGTCAGTGAACGTATGGCCTTCAAGCTTCACCGGCAGGGACAAATTATGGAGAGTATCGGGAAGGACAAGGCGGTCTGTTACGAATATCCCTCCCCGATCATCCCGAAAGAACGCTGGCGCTATCAGATGGTGAACATGTATCCGGACAGTGGTCAGTGCCATCCGCTTGGACGCAGCGTGATGCGCTGGGAGGCCGGCAAAAATCCACCCAACTCCCGCAAGAACTATGGCTATCTGATGTGGCGTAAACGCAATTGTGTCTTTCTCTGACAGGAGTCTCTCATGAAATTAATGAATCTGTTTATGGTCATGCTTTTGCTGACCGGACGAGCAGTGTTGGCTGAAACTTCCTCTGTTACAGACATGGAATGGCTGAAGCAGCAGGAGAACCTCAGCGAACAGCTGCGCCAGCATCCGGATAAACAGCTGCAGCAGGAGCTTGAGGCGCAAATCAGCCGCAATCCTCTGCCCAAATCTGACCGCCAGTTTATCGATAATCTGGTCAGCCAGCAGAAAGCGGCGAATCAGGAAAAACCGGCAGAAGGGGCGCTGTACTTTGTCTCCTTCTCGATACCTGAAGAGGGGCTGAAGCGGATGCTGCACGAAACCCGGCAGTATGGCATTCCGGCGACACTGCGCGGGCTCGTCAATAACGACATGAGGACCACCACCGACGCGGTGCTGCAGCTGGTGAAAGACGGCGTCACCGACGGGGTGCAGATCGACCCGACACTATATACGCAGTACGGCATCCGGAGTGTGCCGTCTCTGGTGGTACGGTGTCAGGCCGGATATGACGTGGTACGCGGTAACATTCACGTCAAACAGGCGCTGGAGAAAGTGGCACAAACCGGTGACTGCGCACAGGTGGCCCGGCAGATGCTTGATGCGCCCTCAAATGCCGCCGGGAGCCAGCCATGAAAGATAAACCGTACTTCATGGCGTTACCGGAAATGGTGAGGGATGCGGGAGGGTGGAAATGAAGACGGTTATTTCCGTGCTGACCGCGCATTTTTTTGTCCTGGGCACCTTCATCTGGCTGGCATCCCCCGCCTGCGCTGACAGTGGAGGCGACTATAAAGCCGGCTCGGATTTTGCGAAACAGGTGCAGGGCAATGGTCTGAACTCACTGAAAAATTTCAGTGGTGAGCAAAACCTGCCGGGGTATACCGCCAACCCGGATCAGACAAAATACTACGGCGGCGTCACTGCCAGCGGAGACAGCTCCCTGAAAAGCGATTCAGCCCTGGAGTTCAGCCAGGGGGATACCGGCAAAACGATTACGGAGTCGTTCACGAACCGGCCACCGGATCAGATATCTCAGGATGCGCCGTTTATTCAGGCCGCAAAGGATACCGAATCCCGTGCCGACAGCATTGTCGGTGATACCGGACAGTCCTGTACCGCCCAGGTTGTGAACCGAAGCGAGTTCACAAACCATACCTGCGAACGTGATCTGCAGGTGGAAAATTTTTGCACACGGGAAGCGACCCTGAAGGATAACGCCACCACGCAGAAAGTTAACCGAACCTATCAGCAGGTGGTGACGCTGAATTATGCCCGGAGTACCCGGCAATGGAGTGGCAACCTGACGATCCCGACCAGTGGTCGTCTTCTGAATGCCTCGGTGGATGGTGAGCCTCTGGTGATCCCCTGGATTGAAGAATGCGACGCCGAAGGGAAGGTGCGGGATAGCTGCAAGAGTGCCGTCAGTGAAAACCTGACCCTCTTTGAGCGAACGTTCCCCATTGATGTGATCAGCTGGCCACGATCAGAATCGATATGTTCAGGCGGCCAGAACACGCATTGTACGAAATATACCTATGACGGGAAGGGGAAGATTCATCAGTCGTTTGGTGTGGACAAAGTGGTCACTGCAGGGCAGAACTTTGCTGTAAGCAAAATATCACGAACCGTATCATCGGCCAGCCAGAAACCCGTACAGGTCACGGTCACCCTGGTGATGGAGGAAACCGAAACCGTCTACGCGCCTGAAGTCGTCTGGGTTGAAAGCTGTCCGTTCAGTAAGGATGAAGGGACAAAAACGGGCGAGGAATGTATCAGCCCGGGAGGAACGCGAACCATCACCCTCGGAGGCAGGGATTACTCGTTCACGGAAGCCTGCTGGAAATATAAGGACACCTGGCTCACGCAGCCGGCGGACTATGGCTCCTGTGAAAGCCTGATGAAAAATACGGCCTGCACCCTGTCATCCCGCCAGTGTGCCTTCTCCGGCGAAGACGGAACCTGCCTGCATGAGTATGCGACATATTCCTGTGAAACCAGGACGAGCGGGAAACAGATGGTTTGTGGCGGGGATGTGTTCTGCCTCGATGGGGAGTGTGACAAAGCCACGTCCGGGAAGAGCAACGACTTTGGCCAGGCCGTGTCTGAGCTGGCAGCGCTGGCGGCTGCAGGGAAGGATGTCGCGGCACTGAACGGGGTGGATGTCAGGGCCTTCACGGGAAAAGCGAAATACTGCAAAAAATTCGCGGCTGGCTTCAGTAACTGCTGCAAAGACGGCGGCTGGGGCCAGGATGTGGGGCTGGCACGCTGCAGCAGCGAGGAAAAGGCGCTGGCCAAAGCGAA
Organism: Klebsiella sp. HMSC09D12; assembly: GCF_001808475.1. Classification (NCBI taxonomy): domain Bacteria; kingdom Pseudomonadati; phylum Pseudomonadota; class Gammaproteobacteria; order Enterobacterales; family Enterobacteriaceae; genus Klebsiella; species Klebsiella sp. HMSC09D12. The sequence continues at coordinate 33,973 of NZ_KV793438.1, read as the reverse complement.
AAAAGACAAGCTGACGGTCAGTATCGGGGAGTTCTGCTCTAAAAAGGTTCTGGGTATTTGCCTGGAGAAAAAAAGGAGCTATTGCCAGTTCGACTCAAAACTGGCGCAGATCGTTCAGCAGCAGGGCAGAAACGGCCAGCTTCATATCGGTTTTGGCGGCGCCAGCAGTCCTGACTGTCGGGGCATTACCGTCGCGGAACTCCAGGGGATTGATTTTAACGAGCTGGATTTCACAAACTTCATGGAGGATTTAATCAATAACCAGAAAATCCCGGATAACAGCGAACTGACCGAAAAAACAAAAGCGCGTATTAAAGAACTTCTCACGCAGTCTTCAGCAAAGTAACTCTCCATTAATAACATATCAAAGGTGACTAAATGGCTGCGTCCTTGATGGTCGTTGTTTTGCTTGTGCTCTTTCTTTTCATTCCAGCCTGTATCGCCCTGTTCATGTCAGGCCGCAGTCTGCTCCTTATATTCCTGGGTGCCGTGGCGTGCCAGGCGGCTGTTGCCGTTGCGTTTGCAGGACTGTCTGCCCGGGGCTGGTCTGAGTCGATGGGGATGGGGGCGGCATCACTCATTTTCTACGTTATCGGGCTGCACAAGGCTGACGGTGTAAAACAGAATACTCATAACGGGAGAGAAAAGAATGAAAGTTAATTTTCACAAACATCCTGCCGTCGATTTTTCTCTGAGACTGACGCTGACGGTAATTATCATATCTCCGGTGATTTATTTCTCCTGGGATGCCGTCAAAGGGACATCGGGGAGTGATTATGTTGAGAGTGTGGTCTTTATTCTCTGCATGGGCGGTGTCGGGCTTATGAATTATCTGTTTTTTTCGGCGCTGACCAGACTTTTACAGAAGGGAAAATAAAGGAGCAGGGATGGAAGAGAGAAAATCGTATGGAATGGTGGTGCTGTTTGTCAGCGTGTTTGTTGTTTTTCTGGTGAGCATTATGTCGTACAGCCTGTGGCGGGACAGACAGGTTAACGCATTTATGACCACCAACCGGGCCTGGGGGATCCAGTGCGACACTGTTTCTCAGGCCGCGTGGGTGGTCAGGGACGGGGAGCGGGTGGACCTTCAGATAAATCATCTGCCTCTGTACTGCAGCGGTTACCGCTTTGAAGCCCGTGATGATGCAGGAAAGATACAGCGCCAGCTCGATAAATACAGTGTCTATCAGCATCTGTCACGCCAGTCGCAATAATTCATAAAAGGGTATTTGCCATGCGAACAATACATGCCGCCATGCTGGCGGGGTGCCTTTGCTGCGCCCTGATGCCGGCTTTCGCCAAAGACGCGGGCTGGCAGTGGTACAACGAGAAACTGAAGCCCCGTGATGAGGACAGGAAAGCCGTACCAGCGGCACCACCGCCGCAAATGGATATTCTGGAGAAACTCGCCACACTCCAGGCGGCCACCAAACGGTCGTTGTACGAAGCCATTCTGTATCCATCGTCTGAAAACTTCGTGAAGTATTTCCGGCTGCAGAACTACTGGACGCAGCAGGCAGGTTTGTTCTCGATGAGTGCGAAGAAAGCGATGCTGGAAAACCCCGAACTCGATTACAACCTGCAGTACAGCCACTACAACGGCACGGTAAAAAACCAGCTCGCTGCCGACTATGCCGAACAGCGCCGGGCTATCTCGACCCTCGCACAGCATTTTGGCCTGATGTTCTTCTACCGGGGCCGGGAAGCGATCGATGGCCAGCTGGTCCAGGTGATTAAAAATTTTCGCGAAACCTATGGCCTGAGCGTGATACCGGTGTCGGTTGACGGAGTGATTAACCCCATGCTGCCCGACAGCCGGACGGACCAGGGCCAGGCAGAGCAGCTTGGCGTGAAGTTCTTCCCCGCGATGATGCTGGTTAACCCGAAAAGTGGCCAGGTGAAGCCTCTCAGTTACGGCTTTATCAGTCAGGACGACCTGGCGAAACAGTTCCTCTATGTCTCCAGCGACTTTAAACCAAACTTTTGAGATGCTTATGCATTATGTCACAACGGTATATATTGCTGCGTTCCTGGCTATTCTGTTTGTCACGTTAACTGGATATATATTTGCTCGTAATATTAACGTTTCAGAGTATTTCAGGTGCACATTCGTTGTCATACTCATACAAAGTATTTTCATTGGTTATGTGGCAAAGCAGGGTGTGGCCTGGGACGTAGTATCATTTATGGCTGCCAGTATTCAGTGTTGCGCGCCTGTACAGACCATGTTTATTCATCGGGCCATTTATACCCGACAGGCTAGTAAGGTGATATTCAGAGTTTGTATTATGGCTGGAATGCCATTGCTTGCGTGGTTGTCGATAGTGTTGAGGCTTCAGTGAAAGTTATTTTTGTGAATGTCTCATGGGCTTTTGTTAATAAATTCACATGCACACGAAAACCATATTATGAATATGAACTAAGAAAGTAGATGAGGATATATGCGAAAGATTCGTTTTCCGGATTTAGATATCACCGGGATGTGGGTGCTGGCCGTGGGCGTGTTTTTCCACCTGATAGCCCGGCTTGTCAGAAAGCAGCCTGAGCTGGCCGTCCAGGCCGGGGAAATCTTCGGGCTGGGAATGGTGGTGTTCGGGGGATACCGCATTCTTAACGCCCTGATTGCTGAAGCCGAAAAAGAGGAGAAAGCTTGTGAAAAGCAGCCTGAAGAACATCGCTAAGACGCCGCTGGCGGCGCTGGCTCTTTCCCTTGCTCTGGCCGGACTGGCACAGGCGGGCACGCTCGATGAGGTGAAGTCGCTCTGGGATCCGCGGGGAATCTCCGGTACTGAAACGGCTTCCCCGCAGAGCGACACTCCCCAGGCGGTGAGCGGGGCATCTCAGCCACGCTGGTTACGACTCAGCAACGGAAAGCAGGTGGACCTGCGCGACTGGAAAGTGGTGCTGTTCATGCAGGGACACTGTCCCTACTGTCATAAGTTTGACCCGGTACTGAAGCAGCTGGCCGGACAGTATGGCTTCTCCGTGTTCTCTTACACCATTGACGGACAGGGTGATGACGCGTTTCCTGAGGCGCTGCCGGCGCCTCCTGACGTGATGCAGACCTTTTTCCCCAATATCCCGGTGGCCACCCCGACCACGTTTCTGGTCAACGTGAACACCCTGGCAGCGTACCCGATCCTGCAGGGCGCCACGGATGCACAGGGCTTTATGGCCAGAGTGGATACGGTATTTCAGATGATGCACTGAGTCTCTGTTATATCCGGTCTTAGCAAGTGATTAAGGAAAATAGCCATGAACAAATATATACGTTCGACGGGACTGTATGCGTTTTTATTTCCAGCCAGTTTAAAAGCACCCGGACAGACAGCAGCAGAAAAAATAGAAAAACTGAAGCCGGAATTTATCCACCGGGAAAGGCGTCTGGAAATCTATCTGGAATTATTCATTGTGTTTCTCACTGCAGGTGCTTTGCTGTTTTGGATAATGAGATTTTTATTTAATCTCTGCGTGGCTGACTGGATAGCCAGCGGTGACCTGCGAGTAAAAGACCTGTGGAATATTATGATGTACGCCATCCCTTATGCGCTGATGGCTGTTGGGGTGGGGTTCTTTGTTACCGGAGTGACATTAGCGATCCGCAATTTTTTCAGTTATCACCTTAAGACCCTTTTTATTCTGAGAAATGACAGAGTTAAAAAAAATGCTGTGCGTAATGGAGGACAGGATGCGAATTAAACTTCTGTCACTCTTCTGCGGTGCCGCGCTTGGCCTGTCATTTAGTGCCGCCGCCGACGTGAATGGCGACATGAACCAATTCTTCAATAAGCTTGGCTTTGCGTCCAATACCAGCCAGCCGCAGGTCTGGCAGGGACAGGCGGCGGGTTACGCCTCCGGCGGTTCGCTGTATGCCAGAACGCAGGTGAAAACGATCCAGCTGGTCAGCATGACCCTGCCGGATATTAACGCCGGCTGCGGCGGCATCGATGCGTACCTGGGGTCGTTCTCATTTATCAACAGCGAGCAGCTGCAGCGCTTCGGCAAACAAATTATGTCCAACGCCGCGGGCTACTTCTTTGACCTTGCCCTGCAGACCACGGTTCCGGAGATCAAAACTGCCAAAGACTTCCTGCAGAAGATGGCCAGCGACATCAACAGCATGAACCTCAGCTCCTGCCAGGCCGCTCAGGGCATTGTGGGCGGTCTGTTTCCACGGACCCAGGTGGCGCAGCAAAAGGTCTGCCAGGACATTGCCGGCGAGAGCAACATTTTTGCGGACTGGGCGGCTTCCCGTCAGGGCTGTTCGGTGGGGGGGCAGATGGACAAAGTGCAGGATAAAGCCAGCGATAAGGACAAGGAGCGTGTGATGAAGAACATCAACATTATGTGGGATGCCCTGTCCAAAAACCGGCTCTTTGACGGCAATAAGGAGCTGAAGGAGTTTGTGATGACCCTGACCGGGACGCTGATTTTTGGTGAGAACAGTGAGATCACGCCGCTGCCAGCACGCACCACTGACCAGGACCTGATTAAAGCCATGATGGAGGGCGGCACGGCTAAAATCTACCACTGCAATGATTCGGATAAGTGTCTTAAGGTCGTTGCTGATGCGACCGTGACCATCACCTCCAGTAAGGCGCTGAAAAGCCAGATTTCCGCTTTGTTAAGCAGTATCCAGAATAAAGCAGTGGCTGATGAAAAACTGACGGATCAGGAGAAAGGGTTTATCTCCAGCACCACCATCCCGGTGTTCAAATACCTGGTCGACCCGCAGATGCTCGGGGTGTCTAACTCACTTATTTACCAGCTGACAGACTATATCGGCTACGACATCCTGCTGCAGTACATTCAGGAACTTATCCAGCAGGCCCGGGCGATGATCTCAACCGGTAATTATCCCCAGTCGACAATGGATATGATCATGGAAAACCTCAACCAGGCGAGTGTGCAGATTGCCGCTTTCCAGTCCCGTGTTCAGGTCCAGCAGGACGCCTTGCTCGTGGTGGACAGACAAATGAGTTACATGCGCCAGCAGGTCTCTGCCCGCATGATGACCCGCTACCAGAATAACTATCATTTTGGGGGGAATCAGTAATGCTTGAGGTATATGCCATTGCAGGCGGCGACTGGTTACGGGGCAACCTGAACGCGATTGCGGCGTTTATGGGGACCGGCACATGGTCGACCATAGAAAAGATGTGTATCGCCATCTCGGTACTCATTGTGGCGGGGAACTGGGTAAAAAAACACAACGTGATGGAGCTGATTGGCTGGGTCTTTTCGCTCACCCTGGTTTCTATGCTGATTGTCATTCGCACCCCTGTGCAGATCATCGATTACAGTAACGTTGCGCAGGTCTATGAAGTCGATAATGTGCCTATTGGTCTGGCCATTCCGGCGTCGCTGACAACGCGGGTGGGAAATGCACTTATCCAGAGTTATGAGATGGTCTTCGCGCTGCCGGACAGTGTCACGTACAGTAAAACGGGGATGTTATTTGGCAGTAATCTGGTCGCAAAAAGTACGGATTTTTTATCACAAAATCCGGAGATCACCACGCTGTTCTCCGATTACGTACAAAACTGTGTGATGGGCGATATTTTCCTCAATCATAAGTACTCTTTTGAGGACTTACTGAATTCACCTGACCCGTACACACTGATTTTTGCAAACCCGAGTCCACTGCGCGGCGTGTTTGATAAAAACAACCAGTTCCAGACATGCGAGGAGGCCTCACGGGATCTGAAATCGGCTCTTGCGCTGGATACCCAGACAGGCGGTAAAACCTGGAACTACTATGTTCGTCAGCTGTTTGGCGGCAAACCTAATCCCGATCTGCTGTTCAGCCAGATGATTGGCGACAGCTACAATTACTTCTACAGCTCGGGACAGAGCGCCGGGCAGATTATCCGCCAGAACGTCACGATGAACGCCCTGCGCAGCGGGATCCAGAGTTATGCAGCCCGCAGCGGTGATACCGCCAGTCTGGTCAATATCGCTAACACCTCATCTCTTGAAAAGCAGCGGCTGGCACAGGCCACAATGGGGCACCAGGCGCTTCGCACACTTCCGCTGATGCAAACCGTTATCATGGGGATAATGATTGGGATGTTCCCGATCATGGTGATGGCCGCCATGTTTAATATGATGACGCTGCAGGTGTTAAAGGGGTATGTGTTTGCGCTTATCTGGCTGCAGACGTGGCCATTACTGTTCGCCATCCTGAACAGCGCAATGGCCTACTATGCGAAGCAAAATGGCGTCCCGGTCGTTCTCTCGGAGTTGTCGCAGGTTCAGCTCAAAAACTCGGATATTGCAACCACCGCGGGTTATATTGCCGTGATGATACCGCCTTTGTCGTGGGGGATCGTGAAGAGCATGGGAGCCGCCTTCTCCAGTGCCTACAGCCATTTTTCTTCTTCCGGGCTTGGTGCAACATCGCAGGCGGCATCCGGCGTGGTGGACGGGAATTACTCGTTTGCCAACATGCAGATGGAGAACGTCAGCGGCTACAGCTGGGGTACCAACAGCACAACGAGTTTCGGACAGATGTCGCGGCAGCTGGGGAATGGGGCGATGAGTACCCAGACCCGGGATGGTTCAACGGTCCTGGACAGTAGTGGCGCAATGTCAAAACTGCCGGTGGATATCAACGTCAGTCGTCAGATAGCCAGTGCGCAGCAACAGATGGCCCGTGAGGCTGATGTCCAGGCCGAAAGCGCGCTGCATGGCTATAACAGCAGCGTGACAAGTGCCTGGAATAGTCTGCAGCAATTTGGTACCAATAAAGGGAACAGCGCCTCAACAACGACCGGGGCCGATACTACCGAGTCTTCGCAGGATTCGATGGCCAGAAGCAAGATGTGGAATGCGGTTGTTGCTAATGCGAAAGCCAACAACATCAGTAATGAGGAGTCTTTCCAGCAGTTGATGGATGAGTCTAGGAAGGGAACGGTATCAGGTGAGATGTATGGTAATGCTAAATGGAGTAGTGGCGACCAATTGGTCGGGAAGCTGGGTAAATGGGCTACAGGACTCACTGCTGAAGGGGGGGCTAAAATTAGTGCTGGAGTGAATGCATCAAGTGGCTCTACTGACTCGACAACCGAATCTGGAAGGGAATCTCATGACAGTAGGCACGATACCAGCAGCCAGGCGGCGAAAGACTTTAAGGAAGCATCCGATTACTTTACCAGCCGCAAAACCACCACATCGGGTAATATTACCGATAATAATGCCAGCTCGCGTGTTGACCAGTTTGCCGCGTCACTCTCCAGTGCCAAAAACAGCTACGACCAGTATACAACCAGCCGGACACGCAGCCATGAGTACAGTGAGATGGCGTCACGCACAGAGAGCATGACTGGCCAGATGAGCGAGAATCTCACTCAGCAGTTTGCTAACTTTGTTCAGCGTCGCGCTCCACAGGATGCCGAGGCTATTCTGACCAATACCAGTTCTCCTGAAATTTCGGCGCAGCGTGAAGCACTGGCGCGTGAATTCGTCAAAGAGCAGGTTGAACCCAGGGTTGATGCCGCGTATCAACAGGGGCGTGAAAGCATCGGACAGAATATGGCTGGGGTGTCAGGTGGTGGGGACAATGGGTCGGTAATGGCTGACTATGGACAAAATTCTGGTCGTATCGATGCCATGACGCAAGACGCTGGTATTATGGATAATGTGGGTCAGAAAGTGGATGGGATGATTGCAGAGAATAAACAACAGCATCAGGAAACCCGTGAAAACATACAACAGCAAGGCGTTGAAGTGAAAAAAGAGAATGCTGAACTGGAAAATGACCACAAAACAAAAGGAAATGATTTCAAAAATTCTTATAATGATAAGAAAGAGCATCAAACCAGACTGCCTGGCGCGGATTCAACCAAAGAACTACTGGATAAGGCAACAAAATTAGAAAACGAGAAACCAAAGGGATAGGGAGGAAAGAATGTTAACCCATCAAATAATACAAGGTGAAATTGACGAGTTAAAACTAGTTCTGACTGAGAAGGATTTAACGATCCCCTCATTCTGGAATTGTATCTGGCCTGGCTTGACTTTTATGTTTTGGTTTTTACTTTCATCATATTTTTCATATGGGATAAGTGATTTTTCTACGGGTCTTGATAGAATTTCATCAATGGTTTTTGCGGCAGTTGTGGGCATTTTCTCTATCATTGCAACCGCGAATACCCGCTCACTCTTCCTTTCTTTACCTGAGTCTTTCAGGAAAAAGTCGTTGTTCTTTGGTTTTTTAGCAAAGAAATGCAGAGCTTATGGAGCGGTTATTTTTACTATATTCCCATGCCTGGCGTTTTTTTCTGCATATAACGGAATTAATGCGGTTGTTTTTATTGTTGTTACCGGTTTCAGTCTTTTATTAACACTTATGGTTATGAATATTGACCTTAGTCGTTATCAGTTGGCGACCCTGACGTCTGTTATTGAATCGGTTAGAAATCATGAACGGTGAACAGGTGCGCAGTTTACTTGTGCACCTGTGAGGTGTTGCCGCCTTCGGTGGAGTCTTTTGATTTACATTAAGTCAGGGTTAATTATGGGAATTTATGAATCTGTCAAAGTTGGGAGTTGGTCATCCATACTCAACCTATCAATTATGGTGGTTTATTAACAGGCTAAAAGTTTCTTTTTGTTATTATTGGCTGCCTAGGTTTTAATTGGTTTTTACATCTCGCTTAAAATTCGTATATAGTGAGTGCGCATTCCGACATTATAAGAGAATGTGTATTCACTCGTATTGATTATGTCACAAGGATTCAGGATGAAGCTTAATAAAGTCATGGCTGTGATGGTCGTCAGCTCTGCGCTGGTGTTATCTGGATGTAGTGCAATGGGAACCGCTATTAAAAAGAGAAATCTGGAAGTAAAAACCCAGATGAGCGAAACAATCTGGCTGGAACCTTCAAATAACAAGACGGTTTATCTGCAAATCAAAAATACCTCTGATAAGGATATGAGTGGCCTGCAGGCAAAAATTGCCAGCGCCGTCACTTCAAAGGGATATCAGGTCGTCAGTAACCCGGATACGGCGGGCTACTGGATCCAGGCAAACGTGCTCAAGGCCGATAAAATGGACCTTCGTGAGTCTCAGGGCTGGTTAAGCCGGGGTTATGAGGGGGCAGTGACTGGCGCCGCTCTTGGGGCGGGGATTACCGCTTACAACTCCAGTTCTGCGGGAGCAACCCTGGGGGTAGGGCTTGCGGCTGGTCTGGTCGGGATGGCTGCTGACGCGATGGTGGAAGATGTGAACTACACCATGATCACCGATGTTCAGATCGCAGAAAGAACCAAAACTCAGGTTCAGACTGATAACGTGGCCGTATTGCGTCAGGGAACATCCGGTGCAAAAGTGCAGACAAGTACGGAAACAGGTAATCAGCACAAATACCAGACTCGCGTCGTCTCGAACGCTAATAAAGTTAACCTCAAGTTCCCTGAAGCCCAGCCTGTTCTTGAAGACCAGCTGGCAAAATCGATCGCAAATATTCTGTAGGTTTTCTACTCCTCGGCCCGGGCACTCCGGGCCAGACTGGCATCACCTTTCTGGCGTGTCAAAATTCATTCGTCAAAGAATCAGTTAATTCCACATCTAAACGGTGAACAGTTGCGCAATTTATTTGTGCATCTGTGAGGCGTTGCCGCCTTCGGCGGAGTCTTTTTGACTTTATTTTATCAGAGGTTATTTATGACAATATCTGAACCTGTCAGGTCTGTTGATACACATGAACTGGTGCCTGGCGATATTTATCCGCATCCTGCTGTGGGGGAGACTTATTCCCTGTCACACCGCGAGGTCTGTTCTCTCTTCAGTGACCACATCATGTATTTTTGCAGCGCGTTGGTTATTCTCGTCCTTGTTTTCATCGCAGGTGTCTTTTTTCGAAAATTAATGACGTCTTCCGCGGGACGTAAGCGAGGCACGGTGTCAGTTATTCCCGATGCAAAGCCAGAAGCGCAGAGCAAACCGGAATATTTCCATCTTTCCATATGTGTGGAAGGCCCGGCCAGCACGGATGATTCAGTCCTGTCCTCTCTCGCCTCCCGTGTTGTGCGCGAAGCTGAAGATTTGTATATCCCCGGCGTCAATCGCCGCGACAGCACTGACGACGTGTTTGCCTGGTCCGTGCAGACTCAGTTTCCTTCTGACAGGCTCTTCGTCACGCGGATATTCCCGTCGACCGGCTGGTTTGAACGTCCGGATATAATTAAATCTCCGGTGAAATGCTTCTGCGTCTGCCTGCAGTACACGGCTGAAACATCGCCATCCACACTGCATGCCCTGGTCGATGAGGCCGGACGGCAGGTGGCGAAGTCGTACATTAAAGGCGGGCATTGCCCTGGCTCAGAGGGCTATACCTTCTGTATAACCTCTTAATAGCAGCCAGTATCCGGCCTGGCCATCAATGGATCCGGGCATGACTGTAATCCTGTTTTCTGTGCCGGTGTATTTCCTCTGATTAATTTGTCCTTCCGACCCTAATACTTTACTGACGGATTAGTGCCATGAGTTTCAATGCCAAAGATATGACGCAGGGCGGTCAGATCGCCAATATGCGTTTTCGCATGTTTGGTCAGATTGCCAATATTATTTTTTATGTGCTGTTTATTTTATTCTGGGTGCTGTGCGGACTGATGCTGATGTACCGGCTCAGCTGGCAGACCTTTGTGAACGGCTGCGTATACTGGTGGTGTACGACGCTGGGTCCGATGCGCGATATTATTCGCTCCCAGCCGGTATACACCATTCAGTATTACGGCCAGTCGCTGGAATATACCTCAGAACAAATCCTGGCCGATAAATATACTATCTGGTGCGGAGAGCAACTGTGGACCAGTTTCGTCTTTGCTGCCGTGGTTTCTCTTGTTATCTGTATCGTGACGTTCTTCATCGCCAGCTGGGTGCTGGGCCGCCAGGGGAAACAGCAGAGTGAGGATGAGAATACCGGCGGGCGCCAGCTTTCCGATAAGCCTAAAGAAGTGGCCCGCCAGATGAAGCGTGATGGTATGGCCTCTGATATTAAAATTGGCGATCTGCCTATTCTTAAAAACTCCGAAATCCAGAACTTCTGCCTCCACGGTACCGTGGGTTCCGGTAAATCAGAAGTGATCCGCCGGCTACTGAATTATGTCCGTGCCCGGGGCGATATGGCCATCATTTACGATCGCTCCTGTGAGTTCGTAAAAAGCTATTACGACCCGTCACTGGATAAAATCCTCAACCCGCTGGACTCGCGCTGCGCGGCCTGGGATTTGTGGAAAGAGTGCCTGACGCTGCCGGACTTCGACAACATCTCCAACACCCTTATCCCGATGGGCACCAAAGAAGACCCGTTCTGGCAGGGCTCCGGTCGCACTATCTTTGCCGAAGGCGCGTACCTGATGCGTGAAGACAAGGATCGCAGCTACGAGAAGCTGGTTGATACCATGCTGTCCATTAAAATCGACAAGCTGCGCGCCTATCTGCAGAACACGCCGGCAGCGAACCTGGTTGAAGAGAAAATTGAGAAAACGGCCATCTCCATTCGTGCCGTGCTGACCAACTACGTCAAGGCTATTCGCTACCTGCAGGGCATCGAGAAGAACGGGGAGCCGTTCACTATCAGGGACTGGATGCGCGGTGTCCGTGAGGACCGACCCAATGGCTGGCTGTTTATCTCCTCCAACGCTGACACCCATGCTTCCCTGAAGCCGGTTATCTCGATGTGGCTGTCAATTGCTATCCGCGGCCTGCTGGCGATGGGGGAGAACCGTAACCGGCGCGTGTGGATTTTCGCCGACGAGCTCCCCACGCTGCACAAGCTGCCGGACCTGGTCGAAATCCTCCCTGAGGCGCGTAAATTTGGTGGTTGTTATGTGTTTGGTATTCAGTCCTATGCCCAGCTGGAAGACATCTATGGCGTCAAGCCTGCCGCCACGCTCTTTGACGTGATGAACACCCGGGCCTTCTTCCGCTCCCCGAGTAAGGAGATTGCGGAGTTTGCTGCCGGTGAAATTGGCGAGAAGGAAATCCTCAAGGCCAGTGAGCAGTACTCCTACGGTGCTGACCCGGTGCGTGATGGTGTATCGACCGGGAAAGAAAAAGAGCGGGAAACGCTGGTCAGTTACTCCGATATTCAGACGCTGCCTGACCTGTCCTGCTATGTCACGCTGCCCGGGCCGTATCCGGCCGTGAAACTGGCCCTCAAATACAAGCCGCGTCCGAAAATTGCCGAGGGATTTATTCCTCGCACTCTCGATGCGCGGGTGGATGCGCGGCTCAGTGCGTTGCTTGAAGCGCGGGAAGCTGAAGGCAGTCTTGCCAGGGCACTTTTCACGCCGGATGCGCCGGCATCCGGGACCGCTGATACAAACAGTCACGCCGGTGAACAGCCTGAGCCGGTCAGTCAGCCTGCACCAGCAGAAGTGACAGTATCTCCGGCACCGGTAAAAGCGCCGGCGACAACGAAGATGCCGGCAGCGGAACCCTCCGCCAGGACAGCTGAGCCTCCCGTCCTGCGGGTCACGACCGTACCGTTGATCAAACCAAAAGCAGCCGCAGCGGCCGCTGCTGCCGCAACAGCATCCTCTGCCGGTACCCCTGCTGCAGCTGCAGGCGGGACAGAACAGGAGCTGGCGCAGCAGTCCGCAGAGCAGGGGCAGGACATGCTGCCGGCCGGTATGAACAAGGACGGCGTCATCGAGGACATGCAGGCGTATGACGCCTGGGCTGATGAGCAGACACTGCGGGATATGCAGCGGCGTGAGGAAGTCAATATCAACCACAGCCACCGCCACGATGAGCAGGATGATGTCGAGATTGGGGGGAACTTCTGATGCTTAGTTTCAGCCAGGTTAAATCAGCTGGCAGTGCCGGTAATTACTATACGGACAAGGATAATTACTACGTTATCGGGAGTATGGACGAGCGCTGGCAGGGTAAAGGCGCGGAAGCGCTTGGTCTTGAAGGAAAGGTAGACAAGCAGGTCTTCACGGAGCTTCTGCAGGGAAAACTACCTGATGGCAGCGACCTGACCCGGATACAGGATGGCGTGAATAAGCACCGGCCCGGTTACGACCTGACCTTCTCGGCACCGAAAAGTGTATCGATGCTGGCTATGCTGGGCGGCGATAAGCGTCTTATCGATGCTCATAATCGCGCGGTGACAGTCGCTCTTAACCAGGTGGAGTCCCTTGCCTCCACACGGGTAAAGAGAGATGGCGTTTCTGAAACGGTCCTGACCGGGAATCTGATTATTGCCCGCTTTAACCACGATACATCGCGCGCTCAGGACCCACAGATACACACGCACAGCGTGGTTATCAATACGACACAGAACGGCGATAAATGGCAGACGCTGGCCAGCGATACCGTCGGTAAAACCGGGTTTTCCGAAAACATACTGGCCAACCGCATCGCTTTGGGAAAGATATACCAGAACTCTCTCAGGGCCGATGTTGAGTCTATGGGTTACAAGACAGTGGATGCGGGTAAGAATGGCATGTGGGAGATGGAGGGCGTGCCGGTTGAGTCGTTTTCCACGCGCAGTCAGGAGCTCCGGGAGGCTGCAGGACCCGATGCCTCCCTGAAGTCCCGGGATGTGGCCGCGCTCGATACCCGCAAGTCGAAAGAAGCCATCGATCCGGCAGAGAAGATGGTGGAGTGGATGAACACGCTGAAGGAGACCGGGTTTGACATCCGGGGGTACCGTGAGGCCGCCGATGCGCGAGCCGCAGAGCTGGCACGTGCACCTGCCGCGCCGGTGAACACTGACGGTCCGGATATCACGGATGTGGTGACGAAAGCGATTGCCGGTCTCAGCGACCGCAAGGTGCAGTTCACGTATGCCGACCTGCTGGCACGCACGGTCGGCCAGCTGGAGGCGAAGGACGGTGTGTTTGAGCTGGCCAGAGCCGGTATCGATGCCGCCATTGAACGGGAGCAGCTTATCCCTCTCGATCGCGAGAAAGGCCTGTTCACCTCAAATATCCACGTTCTCGATGAACTCGCCGTCAAAGCCCTGAGTCAGGAGGTGCAGCGCCAGAATCATGTCTCCGTCACGCCCGATGCGTCTGTGGTGCGCCAGGTCCCTTTCAGCGATGCCGTCAGCGTGCTGGCGCAGGATCGCCCGGTCATGGGTATCGTTTCCGGTCAGGGCGGTGCAACCGGCCAGCGGGAGCGGGTGGCCGAGTTAACCCTGATGGCCCGGGAGCAGGGGCGCGACGTCCATATCCTGGCGGCCGATAACCGTTCACGTGATTTTCTCGCCGGGGATGTGCGTCTGGCCGGGGAGACGGTGACCGGTAAATCCGCCCTGCAGGACGGAACGGCGTTTATTCCGGGCGGAACACTCATCGTGGATCAGGCGGAGAAGCTGAGCCTGAAGGAAACGATTTCCCTGCTCGATGGCGCGATGCGCCATAACGTGCAGGTCCTGCTCTCCGACAGCGGGAAGCGCAGCGGGACCGGCAGCGCGCTGACGGTGCTGAAGGACAGCGGCGTGAATACGTATCGCTGGCAGGGTGGCCATCAGACCACCGCCGACATCATCAGTGAACCGGATAAAGGCGCACGCTACAGCCGGCTGGCACAGGAGTTTGCCGTCAGCGTGCGTGAAGGGCAGGAAAGCGTGGCCCAAATCAGCGGGGCGCGTGAACAGAGCGTACTCAACGGCCTTATCCGTGACTCCCTCAGACATGAGGGGGTGCTGGGTGAGAAAGACACGACCATTACAGCCCTGACGCCGGTGTGGCTGGACAGCAAAAGCCGGGGCGTGCGGGATTATTACCGGGAGGGGATGGTGATGGAACGCTGGGATCCGGAGACCCGGACGCACGATCGCTTTGTCATTGACCGGGTGACCGCGAGCAGCAATATGCTGACCCTGAAAGACCGGGACGGGGTCCGTCTGGATCTGAAGGTTTCCGCGGTCGACAGCCAGTGGACGCTGTTCCGGGCAGAGACACTGCCGGTGGCCGAGGGGGAACGTCTGGCGGTGCTCGGGAAGATACCGGACACACGCCTGAAGGGCGGGGAAAGCATCACGGTGATGAAAGTGGAGGACGGGCAACTGACGGTACAGCGTCCGGGGCAGAAAACCACGCAGACCCTGGCCGTGGGCGCGGGCGTGTTTGACGGGATTAAAATCGGCCACGGCTGGGTGGAAAGTCCCGGCAGGTCGGTTAGCGAGACGGCAACGGTCTTTGCGTCGGTGACGCAGCGTGAGCTGGATAACGCCACCCTCAACCAGCTGGCGCAGAGCGGAAGTCATCTCCGTCTGTACTCGGCGCAGGATGCGGCTCGCACGACGGAGAAGCTGTCGCGGCATACCGCCTTCAGCGTGGTCTCAGAGCAGCTGAAGACCCGATCCGGCGAGACGGACCTGGATGCGGCCATTGCGCAGCAGAAGGCCGGACTGCGTACCCCGGCAGAACAGGCCATTCACCTGGCCATCCCGCTGCTTGAAAGTGAGAAACTGACCTTCTCCCGGCCCCAGCTGCTGGCGACAGCGCTGGAAACCGGGGGCGGGAAGGTTCCGATGGCGGACATCGACACGACCATTCAGGCACAAATCAGGTCGGGGCAGTTGCTGAATGTACCGGTGGCGCACGGCCACGGCAATGACCTGCTGATTTCCCGTCAGACCTGGGACGCCGAAAAAAGCATCCTGACCCACGTGCTGGAAGGTAAAGACGCGGTGGCCCCCCTGATGGATCGCGTACCGGCCAGTCTGATGACGGACCTGACCGCCGGACAGCGGGCGGCGACCCGGATGATTCTGGAAAGCACGGACCGGTTCACGGTGGTTCAGGGGTATGCCGGGGTGGGGAAAACCACCCAGTTCCGGGCAGTCATGAGTGCCATCAGTCTGCTGCCGGAAGAGACCCGTCCGCGCGTCATCGGTCTGGCGCCGACGCATCGCGCGGTCGGGGAAATGCAGAGTGCTGGCGTGGATGCGCGCACGACGGCGTCGTTCCTCCACGACACGCAGCTGCTGCAGCGCAATGGCCAGACACCCGATTTCAGCAACACCCTGTTCCTGCTCGACGAGAGCTCAATGGTGGGGCTGGCCGATATGGCAAAAGCCCACTCCCTCATCGTCGCCGGCGGTGGACGGGCGGTGTCCAGTGGGGATAACGACCAGCTGCAGCCCATCGCGCCGGGCCAGCCGTTCAGGCTCATGCAGCAGCGCAGCGCCGCCGACGTTGCCATCATGAAAGAGATTGTGCGCCAGGTGCCTGAGCTGCGACCGGCGGTCTACAGCCTGATTGAGCGGGATGTGCACCGCGCCCTGACCACCATCGAGCAGGTCACGCCGGAGCAGGTGCCGAGAAAAGAAGGCGTCTGGGCGCCGGGCAGTTCTGTGGTGGAATTCACGCCGGCGCAGGAAAAGGCGATACAAAAGGCGCTGAGCGAGGGGGAAACCCTGCCGGCAGGTCAGCCCGCGACGCTCTACGAGGCGCTGGTGAAGGACTATACCGGACGGACCCCGGAGGCACAGTCGCAGACGCTGATTATCACCCATCTGAATAAGGACCGGCGGGCGCTGAACAGTCTGATCCATGACGCACGGCGGGAGAACGGGGAAACCGGCAAAGAGGAAATCACCCTGCCGGTGCTGGTCACGAGCAACATCCGTGACGGTGAACTGCGCAAACTGTCGACCTGGACGGCTCACAAGGAGGCGGTGGCGCTGGTTGATAACGTATACCACCGTATCAGCAAAGTGGATAAGGATAATCAGCTGATCACCCTGACAGACAGTGAAGGAAAGGAGCGATATATCTCTCCCCGTGAAGCCTCTGCTGAAGGTGTGACGCTTTATCGCCAGGAAAAGATCACCGTGTCTCAGGGGGACCGAATGCGCTTCAGCAAAAGTGACCTG
This sequence comes from Klebsiella sp. HMSC09D12, assembly GCF_001808475.1. NCBI lineage: Bacteria > Pseudomonadati > Pseudomonadota > Gammaproteobacteria > Enterobacterales > Enterobacteriaceae > Klebsiella > Klebsiella sp. HMSC09D12. The sequence continues at coordinate 17,129 of NZ_KV793438.1, read as the reverse complement.
GAGCGCGGCTATGTGGCCAACAGTATCTGGGAGGTGCAGTCTGTTTCGGGTGACAGTGTCACGCTGTCTGATGGCAAAACCACCCGCACGCTGACCCCGAAGGCGGATCAGGCGCAGCAGCATATCGACCTCGCCTACGCCATCACCGCCCACGGCGCCCAGGGGGCCAGCGAACCGTATGCCATCGCGCTGGAAGGGGTGGCCGGTGGTCGGGAACAGATGGCCAGCTTTGAGTCTGCCTATGTCGCTTTATCCCGCATGAAACAGCATGTGCAGGTTTACACCGACAGCCGTGAGGGCTGGATAAAGGCCATCAAGCATTCACCTGAGAAAGCGACGGCGCACGATATTCTGGAACCCCGTAACGACCGGGCGGTGAAAAGCGCCGATCTGCTGTTCGGGCGGGCAAGGCCACTGGATGAAACCGCCGCTGGCCGGGCAGCCCTGCAGCAGTCCGGTCTGGCACAGGGAAATTCACCGGGAAAATTCATTTCCCCGGGGAAAAAGTACCCTCAGCCGCATGTGGCGCTGCCGGCATTCGATAAGAACGGGAAAGCCGCCGGTATCTGGCTCAGCCCGCTGACCGACAGGGACGGACGGCTGGAGGCCATCGGCGGAGAGGGACGGATTATGGGCAATGATGCCGCCCGGTTCGTGGCGCTGCAGAACAGCCGCAATGGTGAAAGCCTGCTGGCCGGGAATATGGGGGAGGGGGTCAGAATGGCCCGCGACAATCCCGATACCGGGGTGGTGGTGCGGCTGGCCGGTGATGACCGCCCCTGGAACCCCGGGGCCATCACCGGCGGGCGGGTATGGGCTGATCCGGCGCCGGTGGGTCCGGTACCGCAGGCCGGGGCTGACATTATCCTCCCGCCAGAGGTACTGGCGCAGCGGGCGGCAGAAGAGCAGCAGCGCCGGGAAATGGAAAAACAGGCGGAACAGACTGCCCGGGAAGTGGCCGGGGAGGCGCGTAAAGCCGGTGAGCCGGCGGACCGGGTGAAAGAGGTTATCGGGGATGTCATCCGCGGACTGGAGCGTGACCGGCCGGGCCCGGAGAAAACGACGCTACCGGATGATCCTCAGTTCCGGCGCCAGGAGGCGGCGATTCAGCAGGTGGCCTCAGAAAGTCTGCAGCGTGAGCGTCTGCAGGCTGTGGAGCGGGACATGGTGCGCGACCTGAACCGCGAGAAAACCCTCGGGGGTGACTGACGCGCCTGCGGCTTGTCTGCCCCGGCAGGGCCTCCGGTTAACACCGGACCCCCTGCCGGGGCGCGGTAAAAAGAGAGAAGGATACAGAGATGACAGCACACACAATCGGTTTCAGAGCCGCTGACCGCTGGCTGCAGGCATTACTGACCTGGACACCGGGTCAGACGGATATGATTAAAACGGTGGCCCTGGTCCTGATGGTCACCGACCATGCCGGGTTACTGCTGGCACACAATAACGAGATAATGCGGCTTCTGGGACGGGGCTGTTTTCCGCTGTTTGGTCTGGCATGGGGAATGAATCTGGCCCGGCACGCGGAAATACGCCAGTCGCAGCTGAACAGCCTGTGGGGCTGGGCGCTGGTTGCCCAGGTGTCGTTTATGCTCATCGGGTACCCGTGGTATACCGGGAATATTCTGTTTGCCTTTGCCGTCACGGGCCAGGTCCTGCGGTGGGTCAGCCAGCCGTCCTGGTATTACACCCTCCCGGCGGTCGGACTGCTGGTCGCCTGGATACCCCTGTCAACCGGCAGCTACGGCATGGCCGGAGTGGGCATGCTCACCGCCAGCTGGCTACTTTGTCGCGCACAGCATGCACCGGAACGGCTGGGATACGGGGTGCTGTGGGCCCTCATGGTGTTGCTGATGAATATGCATAACGTGAGTGAATCGGCGGCCGGGCTGGCGATTGCGCTGCTGACGCTGATCGTGTGTTCATCTGCCGGAGAACGTGTGAAACGCTTCTGGCCGCGGCATTTCTTTGTGATGTTCTATGCAGTGCACCTGGCGGTACTGGGTATTGTCATCTCGATGTAAAAAAAAACCGGACACAGGTCCGGGGGAGGGCACATTGCCCGTAAACGTGACAAGGGGATATCATCGTTGTGTCCACTGCATTGTGAGGTGAAACGATGATACCGTTAGCGTATCGTATACCTCAGACCTGTAGCTTTTATTGATATGGCCCCTTATGAGTGAAGAAAAACGCCCTGTACTGAGCCTGAAACGAAAACCGGCGGAGAACAGTACGGCACCCGCGGAGGCGACACCTGTCCCTGGTGTGGTGCGCCGTAAGAAGGTCGTGGTGGTTTCGTCCCCGCCGGCCTGGAAGGCAAAGAAAGAGAAACTTGAGAAGGTTAAACAAGCGGCAGAAGCCGCCGCGCGTAACGCGGCGCCGGCGCCGGTTAAAGCGGTAAAGACGCCACCTCAGGTGCGTTATCTTCGCCTGCTGCCGCCGGAACAGGCCATCATGACCCTGAAGGCGTTCTGGCCACAGCTGTTCGACGGGAACTCCCCCCGTCTGCTGGCAACAGGCATGCGCGAACAGCTGTTTGCCGACATTGTGAACCGTGACCTGCCGCTGTCGCATAAACAGGTGATTAAGTGCCTGAAGAGTCTGACCCGGTCTGCGGGCTATCTGTCCCGGATGAAGGTGGGGGCCTCCCGCTATGATCTGCAGGGGAATGCCGTCGCGACCGTCGCTGCAGAGGAAGCGCAGTACGCCAGCGAGCGCATGATGAAAGAACTCCTGCGAACTGAGCGTATGCGGAGCCAGTCAGCTGGCTGAATACAATCGAGGAGAGGAAATGGATTTTGAAGCGCGGAAACAAAAGGCGCTGGCGATAATGGCCAGCCGTAAGATGTGGAAAAGCAATTATGCACCGCTTCTGATACGACTGTTGTGGCGGCTGGGGATAAACATTCCCCCGCTGCCGTTTGCTCCGCTCTGGCAGGTTTTTGTCGTAATGACAGGCTATTTCTCCCTTGGATATGGGCTGTGGATGTACTGGACGGTGTGGCGGGCCCAGGGGATGCCTCTCCTGTTCGCCTGCGAAGTCAGTCTTATCGCGGGCGTGTTATTTGGCCTGACGATGGCACTTTTTCATCTGTGGCGGCGAAAGGTGAATAAATTACCTGACTGGAAAGATCTGTAATGAAATAAATATAAGCTGTCAGGTTGTGAATATTCCTGGCCTGACAGACCCCTCGTTTTCTTAAAAATATTTACCCTGTATGGTGTGGTTATTATACGTGACTACGTCCGTTCTGGTATTACTCCTGTCCGGAAGGGACTGTTGTGTTTATTATTGTCGTATATAGTCAGAACAAATATATTCAAACGAAAGAGAGGTAAAGGGTGAAAGGCATTGTGGCTGAGGCATGTGTGTTGCCCGGGTATGGGCAGACGCGAAGAATGACAAGCCATTCGGTGCCGTGAATGGCTGCTTCGGGACTGCCACGTCCCGGGGTGATGAGACGCTTATAAGTGCTCAATTTTCAATTTAAGTCATCCACTGTCAGTATTTAACTGATTTCAATATTTTATTACATCACGACGTGCGATATATGAAATGCACAGGCTTTCATATCGTGCGTAAATCATCAAATAAAAAGGAATGATACTATGTTTAAATATTTTATTCTGCGCAAACAGCAGCAGCTGTTCTGTTATTTCTGCGGTATCGTGCTAGCGATGGTTCTTATGCTCCTGTTCCCTTCCGTTTTTCGGGGGAATGGGTTTTATCTGCTTTTATCGTCTGTTGCGCCGTTCTGGGCAGGCCTTGCCCTATATACCCGTCACATCGACCGGATGAGAAAGCCAGAGGTCTCACCGCTGGTCAGTATTCGCGACGGTATTCAGGTGGTGGCCGAGGTGCCGCGCCATGAAAAGGCCCGGCTGGAATGGGAAATCCTCCGGGATGATGAGGTGTTTCGCCAGCAAAGGTGGGAGCTTACAGGCCTGACCGGACGGGTTATCAGCCGGGGGCTGTTGTATACGCCGGCGGTGATGCTGGTCGGTATCGGTATTCTCGCCTGGGGTTCCCCACAGGATGCCATCCGCCTGATTAATGCTCTTCGTAATATGCCTGCTGCGGAACTGGTGCACCAGATTGGTTTTGTCCTGTGCCTCGTCCTGCAGATTAGCGTCATATCAGTTCTGATCGCTGATGTTGTAGCCGGGAGAGGACTGCCGAATGTATTTCGCCGCGCGTTGCTCGACAGGCTGCCGGCAGAGTTCTGCCTTATCAGAAGAGGGACAGAAAGATGAGGACGACGACAGGAAAACGCATCGGGAAAGAAAGGAACATCAGGGAATAAAATACATGGCAAAGATATTAATGATGGCGGGCAGTACCGTTGTTGTGCTGAGTTTGCTGGGGTTTCTGGTGCTGCTTCTGAAAGGACGCGCAGTAACGAAGACTTCCCCGGTTCTGATGTCACTGAAAGCCCTGGGTATTCGCCCCTCAGAGGCTGAGCAACGGTTGTGTCGCCAGCGGGTCTGGGTGGGTAATGACACACTGATGACGCCACGGGAACAACATTTTTTCCGGGCATTACTGAGGCATACCAGCCGAAAGCGCTGGCTGTTGTGTCCTCAGGTCCGGGTGGCAGATATTGCCACACTCTCTCCCCATATCCGGCCACGATCCCGGACCTGGTGGCAACTCTTCCGGATGGCATCACAGTGGCACTGCGATGTGGTCATCGTTGACATCCATACCTTCGCTATCATCGGCGCAGTTGAACTGGATGATGCCTCACACCAGAAAAAACACCGTATCCGGCGCGATATTCTGCTGGAAGAGGTTCTGAGGCAGGCCGGTATTCCACTACTACGCGATCGGGATTCAGAGAGGCTGGTAAGAAGGGTCAGAGAGTTTCTGAAATACCGCGGAGCCGATGCTGCCGAAAAATCCATAACCGGTATGAATTCAACGACAGAGCATACTGAACGCAAGGAGAAAGAAAAATGATTATCGCCGCCGAAGTGAAACGTGATGAACAGGGGTACTGGACACATCCTGTGCTGGCACGCAGTGGTTGTGAAACTTCCGCAGAATTAAGCTACTGGCTCAGAACTCATAAACTTCAGTGCTTTGTGATGACAATGCGCGATGAAGCGCCTGAAGCCTTTGCTGCCGGATTTACGGATGAAGCCCCGGATGCCCGTGGCTGGATACCGGAACCGCCGAATGATGATGATGGCTGGTTCCTGGGCTCTGTCCACGATACCGGCGACGGACCCGTCTGCTACTGGTTTCGGCATACCACAAAATCCTGACGCCTCCGCATGGCGTCGTTGTCCAACCCCGGGAACGGGGAAAAGCCAGTTTCCCCCGTTCCCGGCGTTTCTTAAAACACCCGTTAAGGAAATACTGTGAAAAAAATTAACCGTACACTCCGCAGATGTTGTCTGTCGGGGCTTATTAGTCTGACTTTGTTTGCACCTGTTCCGGCCGTGTATGCCGCCAGCATCGAGACGGGATATTCACCGGAAGGAACGGCTCTGCAGCGGGGTCTGAGGTCCAACCATGCGAAAAACCACGTTAAGAAAGCAACCTTCTGAAAAGGCGACGTTTATCAGTTTTTTTTCCGGCCATAAAGGGGGCGGAAATTATTCCCTGCACGGGTATTCGCAAGGATTTCGGTAGTGCTCTGGCTCTGCCCCCCATAACCTGGCGGACAGAGCATGATTGGGAAAGCGGTACCCTCACGGCAGAAACGATTGACGCAGGCTATATTTCTATTATTCTGGAAATATAGATAAAGGAGGTATTATGGATTTAAACACTGCTGCAAACGCACTTCGAGAACTGGGCCACCCGACACGTCTCAGCATATACCGGGAGCTGGTCAGGGCGGGTCATGAAGGCCTGCCGGTTGGCGAACTGCAGAAGCACCTTGAGATTCCTGCCTCCACGCTCAGCCATCATCTTTCAGCGCTGATATCCGCTGGACTCATAAGCCAGGAACGGCAGAGTCGTACCCTGTTCTGCAGGCCCTGCTATGCGCAGCTTGAGCAATTGATGGCCTTTCTGACAGAAGAATGCTGCGCAGGCGGCAGCTGCAGTCTGTCACCCGCAAAGACTCCCGAAGAGACCCCATTGTGAACAACCTGACTGATGCCCTGAAAAATATCGATCCGGCCCTCCTGGACGCGCCGCTGACGGAAGATAAGCTGAAGGCCAGAGAGATAACGCATCCGCCCCGCATCCTGATGCTCTACGGCTCGCTGCGGGCGCGCTCTTACAGCCGGCTGACAACGGAAGAAGGTGCCCGGCTGCTGACGGCCATGGGCGCGGAGGTGAAAATTTTCAACCCGTCCGGCCTGCCACTGCCCGATGATGCGCCGGAGACGCACCCGAAAGTGGCTGAGCTGCGGGAGCTGGTTCTCTGGTCGGAAGGCATGGTCTGGTGCTCTCCGGAGCGTCACGGGGCCATGACCGGCATCATGAAGGCCCAGATTGACTGGATACCGCTGACGTCAGGCGCGGTCCGCCCGTCACAGGGAAAAACCCTGGCCGTCATGCAGGTCAGCGGCGGCTCACAGTCGTTCAACGCTGTAAATCAGATGCGTATTCTTGGACGCTGGATGCGGATGATCACCATCCCGAATCAGTCATCCGTGGCAAAAGCCTGGGCCGAGTTTGATGAGGATGGCCGCATGAAGCCTTCTTCGTATTATGACCGCATAGTGGACGTCATGGAGGAACTGATGAAGTTCACCCTGCTGACGCGCGGTCGCAGTGATTATCTCACCGACCGCTACAGCGAAAGGAAAGAGAGTGCCGCGCAGCTTTCTGAGCGGGTCAACCAGCGCAGCATATAAAAAAGCCGGCAGATGCCGGCTTTTTCCACACTGTTATGCCCGCAGCCTGGTAAAAAATCAGTGGCTGACGCGGTTCCCGTGCTCATCAATGACGGCTTCGCCGTCCTCTTTGGTAAACGCGCCCTGCTGCGGGTCCGGCAGTATGTCCAGAACCACTTCGGAGGGACGGCACAGCTTCGTGCCGAGCGGTGTCACTACCACCGGGCGATTAATGAGGATCGGATGAGCCAGCATGGCATCGAGCAGTTCGTCATTGCTGAAGCGGTCTTCTGCCAGGCCGAGCTGTTCGTACGGTTCGGTATTTTTGCGCAGCAGGTCGCGCACGCCGATGCCCATATCCGCAATCAGCTTCTTCAGCTCATCGCGTGACGGCGGCGTTTCCAGATACAGAATAACCGTGGGTTCGGCGCCGCTGTTACGGATAAGCGCCAGGGTATTGCGGGATGTCCCGCAGGCCGGGTTGTGGTAAATGGTAATGTCAGTCATAAGCGGTACTCCGTAAAGGGGCTGCACGGGCGCAGCCCCGGGGTTAAAGTTAAACAGACAGGCGCAGGGCCAGCGCGGCCAGCGTGACAAAAAGCACCGGCAGGGTCATCACGATGCCCACGCGGAAGTAATAGCCCCAGCTGATGGTGATGTTTTTCTGTGCCAGCACGTGCAGCCACAGCAGGGTTGCGAGGCTGCCGATAGGGGTTATTTTCGGGCCGAGGTCACAGCCGATGACGTTGGCGTAAATCATCGCCTGCTTCACCACGCCCTGTGCGCTACTACCGTCAATCGACAACGCGCCAACCAGCACGGTGGGCATGTTGTTCATGACGGACGAGAGTGCCGCCGTCAGGAAGCCGGTGCCGAGCGTTGCGCCCCATACGCCGTGCTCTGCAAACCGGTTCAGGGCGGCGGAAAGGTAATCAGTCAGTCCGGCGTTACGCAGTCCGTATACCACCAGATACATGCCCAGCGAAAAGATAACGATCTGCCAGGGCGCGCCTTTCAGCACCCTGCCGGCGTCAATCACGTGTCCTTTGCGGGCAACCAGCCAGAGAATAAACGCCGCCACCGCCGCCACCAGGCTGACCGGCACGCCGAGCGGCTCCAGAGCAAAAAAGCCAACCAGCAGAAGAACCAAAACCACCCAGCCAGCCTTAAAGGTTCGTGCATCCCGGATGGCTTCCCGCGGTGCCTTCAGCTTCGCCAGGTCATAGGTGACCGGGATGTCCCTGCGGAAAAAGAGATGAAGCATCACCAGCGTGGCCGCAATGGAGGCAATGTTCACCGGCACCATGACGGATGCGTACTCGCTGAAGCCCAGCGTAAAGAAGTCAGCCGTTACGATGTTCACCAGGTTCGATACGATGAGCGGCAGGCTGGAGGTGTCAGCGATAAAGCCCGCTGCCATCACAAACGCCAGCGTGGAGCCGGGAGTGAATCCCAGCGCCAGCAGCATGGCAATAACGATCGGCGTCAGAATTAGCGCGGCTCCGTCATTGGCAAACAGCGCCGCCACTGCGGCACCCAGCAGAACGATATACGTGAACAGCAGCCGGCCCCTGCCGCCTCCCCAGCGGGAAACGTGCAGCGCGGCCCACTCAAAAAAGCCGGACTCATCGAGCAGCAGGCTGATAATGATGACCGCAATGAACGTGCCCGTGGCGTTCCAGACAATCTGCCAGACCACCGGAATATCACCGATGTGCACCACGCCGGTCAGCAGCGCCAGCGCCGCACCGATGACGGCACTCCAGCCAATGCTCAGCCCCTTCGGCTGCCAGATGACCAGTACCAGCGTCAGGATGAAAATCGCACCTGCCAGAAACATACCCGCTCCTATTGAATACAAATGCCTGTTAAACCGGACTGATAAATTTTCGATGCGTAATATATTCGATAATCCAGATATATACCGGTAAATTTTTAAATGCAGACAGGCTTGCCGTTGGTGGTGGCGTTATCGCGTTCAGCCTGCCGGCTGAGCTGGCGGATATCATCCCGCTGGCAGAGATAAGCCTGTTCGATAACCGCCGCTGCCCACGCCGGCATATGAGGCGACAGACGATAGTGGATCCATTTTCCGTCCCGCCGGTCGGTAAGCAGCCCGTTTTCTCTCAGCAGAGCCAGATGCCGTGAGATTTTGGGCTGAGTTTCTTTCAGCACGGACGTAAGTTCACAGACGCAGAGCTCCCCTTTTTCGCGTAGCAGCAGCACGAGGCTGAGTCGGGTTTCGTCGGAAAGGCTTTTAAAAAGCTGCAGGGGGGACACGGGTGGCATGGTGACTCCTTATTGTGACTGACCTGAGTGTACCTGTGAAACTTTCTCCGTCAAATTTATATTCACTTAATCATATGTATGTGCGAACGCCGGACGAGCCTGAGCATGCAGAAGGACTTTCCGTCCGGATGCGCCTGACCGGCATTCCATGAACAGCGTTTTTGCCCTGCGCGTTGACCCCGTTAACAATTCGTGTAGAGTAAAAAGCGCTTTTTGCCGTGGTTCATCTGCCCGGCGGGCATTTGTGGCCGGTACTGAACGTCTGTTCATCCGGTCTTTCTGATTACCCGCGCTGCTCTGTCAGCCGTGAAGGAGTGATAAACACCACCATGCGTCTTACGCCACCCTGAGTCGTACCCCTCCTCTGTCGCACTGAATAAACTTCGGCGCGCACTCAAAAACATCCCGTCTGCGGATGTGCTTTTTCGTACGTAAAATTTTTGCCCTCACGGGCTGACCGTAATCAAAAACTGAGAAATGACTATGCTGCTGTCCTCGACGCGTAAGGACTGGCTGGGTAACGTCCGTGGTGACGTCCTTGCCGGTATTGTGGTCGCGCTCGCGCTTATTCCCGAAGCGATCGCCTTTTCCATCATCGCCGGAGTCGACCCGCAGGTCGGGCTCTACTCTGCGTTCTGTATTCCCCTGGTTATGGCCTTCCTCGGCGGCCGTCCGGCAATGATATCGTCCGCCACCGGTGCGATGGCGCTGCTGCTGATCACGCTTGTAAAAGACCACGGCCTGCAGTATCTGCTGGCGGCCTCGGCGCTGACCGGCGTACTGCAGCTGGCGGCCGGCTACCTGAAGCTGGGCAGCCTGATGCGCTACGTCTCCCGCTCGGTGGTCACCGGTTTCGTGAACGCGCTGGCCATCCTGATATTTATGGCGCAGCTGCCGGAGCTGACCAACGTCACCTGGCACGTTTATGCCCTGACCGCTGCGGGCCTGGGCATCATTTATCTCTTCCCGTATCTGAACAAAACCATTCCCTCGCCGCTGGTCTGCATCATCGTGCTGACCGCCATTTCCATGTGGCTGCACCTGGACGTGCGCACCGTGGGTGACATGGGCAAACTGCCGGACAGCCTGCCGGTGTTTCTGATCCCGGATATCCCGCTTAACCTCGACACGCTGATGATTATTCTGCCGTACTCGGCAGGACTTGCCGTGGTGGGGCTGCTGGAGTCGATGATGACCGCCACCATCGTGGACGACATGACCGACACGCCGAGCGATAAAAACCGCGAGTGCAAGGCGCAGGGCGTGGCCAACATCTGCACCTCCTTTATCGGCGGCATGGCGGGCTGCGCGATGATTGGCCAGTCGGTGATCAACGTCAAATCGGGCGGGCGCGGGCGGCTTTCCACGCTCACCGCCGGCGTGGTGCTGCTGCTGATGGTGGTGTTCCTGCGCGACTGGGTGTCCCGGATACCCATGGCGGCTCTGGTGGCGGTGATGATCATGGTCTCCATCGGCACCTTCTCCTGGCGCTCCATCAGCAACCTGCGCAGCCATCCGCTGTCAACCAGCGTGGTGATGCTGGCCACCGTGGTGGTGGTGGTGGCGACCGATAACCTGGCGTTTGGCGTGCTCACCGGCGTGCTGATTGCCTCGCTGAACTTCGCCACCAAGGTCGCCCGCTTTATGGCGGTCTCCTCTGAGCTGAAGGACGACACCCGCACCTATACCGTAGCCGGCCAGGTATTCTTTGCCTCATCCGATCGCTTTATGAGCCACTTCGACTTCCGTGAAGCGGTGGAGCGCGTGGTGATTGACGTAACGCACGCCCACTTCTGGGATATCACCTCCGTGAGCGCGCTGGACCGGGTGGTTATCAAGTTCCGTCGCGAAGGCACGGAAGTGGAGATCAAGGGTATGAATGACGCGACCCGCACCCTCGTTGACCGCTTCGGAGTGCATGACAAGCCTGAAGAAGTGGAAAAGCTGATGGGTGGCCATTAATTTACTGGAGAAAGCATCATGAATAACACCGTTATTGCCTGCGTTGACCGCTCGCCGTCAACCCGGCCGGTCTGTGAGTATGCTGCCTGGGCAGCCGGTAAACTTGGCGCGCCGCTGGCGCTGCTGCACGTGCTCGAAAAGAGTGAGACTCCCGCCGTGTCTGACCTGACCGGGAGCATTGGTATTGACAGCCGGGAGCAGCTGACCGAAGCGCTGGTCCGCGTCGAGGGTGAGCGCAGCCGGCTGCTGATGGCGCAGGGCAAGGCCGTGCTGGCCGGCTGTGCGGAGCTCCTGAAGCAGACCGGACAGCCGGACGCACAGCTGCTGCAAAAGCACGGCGCACTGGACGAAATCCTGGCGGAGCTGGGCGAAGTCCGGCTGATGGTGCTGGGGCGCCGCGGGACGCAGAATCAGGTAGGCAGCCATCTGGAAAGCGTCATTCGCCTGCAGAAAAACCCGGTGCTGATTGTGCCGGAGACGTTTACGCCGCCGGCGCGGGTGATGTTTGCGTACGACGGCAGCAGTGAGAGCCGTAAAAACCTGACGCGCCTGACGGTCAGCCCGCTGCTGCACGGCCTGAGCTGTCATATCGTGATGGTCAACGGTGACATGTCAGCCCTGCAGGATGCGCAGGCTGTTCTTCAGGAAGCCGGTATCACGACCGAGACACGCCTGCTGGAAGACGAGTCCGTAACCGGGGCGCTGTGCCGCTACGCGGACGCCCATGATATCGACCTCACGGTAATGGGGGCCTGCGGGCACTCCCGGTTACGGCGATTCTTTATTGGCAGCCACACCACGGAAATGCTGTCTGAAAGCCGTCAGCCCCTGCTGATGCTGCGATGAAACAGGCGGGCCTGATATCAGGCCCGCCTTCACAGGGGAAAGAGGATGACGGGTATGAAGGTAAAGGCGCGTTATTGCGGCGCATCCGTCCTGATACCGGTGGCCAGCAGGCTGGCGCCAAGAATGTAGACCAGGCAGAACAGGGCCTGAAGATGCAGGGTGACATGGTTATCTATCAGCACGCCCATGATTACCGGGGATGCCCCGCTGGCAATCACCGTCCCTGCCTCAACCGCCGAGCGCACCCTGGCCAGCTGCGCCGGACCAAACAGCTGTACCCAGAGCGCGGTGGCAAGCGTTGAGGCAATGGCCGACGATACGCCGGTCATAATCAGGTAAAAAGGCGTCACCCACTGACCGTTGCTGAGCCATAGCGCCAGCATGGCCAGGGCCTGTGGCATCAGAAACCACGGCAGCAGCCTGCGTGGTGAGAGCCGGTCAATCAGCGGGCCAAACGACAGCAGCGATACCGCCTGGGTAATGGCATAGGCAATAAACCATACCGCCACCCACGACAGCTCCCAGCCTTTCTCCTGTGCCAGCCTCGCCTGGTGGAAGAAGAAGCCGGTGGTGATAAAGGGGGAGGCCAGCACGACAGGCAGCGCCAGCAGCAGGTTGCGGTTTCGCCATACCGGCGCCTCTTTTTCTTTCTCCTCACCCCGCTTTCTGAACGTACGCAGCGGCTTCTCTTTCCCGCGGGGCAAAAACATCAGCGCGACCCCCACGCCGGCAACAAGCATTCCGGCATTGATGCCCCAGGCAGCGCGCCATCCCGTCAGCGCGCTTATCTGCACCGCAATCACAGGAAAAACGGCCTGCGCCAGCGAGAGCCCCAGCGCGATGGCGCCGAGCGCCTTGCCTGCATCAAGGGGGAACTGGCGCGCCGTTGCGGTCAGCGCAGTATGCACCATCAGTCCCTGGCCGCCGAGGCGCAGAAAGTAAAACCCGATGCACAGCATCCACGCCGCCTGTGCGCCGGAAACCAGCAGGCAGGCCGTGAGCAGCAAAAGGGTGACCGCCAGCGTGAAGCGGCGGGTCGTGGTGTAGTCAATCAGCCGTCCGGCCCAGGTCAGCGTGATGGCGCTCATCACCGTTCCGATTGCGTACAGGCCGCCCAGTCCGCCGTCGGTGAGCCCAAAGGCCTCACGAAAATCCTGCCCGTAAAGTGAGACAAAATAGGTCTGTCCAAAGCTGGACATGGCCATCAGCATCGCACCGAACGTAAGGTGAGAGGCGTGATGAAACATAAACCGAAAAAGCTGACGCATGAATATCCCTGAAGGCGGGCTGCAGCCCGCCGATTAATCACGACGTGTCCGTACCGGCTGCTGCGGACACGGCGCCTGCGTCCCTGAAGCAGGTACACGCGGGTTCACCGTGAAAGGTGGCAGTCCCGTAACGGATATGAGAGAACGGTACCCGGCGCGGACTGGCTGTCGCGGCAGGCTCTCTGATAAAGGACGGGCGAAGAGAAACTCAGGGTGGCGTAATGTGCATGACTCACAGTCAGATATAAAATGCTGCCGAAACGATAATTTTTAATGCTCTTCAGGTCAAGCCTGAAAACGGGCTCCTCATGCCCGCCGCAGGGGGAGTCGCACAAAAACAGTGGATAGCCGCTTGATTAACGCCCGTGACCGGGCCAGAATTGCGGCGAGGTGATGGCGTTCCACCTTACCCAACCGCTTCCCCTGAGAAGCTGATGACGCCTGATATTACTCCCCTTTAACCGGGAGTATGTCAGGCCGCCCCGTATCATCAGCCTGCATACTCCCTCTGACACAGAGGTAAACCCCGTGAAATCTTATCTGGCCATTATCATTGGTGGATCCGCTGGCTGCCTGATCCGCTGGCTGCTTGGCGCACGCCTGAACAGCCTGTTTCCTGACCTGCCACCGGGCACGCTGGTAGTGAACCTTGCGGGCGGATTTATCATTGGTGCGTCGCTGGCCTGGTTCATGCGCCATCCTGACCTGGATCCGGCCTGGCGATTACTTGTTATCACCGGGCTGTGCGGTGGGCTGACCACGTTTTCCACGTTTTCCCTGGAAATATTCTCACAGCTGCAGTCCGGTAATTATTTCTGGGCGTTTACTTCACTGCTGGTACACGTAACCGGCTCCATTCTGATGACTGCCCTGGGTTTTTTTGTCGTCACATGGCTGCTGTGAGCGTGTGGCTGATGACGGATAAAAATGCCCCTGCCTGCGGCAGCTTTACAGGGCTTTACCTCTTCCGCCTGAAGCGGGCCGGACGTTATGATAAAATTAACGTCACGCTAATTCGTTAATTTATCAGCAATTAATTATCGTATTTTTTATATCTTCAGCGTAGCTCAGCCGGCTTATCCTCTGATAACCAGCGGTTGTATATCAGGGGAAGGCCTGTTTTTTTTGAATAAAGGGAGGGAGTGTGTCAGAAATCCCAGACAGAAATAAAAAGAGGATGTCAGAAGTGCCATCTGCATTTTTCAGCTCGCCCGCAGCCGGCGGCATCGTGCTCATCATCGCCTCAGCAGCCGCTATCATCGTGGCTAACTCTCCGCTCAGGGAGGGATATGAGGTATTCCTGAAATACAACGCCGCCGGCCTCTCCGTTGAGCACTGGATAAACGACGCCCTGATGGCCGTGTTCTTCATGATGGTCGGCCTGGAAATCAAGCGCGAGCTTCTCACCGGTCAGCTTGCCACCTGGGGCCAGCGCGCGCTGCCGGGATTTGCCGCGCTGGGCGGGATGGCCGTGCCTGCGGCCATTTACGTATGGTTTAATGCGGGCAGCGATGAAACCCTCGCTGGCTGGGCAATTCCTGCCGCCACGGACATTGCCTTTGCGCTCGGGGTACTGGCACTGCTGGGCAGTCGCGTACCTGCCTCGCTGAAAATTTTCCTGTCGGCGCTGGCTATTCTGGACGACATGGGCGCAGTGGCTATTATTGCGCTCTTCTATACCAGTAATATTTCGTTTCTGATGCTGGCCGGTGCGGCGGTCACGGTTGCTCTGCTGTTTATCATGAACCGTGCCGGGATTACCCGGCTGTTTCCCTATCTGCTGGCGGGGGGCGTGCTGTGGTTTTTCATGCTTCAGTCCGGGGTGCACGCCACCATCGCGGGTATCCTGCTGGCGCTCTTTATCCCGCTGCGGGTAACCGATCCGGATAAACAATCCCCTCTTGCCCGGCTGGAGCACGGCATCAATCCGTGGGTGACGTTTCTGATACTGCCGCTGTTTGGCTTCGCAAATGCGGGGGTCGCGCTCTCCGGTATGACGGCTGATGACCTGATGTCGCCGGTACCGGTCGGCGTTGCGCTGGGCCTGTTTGTTGGCAAGCAGGCGGGCATTTTCGGCCTGTCGCTGCTGGCCGTCAGCCTGGGCCTGGCAAAACGGCCTGAAAAAAGTACCTGGCTGCAGGTTTACGGCGTATCGGTCCTGTGCGGAATAGGGTTTACCATGAGCCTGTTTATCGGCAACCTGGCGTTTGCAGAAAGCCCCCTGTTGGTGGACGAGGTCAAGGTGGGGGTACTTGCCGGCTCTGTACTGGCAGCACTGGCGGGTATGCTGATACTGCGCTTTTCTCCTTCGCATCCTTCCCGGTAACGCATTCGGGTCCGGAAAATCCCCGTGATGACGGGGATTTTTATTTCCCTGCAAACTTATTAATCAACAGGGCCACCTTCATTACCGTCGGCATTTATTCAGGTGCTTATCATCACACTGGTGCCCGCATTTATAGTTTGCCGAAAAAATTCGCACCGTTAATCATGCAGGTACAAACAAAAAGCAGTCTTTTTGTCAATCATGGCAACTTTTCCTGGCCGCCCCCGGTTATGTCGGTTCTCTCGCCTGTTATTAATGTAGCGGGTAATGTCCCATTTCAAAAAGGGGAAAGGGAGAGGCATGCTGATGTCTAAAATCAGAATGCCCCCGGAGTTCTGTTTATGGATGAGAACCTACAGCTGCTTGTGTCCTGCCAGAATTTTCAGGCCAATGATACCCGCCAGAATCAGTCCGAAACAGGCAATGCGTAACAGGCCCTTATCTTCATTTAAGTAAATTATTCCGTACGCTGCTGTCCCTAAAGCACCAATCCCGACCCAGACCGCATAAGCGGTTCCTACAGGAATAGTCCGTGTTGCCAGGGACAAAAAGTACATGCTCACACCGATAAATGTCAGGCAAAAAATACTGGGGTAGATCCGGGTAAATCCCTCAGTCCGGAGCATTGACGCGGCATAAAAGACTTCGGCTATGCCGGCAATCACCAGATACATCCATCCATTCATAAAACTCCTTTAACGGCTCATCAAAACCAGCAATATTGTGGGCAATGTTAACTCTGTTTTTAAGCAGGGGATCATCAGCATCAACCGCGAAACCCTTTCCGGCACAGGAAAAAATCGCTGCCTGCGTCGGGTTAACTGCCTGGGCCCAGTTTTTTTAACCTGAAATAGGTGGCCCTGGATATGCCGGTTTTCTCCATCACCAGTTTAATGGGCGTTTCGTGCCGGATAAGCTCCAGTGCGGCGGCCGATTTGTGATGAGGTTTCCGTCCAAACCTGACGCCTGCCGCCATGGCGATGACCCGGCCTTCGTTTGTGCGCTCCAGGATCCGCTCCCGCTCAGCTTCAGCAACGGCAGCAAGGATCTGAATGACCATTTTACCCATCGTGCCTTCAGTACTCAGTCCATTCTCCAGAAACCGGATGGCTATTCCCTTTTTATAGCAGGCATCAACAATGTGGATCATATCCGCTGTGTTGCGGCCAAGCCGGTCCATTTTGGTACACATGATAATGTCATCTTTTTCGGCACGGGCAAGCAGCCGTTGTAACCCTTCACGTTCGTCCGTGGCGCCCGACATCATGTCAGTAAAAATCCGGTCATCTCTGACGCCTGAAGATTTCAGCTCCATGATCTGCGCCGTCAGTTTCTGATGGCTCGTTGATACCCTTGCATATCCCAGTAATGCCATATTGGTCTCACAAATCGATACTGATACTGCGTAGTATCATAAAGCATAAAACACGATTTTTGATACTCATGTAAGCACGCACTTTAAAAGGTCTCAAAACTTATAATATCTGAGACTATCAAAATTTGAGCAGAGCGATACCCTTACGAAAGGATGCGGGATGAGTGACGGTTTTCTGACCAGTGAACAGACCGAAAACTACGGACGGTATGCCGCCGAGCCTAACGAGGTTGGGGTCGTCTCAGAAAACGGAAAATAAAGCACG
>NZ_KV793437.1:0-1363 GCF_001808475.1 Klebsiella sp. HMSC09D12 | reverse complement strand
GACAGAATTTGTCTACAGGCATGGGGTCAGTCCATAGTTACATCTAATGTATCCTATGAACCGAGCGTATTTTCCCCATTAAGGGAAGTATCTTTTTTTGAAATTCCCGTAAAGCGGGAATGATAAGATAGAAAAGTTACTTTTGTAGTTGAGCATTTGCATTAAGACGCATGCACGTTAGAACCGCGTCAGATGGAACCCCTGGATTTCGGGCCAGTATGACGGACAAGAGGAAAAGACCTAAGCGAAGGCAAGCGGCAGGATCAATACTAATTTTATGTATAAAATTAATGTCTCTCTCGTCTTTGTTGATAGCTACAACTCCCCCCTCCATCATTGCTGTGGATTTACCATCAAAAGTAACTTTTACGTTTTTGTAGACTTGCTTATTATGGTGCTTTGTTTTTTTATCTTTCAGAACAGCCTCATGAGTAAGGCGAAGAAACGCCATACACAAGGTGATCACTTCATCATCACTCAGCTTTGTTGAAAAGGACTTTTGACCAGTCCAGTCAAAACTTCCCGGCTTCGATACTAAAGGCCCCGCAAGGATAAGATTCACACTGCCATTTGTCTCAGAAAAATTGAGCTCAAGTGCTGTCTTACCGGAATTAAATACCTTTTCATTTCGGTAAGGTTGATGCTGTGGTACATCGTTATTTATATTTTCCACCAAATATGTCCTTCACCTTCGTTGATTAAATTCTTCACCAGACCAATGTAGGTATACCCTCCAGGTTGCTTCATCGCAAAAATATAAGCACTGGTCTCCAGCATTAGATAGTCTCCCGAGGGAGCACCAGGAGGAACCTCTGTAGAGCTAAGGCTTTTAGTGTGCTCCTTTTTAACTTGTAAGCACACCCGTTTTAGTTCCACGCATTTTTTGAGATTTCCGGGTTTTCAGCCATCAGCCGGTACTCTTCTGGCGTCAGGTTATTCAGGGATTCATGGGGCCGCTCACTGTTATATTCAGCCAGCCATCGCTCAGTGATTTCCCGTGCTTCATTCAGGGTCCTGAAGAGATAAAAATCCAGGATTTCTGTCCGGTACGTCCGGTTAAACCGTTCGATAAAGGCATTCTGCGTCGGTTTACCCGGCCTGATAAACTCCAGCATCACCCCGTGTTCTTCCGCCCATTGTGCCAGCGCCAGCGACACCAGTTCTGGCCCGTTATCCATTCGCATCTTCAGTGGATATCCGCGGTTTGCTACTATCCTGTCCAGTACCCGGACTACACGCTGGGCCGGGATATTCAGGTCGATTTCTATCGCCAGCGCTTCCCGATTAAAATCGTCCACCACATTGAAGGTACGGAAGCGTCTGCCACACACCAGCGCGTCGTGCATAAAATCGATGGACCAGC
>NZ_KV793436.1:0-1878 GCF_001808475.1 Klebsiella sp. HMSC09D12 | reverse complement strand
AAAAGCTGTCCGGAGATGGCGGGTCAAGATCACAGCGGTATACTCTACCTGACCAGTTACGTATACGAGGAAGGGGTACTGCCGTTCCCTATGACGGACAATAAATCGTTCGCGTTTTGCCATAGCCTCTTTCTGGTAATAACGCAGCGGCTGAACCGACCATGGCACGATTTGCTTCCACCAGTCTGGGGCTAAACGCATCGCCAGTTGCTCAACGTGTGTAACCATCTCATATACCGCAGGGCTCGTTATGGCGCCACAATCCCTTAGCTGAACCACGCACTGAGCAGCTGAGTCCTGACTCACCCCCAGCATGCTATCCATCATCTCTTCATCTACCTCGATACCGTTCCGCAGAAGTCCTTCAAACGTCATTAGAGTGCCTTCATGTTTAGCCAGGTCCACCAGCGTATTCACGATATGGGTAAAAAGAATGTCGCTGTGAGTGGCTGGTGTTTTTTGAGTTTTCATTCGTGAACCCCTGTTTAACAAAAATATTGGCAAGGTATGAGTGAATATTCCATTCATGCACACCAGGATACCAATTAAATAACGGCCATCAACCCCTTATTCTCACCGGAAGCTATTTACAGCTTACGGGAGATGCATACCAAAGCGGTTATAAATTCCTTAGTCATTTCTAGCATTCAGAATCATCCAGAGTTTTTGTGAGTTAACATGCATCATATCGGAATATTAAAGACGACAGAAAAATAAGGATTAATTATTTTCCTGATTGTGTTTTATGAAATTAATTATCGAACAAATGAACGTATTGACGTCCACTCTATATTTACTATTATTTGCATGTACCGTATTTCTCCATTCCTACCGGCATTTCTTTGATAAAAGGTCAAGATATGAAGCGTTCAGATCAGTTTGAGAACTCTGTTATTGATAATGATTACATAGCCGAGCCGGAAAGCATCAAAGCTTGGTTAAGAGAGTTTAAGGACTTGCCACCAGCTCCCCCTGAACTGATAGAAGCGCTTAACAACATGTCAGGTAACGGTACTACCCAAAACTGATATCACTCATAAGGAAAAGGAGATTCACTATGCCAGTTAAACCGGTTCACCTGGCTTCCTCAACACCCCATACAGGAGCTCAGCGTAAAGAAAAGAGAGATATCGCCAGCAAGCATTTATCTCACTGTATCGCTGTGCTGGAGGAACTGGTAGACACATATGACCCTGATACCGAGGGTCCATTCAGTGCATGCCATCCTCGCACAGGTGCCGCGAGCATGAAGCGACAGCTTGAGAACATCCTCAAGGCGCTGAAAACGGCAAAAGTTTGATATCGATACCACGACAATTGGAAATGCTCCATTGTTTTTGTTTAGCTGTAAAGCTGGCTTTTCAACGAAACTGTCAGACAGTCCAATCCCTCTTGATGAAGAAGGTTTCGCGATATAGAAGGTGTTCCTGAACTGGACTATTTCAGACTGGTGACCAGGTATGACCGGTAATACTCTGTGTTAAACTGGTTTGCGATTCATTTCCTCCCTGTGTAGATAGATGAGTGTCTTTGCCCGCCGATCGTGCGGGCTTTTTTATTTTCCTGTCTACAGGAAAAAGGGGCTACCAGCGCACTGGTAACCCCTTCATAAAGCGCTTCAGGCATGTCCAGACAGTTCAGCCCCTGTATGGCGGAGGTTGCCCTCCGCCGGGGTTGGCTACTTAGCGGATTCGTAGGCCATAAAAGCCGCCACCTCCCTGGTTGTGTCCCTGTACCGGATTTCGCAGAGCGATTTTCTGGTCAGGTAGGTGAATGCCAGTAGTGTGAAACACACTATTAATACACACCATAACAGGTTACTAGGTGGCAGTTTCATAGCCTTTTTCTCCTGTGTAAGTTCACAGAGATATTGCAATT
>NZ_KV793435.1:0-851 GCF_001808475.1 Klebsiella sp. HMSC09D12 | reverse complement strand
CAGCTACTGTCTGGTGTTTCAGGGGGCTACATCAAGCTGCGGCCAGTGCTATGGATGTGGGTCTTTCTACCATGACGCGATGGGTAAAGCAGTTGCGGGATGAACGACAGGGCAAAATACCTAAAGCCTCCCCTATAACCCCGGAATAGATTGAAATACGTGAGCTGAAGAAAAAGCTACAACGCATTGAAATGGAAAACGACATATTAAAAAAGGCTACCGCGCTCTTGATGTCAGACTCCCTGAACAGTTCTCGTTAATTGGGAAACTCAGAGCGCAGTATCCTGTGGTCACACTTTGCCACGTGTTCGGGGTTCATCGCAGCAGCTACAAATACTGGGGAAAAAGCCCCGAAAAGCCAGACGGCAGGCGAGCTGTGTTACGCAGTCAGGTTCTGGAACTGCATAACATCAGCCATGGCTCTGCTGGCGCAAGAAGTATCGCGATTATGGCAACCCTGAGAGGCTTCAAAATGGGACGCTGGCTTGCCGGCAGGCTCATGAAAGAACTGGGGCTGGTGAGTTGTCAGCAGCCTACCCACCGGTATAAACGTGGTGGTCATGAACACATTGTTATCCCGAATCACCTTGAGCGACAGTTCGCAGTGACAGAACCTAACCAAGTGTGGTGCGGCGATGTGACGTATATCTGGACAGGTAAACGTTGGGCTTACCTCGCTGTTGTTCTCGATCTGTTCGCAAGGAAACCGGTGGGCTGGGCAATGTCATTCTCGCCGGACAGCAAGCTGACCATCAAAGCGCTGGAAATGGCGTGGGAAGCTCGCGGTAAACCAGCCGGAGTGATGTTCCACAGTGACAGTAATAATGCCGATGTCAGTCTTTACCACCACT
>NZ_KV793434.1:44005-45869 GCF_001808475.1 Klebsiella sp. HMSC09D12 | reverse complement strand
TGCGATCCGGTAGCCCGGACAAGGCGCGTTAAGCGCCGCCTCCGGGAGAATCCCCGGGTCGCGGCTGACGCCTTATCCCGGGCTACGGGTTTACAGCCGTCTGCGATACAGTAGCCCGGATAAGCCGTTTACGGCGCAATCCGGGGAAAGGTAACGATTCACATCGCCAGCACGTACTTGAGCATCACCCCGGCGGCAATCGCCGAGCCAATCACCCCCGCCACGTTCGGGCCCATCGCGTGCATCAGCAGGAAGTTCTGCGCGTCCGACTCCAGCCCCACCTTGTTCGACACCCTTGCCGCCATCGGCACCGCCGACACCCCGGCGGAGCCAATCAGCGGGTTGATTTTGTGCCGGCTGCACAGGTTCAGCAGCTTCGCCATCAGCACGCCCGCCGCCGTGCCCACGCAGAACGCTGTCACCCCCAGCACCAGTATCCCCAGCGTCTGCGGCTGCAGGAATTTGTCCGCCACCAGCTTGGCACCCACCGACAGCCCGAGGAATATCGTCACGATATTTATCAGCCCGTTCTGCACCGTGTCGCTCAGGCGCTCCACCACCCCGCTCTCGCGCATCAGGTTGCCGAAGCAGAACATCCCCAGCAGCGGCGCCGCGTCCGGCAGCAGCAGCGCCACCAGCAGCAACAGCACCGCCGGGAAGAGGATTTTTTCCCGCTTACTCACCGTGCGCAGCTGCACCATGCGGATTTTCCGCTCCTTCTCGCTGGTCAGCGCCTTCATAATCGGCGGCTGGATTAACGGCACCAGCGCCATATACGAGTACGCCGCCACCGCGATGGCGCCGAGTAATTCCGGCGCCAGTTTCCCGGAGAGGTAAATCGCCGTCGGGCCGTCCGCGCCGCCGATGATGCCGATGGCCGCCGCCTGCGGCAGGGTGAAGCTGATGATGCCGAAGTAGTTCAGCGTCAGCGCCCCCAGCACCGTGGCGAAGATGCCGAACTGCGCCGCCGCCCCCAGCAGCAGGGTCCGCGGGTTGGCCAGCAGCGGGCCAAAGTCGGTCATCGCCCCGACGCCCATAAAAATCACCAGCGGGGCGATGCCCGAGCCGATGGCGACCTTATAGAAAATCGCCAGCACCCCGGCGGAGTAGCCCATATCCACCGCGAGGTCTTCCATCTGCCCCTGCACCGACGGCAGGGCCAGAGCCAGCGCCTCTTTGATGGCGTGGACGTCCGGCGCACAGTTGAGCTTCGCCGCAATCACCGCCAGCTGCCCGGCGTCGTGGTGGGCCAGCAGGCTTTCCAGCGCGGTCAGCGCCAGCCCGGCCTCCGGAATGTTCGACAGCAGGCCGCCGAAGCCAATCGGCAGCAGCAGCAGCGGCTCGAACTTCCTGGCGATGGCCAGCCACAGCAGCAGCAGGCTCACCAGCAGCATGACGGCCTGGCCGGCGCCGAGGTGCATCAGCCCCATGCCCTGAATCAGGGCGTTCAGACTTTCCATTTCGCGTCCTCTTCCTTACGCCAGGCTCAGCAGGGTGTCGCCCACCGCCACCGCATCCCCGGATTTCACCGCGATACCGCGCACGGTCCCGGCCTGTGCGGCGCGGATTTCGGTTTCCATCTTCATGGCTTCCAGAATCAGCAGCACGTCGCCTTCGGCCACCGTCTGACCTTCCGCGGCAATGACCTTCCAGATAGTGCCCGCCAGCGGCGCGGTCACCGGCGTGCCGGCGCCTGCCGGGGCAGCTGCCTGAGCCGGGGCGGAAGAAGCCGCCGGCGCGGCCGCCGTCAGCTGGCTGATATCGCCGCCGTCGCTGACCTTCACCACAAAGGCTTTGCCCTCCACTTCCACGGTGTAGACGCCGGAGGCCGCCGGTTTAGCGGCTTTTGCCGCCGGTTTGACCT
>NZ_KV793434.1:43636-43985 GCF_001808475.1 Klebsiella sp. HMSC09D12 | reverse complement strand
TTTGCCGCCGGTTTGACCTCTTCAGCCTGCGGCACCGGCTCGAACGCCGCCGGGTTATTGCGATTCTCCAGGAACTTCAGGCCGGGTTGCGGGAACAGCGCCACGGTGAGCACGTCATCGATGGCGTTCTCCGCCAGAACGATGCCCTTCTCCTGCGCCTGACGCTTCACGTCGGCTTCCAGAGCAGCCAGCTCCGGTTTGAGTAAATCCGCCGGGCGGCAGGTGATGGCTTCTGCCCCTTCCAGCACGCGGGCCTGCAATGCCGCATTCACCGGCACCGGGGTGTGGCCGTATTCGCCCTTCAGAATGCCGGCAGTCTCCTTCGCGATGGTTTTGTAGCGCTCGCCGG
>NZ_KV793434.1:42154-43616 GCF_001808475.1 Klebsiella sp. HMSC09D12 | reverse complement strand
GCGCGGTCACCGGCGTGCCGGCGCCTGCCGGGGCGGCCGCCTGAGCCGGGGCGGAAGAGGCTGCCGGCGCGGCGGCCGTCAGCTGGCTGATATCGCCGCCGTCGCTGACCTTCACCACAAAGGCTTTACCTTCCACTTCCACGGTGTAGACGCCGGACGCGGCCGGTTTAGCGGCTTTTGCCGCCGGTTTGACCTCTTCAGCCTGCGGCAGCGGCTCAAACGCCGCCGGGTTGTGGCGGTTCGCCAGGAACTTCAGGCCGATTTGCGGGAACAGGGCCACGGTCAGCACGTCGTCGATGGCGTTCTCCGCCAGAACGATGCCCTTCTCCTGCGCCTGACGTTTCACGTCGGCTTCCAGCTGCGCCAGCTCCGGCTTCAGCAGGTCCGCCGGGCGGCAGGTGATGGCTTCTGCGCCGTCGAGCACGCGGGCCTGTAAGGCAGCGTTGACCGGCACCGGGGTATGGCCGTATTCGCCCTTCAGAATCCCGGCGGTCTCCTTCGCGATGGTTTTGTAGCGCTCGCCGGTCAGCACGTTCAGCACCGCCTGGGTGCCGACAATCTGCGAGGTCGGGGTGACCAGCGGGATGAAGCCGAGGTCCTCGCGCACGCGGGGGATTTCCGCCAGCACCTCATCCAGACGGTGGGCGGCGTTCTGCTGCTTCAGCTGGCCCTCGAGGTTGGTGAGCATCCCGCCCGGCACCTGGGCCACGAGGATACGGCTGTCGGTGCCCTTCAGCTGGCCTTCGAAGGCGTGGTATTTCCTGCGCACCTCGCGGAAGTACGCCGCGATGCTTTCGAGCTTCAGGATATCCAGCCCGGTGTCGTGCTCAGTACCCGCCAGCGTCGCCACCAGCGCCTCGGTGGCCGGGTGGCCGTAGGTGGCGCTCATGGAAGAGATGGCGGTATCAACGCCGTCAACGCCCGCCTCGATGGCCTTCAGCAGGGCCATCTCCGCCATCCCGGTGGTGGCATGAGCATGCAGATGCAGGCGCACGTCATAGCGCTTCTTGATTTCGCTGACCAGCGCAAAGGCGGCCCCCGGGGTGAGAATGCCGGACATGTCTTTAATCGCAATGGAATCGACGCCGGTTTCCAGCAGCTGTTCGGTCAGGTCCAGCCAGGTCTGTAGCGTGTGCGCCGGGCTGGTGGTGTAGGAGAGCGTGCCCTGGGCGTGGGCGCCGTGGCTGCGCACCGCCTGCAGGGCGGCTTTCATGTTGCGCGGGTCGTTCATGGCGTCGAAGACGCGGAACACGTCCATGCCGTTTTTGACGGCGCGCTCAGTGAAGCGCTCCACCACGTCATCGGCGTAGTGGCGGTAGCCGAGCAGGTTCTGGCCGCGGAGCAGCATCTGCAGGGGGGTCTTCGGCATGGCCTTTTTGAGCTCGCGCAGGCGGACCCAGGGGTCCTCGCCGAGGAAGCGGATGCAGGCGTCAAAGGTGGCGCCGCCCCAGCATTCAAGGGA
>NZ_KV793434.1:0-42134 GCF_001808475.1 Klebsiella sp. HMSC09D12 | reverse complement strand
AATCACCGGCTTCAAGCGGGCGAAATCGTCAGCGTGCGCGGCGGCGGGCGCAGGTGCCGCCTTCGGCGCGACAGCCGGTTCGGGGAAGAAGCGGTTGACGGCGGCGGACATGCCCTGGATGGCGAAAATCAGCAGAAACAGAAACGCCAGCACGAACCCCATGCCGAGGAACATCAGGGTGAAGCCTTCACCTAATAGCAGTGCTGCATCAGTCATAGAATAGCCTTCGAGCAGGAGGCACGATAATGATGTTATTTATCCCCGTCGTCTTTCAAGTTGCTTCTTTGTTGGCCAGGTTCATTCACCCCAGCCACTTACTTGAGTAAGCTCCTGGGATTCTCTCTTGCCGCCTCAAAGCAACTCAAAATCCATGGGGTATATAACGAAAATAATAAGGGTGGATTTCCCTGAACCGCCCCGGTCAGAGTCCCTGTTTATTACCGTCATAAACATAACGCCATCATTATCGTGCGAATGATATAAATCAGATTATTTGATAAAACTTACGTTCTGGCATATTTCATCAGCGACAATCTCTTTACGCTGATTGAAAATAACTTTGTTCTGTTCAAACAGGTTATTACCATGCGTATCAATAGAAACAATTAACGGGCCAAACTCTTTCACCCGGCATACCCACAGCGTTTCCGGCATTCCAAGATCGCGCCACTGCGCATCTTCAATCTCTTCCACGCATACTGCCGCCACTACCGCACAGCCTGCCGGGAATACGCAGTGCAGCGCTTTATGCTCCGCACAGCCCTCTTCGGTGCCTTTCCCCATTCCGCCTTTACCAACGATTAATTTCACACCCGTTTTGGCAATGAATTCTTTTTCGAATTTTTCCATGCGCATACTGGTGGTTGGACCAACGGAGACCATTTCAAACTTATCGTCTTCGCCTTTAATTGGGCGGACGATTGGACCAGCGTGCAAAATAGCGCCACCGTTAACGTCTACGGGTAATTCGCGGCCACCTTCAATTAAGCGACGGTGCGCCACATCGCGACAGGTAACAATATGGCCATTGAGGTAAATAATATCGCCAGCTTTAATATCGGCTAAATCTTCATCTTTAATTGGCGTGGTAAGAATTTTTTTAGTCATCAGAAATTCACTCCGCTGTGAGACGTAATGGTGTAGTTCAAGTCTTTATCAAAAACGATATGCCCTTTACGGTGCGACCAGCAGCCGACGTTCACCGCCACTCCGATGGTGGATGGATGGCGCGCGGTGTTTTCAATATTCACGCCCATAACGGAAGTATTACCGGACATGCCCTGCGGCCCGAGGCCAATTTTATTGATGCCGTCTTCAAGCATTTTTTCCAGCGAAGCCGCACGCTCATTCTCATTATGCGAACCAATCGGACGCATCAGCGCTTTTTTCGACAGCAGCGCCGCCGTTTCAACGGAAGTCGCCACGCCCACGCCCACCAGCAGCGGCGGACACGCGTTCAGGCCATAGCTGGTCATCACATCGAGGACAAAGCGAGTGACGCCTTCATAACCCGCGCCCGGCATCAGCACCATCGCTTTCCCCGGCAGGGAGCAGCCCCCGCCCGCCATATAGGTATAAATGCTGCACTGGTCGGAATCCGGGACAATCTCCCAGAATACCGTCGGCGTCCCTTTACCCACGTTTTTGCCGGTATTGTATTCATCAAAAGTTTCGACGCTGTTATGGCGCAGCGGAGAATCGACGGTCGCTTTGATCACCGCTTCACGCAGCAGCGCTTCCAGTTCGCCGATCAGCGGGAAGTTCGCCCCGCACTCCACCAGAAACTGAATCACCCCGGTATCCTGGCAGGAAGGACGATCGAGCTCTTTCGCCAGGCGCTGGTTCTCAATCATGGTCGTAAAGATGACGTCGGCCAGTTTACTGGTCTCTTTTTTATGCAAATCTTCCAGTTTTGCAGTGACGTCATCGGGCAAGACTTTGCCGGTGTATCCCACAAACTTGGCCATAATATTGGTCATATGGGATATCTGTTCACTTTTGCTCATAAATGCTCCTTAGTCAGAACAGCTTCCGTGAGTTACGGATGAAACGGGAAAAGGATTGGCAGCAGAATCAGGCTGACAATGGTGGAAACGATAATCAGAGGGATGCCGGATTTGGCATAGTCGACAAACTTATATCCACCCGCCGACAGCACCATCATGTTGGCAGGCATACCGATTGGGGTGGCATAGGCGCAGGAACTGCCAATCACCGTGGCCATCAGCACGGCGCGCGGATCGGCCCCCATACCGGCAGCAATCGACAGGCTCACCGGTACCAAAAGCGCAACGGTCGCAGTATTGGACATAAAGTTGGTCATAACGACGGATAGTGCGAAAACCACCACCAGCAGCATGAATGGCGAAGAGTTGTTCCCCAGCATGCCGATAACCTGATCGGCAACCAGCTTTCCGGCACCGGTCATTTCCAGCGCTTTTGCTAACGCCAGGGTGCCGCCGAAGATAAAAATAGTTTGTGAATCAATGGCTTTATAGGCCTGCTTTTCACTCAGCACCCCGGTGACTACCAGCACCAGCGCGCCAATACAGCCCGCTACCGCCAGGCTAATACCGGTCTGTTTTTCGAAAATCATGCCCAGGATCGTGGCAATCAAAACGACCAGCGACAGGATCTGCTTCCAGCGCGGAACGTGGCTGTAATCGCGCTGTTCACCGATGCTGCCGACTTCGCTGCTATTCGGGTTATTGGGCAGAAACTTATAGCCAATCGTCAGGAAATAAATGATGCCGCAAACCAGCATCGGTAGACCCACTTTGGCATATTCAAAAAATCCGAAACCGCTGCCGATATTCTGCAAAGCCGATTGTGCAATCAGATTGCCCGGCGCGCCGATCAGCGACAGGTTGCCGCCAAGCGCTGCGGCAAAAACCAGCGGCATCAGCAGACGAGAACGGGTAAAGCCGGATTTCGCCGCCACGCCGATGACGACGGGGATCAATACTGCGGCAGTACCGGTATTTGAAAGAAAGCCGGACATCACGCCGACCACCACCATAATCGTGAAAATCAGCTGCTTTTCAGTTTTGGCGAAGTGCGTAATCACACCGCCAACTTTATTCGCCATCCCGGTTTCAAATAGCGCGCCGCCGACGATGAACATAGCGACGAAAAGAATAACGTTGGTGTCGATAAAGCCGGAAAAAGCCTGTTTGAGGTCAAGTACGCCGGTGAGAACCAGCGCTACGCAAACCACCATCGAAGTGACCGCAAGGGGTATTTTCTCCCACACGAACATGGCGATAGCAAACACCAGCAAACATAGAGTAATGGTAATCGGTTCCATATTTATAATTGTCCCATCAATGATATATGATATTGTATCCAATATTGACGAGAGGGAAATTATTCCCATGCAAAGAGTAAGTCAATGCGTTTTTCAGGAAAGCGTCAGGAGTGCGATCTTTATCAAAATATCGCAAAAGCAGTCACTTAGCGTAATTAATTGAGCAGACAAATAAATAAGATGCCTGTAGCGATCGTACAGGCGGGGGGCGTCAAGCGCCGGGATCGTCAACGTAGCGCGTCAGCATATTCTCCATCGAACGGATAATATGTTCGCGCATTCGCAGGCGCGCCAGCTCTTCATCATGCTGCTCCAGGGCCTGTAAAATGCCCTTGTGCTCGCGTATCGAAATGGAAGCGTACTCTTCCTCAGTGACCTTATGTCCCATCGACAGCCCGTTCCACATATTGCTGAGCAAGAGCTTCATTTTAGCATTTCCGGCCGCATTCCATATCTCCATATGAAAGGCCTGATTCATGTCGGAATATTCAGCCGAGTTATTTTCGGCCAGCGCTTTTTCTGCTGAGTAGTGCACTTCGGCAATTCGCGAAATATCCGTCCCGGGACGAGAGGCTTTAGCGACCGCTTCACTCTCCAGCAGCGCGCGAATCTCATAATGCTCGCGAATCGTTTGTTCGTTAATCCCCAGCACAACCGCCCCTTTATTGGGCCGGACTTTAATCAGTCCATCCGCGGCCAGGATCTGAAATGCTTCACGCACGGGCATACTGGAGACGCCGACCATGCTGGCGATCCCTTCAAGGGTAATTTCTTGCCCTTCAACTAAATCGCGCGACAGTATAGCTTTACGTAATACTGCCGCGACCTGCTCTTTCGCTGAAAGAAGCTTAATTTTCCCTAATCGAGGCTTCTGCACTTTCCCAATCCTTCATGTGTTGACGCATTATTTCTGCCAGAGAGAGGAAATAACGCTGCGTTTCCTGCGCGATCTCATCACCATCGCCCCGACGGATAGCGTCCATCAGAGAGCTGAGTATCTGCGCCGATTCCTGATTATCCTCTTTCAGATACAGAATGACATAGCTGATATAGCCATCCAAAAACTGCTGATAAATCTTTTGCAGATAGCGGTTATCAATATATGAAATTAGCGTCTGGTGGAACGCCAACTCCCGCGACCGCTCACCCGGATGCGCCAGCGCGCGCGCGCGCGCAGCGAGCGATTCGCCTGCCGCCGCGGGTACCAATAAAAAAAGCTCCGTTGCCATCACCGCAATTGCCCGAAAAATGTGGCTGACATGGTCAGGCTCCAGTTTTGCGACCTGCATATGGCGGTTTGGCAAGCGCACCAGAAACCCTTCCTGCTCAAGGGCCTGTAGCGCTTCCCGAACCGGCATACGAGAGAGCCCCAGCTGTTCCGCAATACTTTCCTGCGCAAGCTCCTCTCCGGGTTTCATCCCACCGGAAAGGATCTCATAACGGATCATCTGAGTAATGTGGTCCCTGGTCTGCTTTCTTTCAATTTTTTTCACGATGTCCTCATTTGTTGCCGCTTAAGACGCGGGGGAGTTTAGCAGATTTACCAGGCGGGAGAGTCATTCAGAGGCAGGAGAAAACCATAAAAAAGCCGGAACCCAGGTCCCGGCTTCTCTTTTTATGCCAGATTATTTATTCACAAAATCTTCGCCAAGGGCGATATCTTTCTGCAACGTATCCAGCATCCCTTCAAGCGCCTGTTGCTCAAACGCACTGAGTTTGCCAATAGGCTGACGCTGCTCTACGCCATTTTTCCCCAGCAGTAGCGGCTGAGAGAAGAACCGGGCATATTGACCATCACCTTCCACGTAGGCGCATTCCACCACCCCTTTCTCTCCCTGCATGGCGCGAACTAAAGAGAGACCAAATCGGGCTGCGGCCTGACCCATCGACAGGGTTGCTGAGCCGCCGCCAGCTTTGGCTTCAACGACTTCAGTACCGGCGTTTTGAATACGTTTAGTCAGATCCGCCACTTCCTGCTCGCTGAAGCTCACGCCTGGAATTTGTGATAATAAAGGAAGAATAGTTACGCCTGAGTGGCCGCCGATTACCGGAACCTCAACATCGGATGAAGATTTGCCTTTCAGTTCCGCCACAAAGGTATTCGAGCGGATAATATCCAGCGTGGTTACGCCAAACAGCTTGTTCTTGTCGTAAACGCCGGCTTTTTTCAGCACTTCTGCGGCAATCGCCACGGTGGTATTCACCGGGTTGGTGATAATCCCGACGCAGGCCTGCGGGCAGGTTTTAGCAATTTGCTGAACCAGATTTTTCACAATACCGGCGTTAACGTTAAATAAATCGGAGCGATCCATACCGGGCTTACGCGCTACGCCCGCGGATATCAGCACCACATCCGCGCCTTCGAGTGCAGGGGTGGCGTCTTCGCCGGAAAAACCTTTGATTTTTACATCGGTAGGGATATGGCTAAGATCAACCGCCACGCCCGGAGTTACCGGAGCGATGTCGTACAACGAGAGTTCTGAACCTGAAGGCAGTTGGGTCTTAAGT
Organism: Klebsiella sp. HMSC09D12; assembly: GCF_001808475.1. Lineage (NCBI taxonomy): Bacteria > Pseudomonadati > Pseudomonadota > Gammaproteobacteria > Enterobacterales > Enterobacteriaceae > Klebsiella > Klebsiella sp. HMSC09D12. Next base: position 36,319 of record NZ_KV793434.1, on the reverse strand, counting down.
AGTAGGGCAAGCGCCTGGCCAATTCCACCAGCGGCGCCGAGGACTGCAACTTTCATCCTAAACTCCTTATTATGGTTAAAATAATCTTTCGTTACTCCGTCGCCTGGACCTTAATTCACAAGATGAACAATTACAATAAGTATGGCTGAAGAATGCGTGGTCGTGCGCAGCGATGCAGCAGCTTCGCATTTTCCTCCCTGAGACTGACCATCCAGCAAAGTAGTACCGGATCGACTATTGGTTACAATACACCCAGCGTATTGAGCAGAACAACATCATTTAATAACATTTCATTTACTTTTGTAGCAACTCACACGCCGTGACGAAGGCATGTTCCTTATTAGAGTTTTTTGCTAAAATATGCGCCCTTCATAACATTATTTACGCTTCTCCCCTGTGGATTATTTGCATAAAAATGCATTGTTATGCATAATGATGTTGTTTTTACCACCATAATTGGGTGACTTATGCGAAGTTCGGCAAAACAAGAAGAACTGGTTAAAGCGTTTAAAGCGCTGCTTAAAGAAGAAAAATTCAGCTCTCAAGGTGAAATCGTCCAGGCACTACAGGAAGAAGGCTTCGATAATATCAACCAATCGAAAGTCTCACGTATGCTCACCAAATTTGGCGCTGTACGCACGCGCAACGCCAAAATGGAAATGGTTTACTGCCTGCCCGCCGAGCTTGGCGTCCCGACGACCTCCAGCCCGCTGAAAAATCTGGTGCTGGATATCGATTATAACGATTCAGTCGTGGTCATTCACACCAGCCCTGGCGCGGCACAGCTTATCGCCCGGCTTCTCGACTCGCTTGGCAAGGCTGAAGGCATCCTCGGGAGTATTGCTGGTGATGACACCATCTTTACCACCCCGGCCAGAGGTTTTACCGTTAAAGAGCTGCATGACGCTATTCTCGTTCTGTTTGAGCAAGAACTCTGATCCCCTCCCCTCAGGTTAACGCCAGAGGGGAACCCTTCAAAAAATTATCATTCCTTTAACATTTTGTGTGTTTTTCCGCTTCTATACATTCATTTACTTGATGAAATTAACGTAAGCGCACAAAAGATCAAATTATCCTATCTCCATGATTTAAAAAGCTATAAAAGCAATCCATGTCGAAAAAATGACATTTCTAATACTTATACGTTATAAAAACGACGTTTCTTTGTAATTATTTACATGAACAACAATTAGCAAGGTATTAATATTTTCAGTTATTAGTGTATACTTAATTTTGTGATGAGGGTCACGAAACAAAAGACCCCAACAAAAAGATTCGACGAGGTGAACATCATGAAAATCAAAACCACTGTAGCAGCATTGAGCATCCTTTCCGTTCTCTCCTTTGGCGCCTTTGCCGCTGACTCTATCAACAGCGAACAGGCTCAGGGCCGTCAGGCAATCGGCACCGTTTCCGTCGGCGCGGTAAGTTCTTCCCCGATGGATATGCATGAAATGCTGAACAAAAAAGCGCAGGAAGAAGGTGCTTCTTCTTATCGCATTATTGAAGCACGTACCGGTGACCACTGGCACGCAACGGCTGAACTGTATAAATAAGATTTAACGATTGTCGGTCATTAACTAAACAGAATCTCTTCAGCGGCCTCAAGTTGATTACAACTTTCCGCCGCTGAAAATATGAAGGTTGGAGAAAAGATTATGAAAAGCGCAATTATCATCGCATCCCTGGGTCTGGCTTCCGTTCTCTCTTTCGGTGCAAACGCCGCCGTTAATCAAGTGAACGCAGAACAGGCGCAAAATTTACAGTCCATGGGCACCGTTTCCGTTTCTCAGGTAGGCAGCGCACCGATGGATATGCGTCAGGAGCTGGCGGCTAAAGCTGAAAAAGAAGGCGCCAGCAGCTACCGCATCATTGAAGCCCGTACCGGCGATAACTGGCACGCTACGGCTGAACTGTACAAATAAACCCTCGTCGTCTTATCCGACGACTTGCCCCCGCTCTGTCGGGGGCTTTTTTATGAATGCCGCACATTAAAACGAAGCTCTCCTTCCAGCTCCTCTTCCGCCTCATCAAAAAGCAGAATTAATGCGCCGAATCGGCGTCGCTGATTATCGCTTAAATGAATAAACTCAATCTCCAGCGGTAGCGGCAGCAACCCGGCGATCACCGCATCCCATAATGAATCAAGGTTGTTCACTTTCTCACGCTCTAAGTGAAAAGTACGTGAAAACTCGCGATAAAAATCCTGCTGCTCAGCTATTTCGTCAAAATCAAAGGTATAGGTAGTCGTCATTGCCCGCATCCTGTCCACACCTGCAGCTCGTCTTAGCCCGATATTCCGGCGTATCGTCCCACTCTGCTGGAGGAATTCGTTTTCTGACGATTAAGTATAGCGATAAAAAAACCGACGCTTCAGGCGTCGGTTATGGATGCTAGCTGTTGGTGAGTACGTGCTGATACTTATGCAGCATATCCACCAGCCTTCGTACCGGCTCGGTCACCTGGGAAGAGGCTTCCCAGTGCTGTAATTTTTGCTGATAGATATCCAGTTCATCAAGCAAACGGGCAAAATAGTAGCGACGCTTATCATCGCTCTTCGCGGAAATGACGCGATCCGCCGTGCGACGCAGCTGCCGGTGAAAGGCGGACAGATCGTCGTTTATCGGTACCGGTGCATCGCGCAGCCGCTGATGGGCAATAATCAGGGTTAATGCCAGACGAAAGCGCGCGATGTCGCCAGGAAACTTATTCAGCAATAAAAAAAGCTGACGATACAGAGCGGGCAAATGGTTCTCTTTACGTCGCGCCGTATTGGTGGTCAACGATGATACCGCTGCCGAGACAAACTGGTTAAGCAGCACGCGTCCGGTGCGAGCCTGGGAGTTATCACGCACCAGCAGGATCACCATCAGCGCGAGGAAGCATCCTACGATCTGACCTAAGGCGCTATCAAGAAACTGGTTGAATTCAAACTTCATCGGGTTGTCGAGCACCAGGATATTAATCGTGCTGGCCAGCGCGCCCAACGACCCCAGGCGCCGCTTCTGTACCTCGATGCCGATAAAAAATGCCATCACCGCAAGGCTAATGCACAGCAGCAGCATACTTTGCTGCGTCGCAGGCATAATCACCAGGAAAAACAGCGCGCCCAGAGGTAAAGCCGCCAGCGTGCCATAAAGGAAATCAATAGCCACCATCCGCGGATTTGGCAAACGCATCGCTAAGGCCGTAACAACCGCAATCATCACCATCGCCCCGCTTCCCGAGGTCCAGCCGGTCCATAGCCAGAACAACGTACCGAGGATACAAGAGATAGAAGTTCGCCAAAAGTTCACCATCGCATGATGGCGCTCGGCGGATTCCGCCTTCACCACCACTTCGCCCTGCAGTACTTCCTCTTCAATACGGCTGATTTTGGTATTGCCGACCACGCCCCGCTTCAAAAGCAGATAGCGCGTCGCAGCACCTACCCAGCTGTAGATCGTCACCGGCGTATTATGCTCCCCCTTCCAGGTCAAAAAGCGGCGCATACGTTTTAGCTGACGGTGCACGTCCTGCACGGTCTCAACCGGTTCAGCAAAGAGCTCCCGATAATCATCCGTCACTATCTCAGGCCGGGTGTTCTGAATCAGAAAGGTTTCACAGGCCTGAGTAATCAGAGTCAAAGAGAGGGTGTTGATCGCCTTCAGGCGTTGATTCACTTTAGCCCAGCGCGAAGACTCCATGATCAGGTTGGCGCGCATCCCCTCCAGCCCGTTGGTACGGCGGACCAGGGCGCTCCAGGCCTTATCGACCTCATCTTTATCGCCATAGGCCACGCAAAGCTGCATCAGGCGATATTGATCGATCAGCAGGTTATCCAGCTCAAGATCGATCTCTTTTTTTATCGATCGCGGAGAAAACAGCAGATCGGCCACAATGGCGCTGACGATACCAATGACAATCTCACTGCATCGTTCGACGGCGAACTGCGGCGCCAGCATCGGCTCTTCGTGAATAGTGATAATAATGATGAGCGCGGTATAACCCGCCAGACCCCACGCATAGGAGTTCTCAACCCGCACCAGCGAGGAGATCCAGGTACAGAAGCCCGCCCACAGGCAGCAGACCAGTACCATCAGCAACGGGGCGCGGATCATCAGGATGATAATCGCCAGTGCGGCGATACAGCCGATAAAGGTGCCGACGATACGCAGCATCCCGCGATAGCGAATGGCGCCGGAGTAAGGCTCCCCGCCTGCGGCAAATGCCGGACCGGCAGCAACGATCGCTGCAGTAAGCACCGCCCAGCGCGGAGTTTCCAGCTGAAAATGAAAACCGACGAATAACGCCAGCACCACCGCGCAGGCTAACTTAACGGCGAAGCGGAGATGCCGGAGTTCGATGGTGAAGATCCCCATGGCGATTAACCGAACTCACGCAGGCGCATCGCCAGTTTCTGGAAGAAGTTTGCCTGACTGGTATCGCGATCCTCTTTACCCGTGATCACCACCGTCGCCGTGGTGCCCGCTGGCCAGAGATTGCCCTGCTGCTGATCAAGGCGAATACGTACCGGTACCCGCTGCGCCAGGCGCACCCACTCAAGATTAGAATCAATAGAGGCCAGCCCTTTTGAATCGCTGCTGCTGCTGGCATTGGTGACGCCAGCAGCGATGCTGTCGACGGTCCCCCTGAGGGTATGTACGCTTCCCAGAGGGGTAATTTCAGCACGAAACCCGGGGCGCACGCCTTCAAGCTTGGTCTCTTCAAGATAGGCCATGACATAGAAGGTATTTTGCTTCACCAGCGCAACCGCGGTGGAACCTCGGGTGATAAACTCGCCGCGGTACACGTTCAGGTTGGTCACCCAGCCATCGGCCGGAGCGCGAATCACCGTCCGTTCAAGGTCAAGCTTCGCCAGATCGCGACTCGCCGTCGCTTTGGCTAATTGATGTTCAACGGTTTGCAGGACGTTATTCGCCTGGTCTATCTCTTCCCGGGACATGGCCTGGACGCCAAGACGGTTACGACGGCCGGCTTCCACGCGCTTCTCCTGCGCCAGAGTCTGGTAATAGGAGACATCGGCTTCGGCCTCTGCTAACGCTTTCTGGTAACGCGGTTGGTCAATGACGAACAAAACCTGGTCTTTCTTAACCAGTTGGTTATCCTTGATATTCACCTGCGAAATCAGGCCGGAAACATCGGGGGCAATGGCCACAATATCCGCACTAAAGCGCGCATCGCGCGTCCAGGGCGATGCGGTGTAGTACACCCATGCGCGAAAAATCGCCATAAATGCAAGGATAACCAGTATCACAGTGATTGCGGTACGGAGGATATTTCTTGTTAGTGTTTTCACATCAACCTCAAACGAACAAACGTGATATCAGATAAAACAAGCAGCAATATAGCGCGGTATTGAACAGTGCCGGGTGCCAGACAAAATCATAGATGCCCGTTGGAACCAGCAGGCGGTGCACCAGCCAGAAGACGGCGAGCGACAACAGCAGCTCAAAGAAGATCGGCGGAAACGACAAGCCGAAAATCACAATGACAGGAAACAGACTCATGATGACCTTGATAAGAAGCGTGCAGGTGATATGCGCAATGCGTTTATTATTTAGCTAACTATATAGTACCGTAACAATTGCAGCCTTATCTACAATGTGTGATCTAAATCACTTTTAAGCCAGAGTGAATAATGGAACGATTAAAACGCATGTCCGTTTTTGCCAGAGTGGTCGAATTAGGGTCATTTACCGCCGCGGCTCGCCAGCTCCAGATGAGCGTTTCTTCCATCAGCCAGACGGTAGCCAAACTGGAAGATGAGCTGCAGGTTAAGCTGCTCAACCGCAGTACGCGTAGCCTTGGCTTAACAGAAGCGGGAAAAATCTACTATCAGGGCTGTCGGCGAATGCTGTTCGAAGTCCAGGATGTCCATGAACAGTTGTACGCGTTTAACAATACGCCCATCGGTACCCTGCGCATCGGCTGTTCTTCAACTATGGCACAGAATGTCCTGGCGCGCATAACGGCGGACATGCTTAAAGAGCACCCCGGACTATCGATAAATCTGGTCACGGGCATCCCCGCTCCGGACCTGATTGCGGACGGTCTGGATGTGGTTATTCGCGTGGGGGCGCTGCAGGATTCCAGCCTCTTTTCCCGCCGCCTGGGTTCGATGCCGATGGTGCTGTGCGCGGCGAAAAGCTATCTCCAGCATGCCGGATGTCCGGAAAAACCAGCAGATCTCGCCAGCCACTCCTGGCTGGAATACAGCGTCCGGCCGGATAACGAATTTGAAATCATCGCCCCGGAAGGGATCTCAACCAAACTGATCCCTCAGGGCCGATTTGTCACTAACGATCCAATGACGCTGGTCCGCTGGCTGACGGCAGGCGTCGGCGTGGCTTATGTTCCGCTGATGTGGGCGATCGACGAGATCAACCGCGGCGAACTGGAGATCCTGCTGCCGAGCTACCAGTCCGATCCGCGCCCGGTTTACGCGCTGTATACCGAGAAAGATAAGCTGCCTCTGAAAGTACAGGTATGCATTAATTATCTGACGGAGTATTTCGTCGGGGTGGCAAAAATTTATCAGGGCATGCACGGTCGGGGGATTGCCCGCTAGCCGTCCAAATCAGCCAAAGAGGGCATTAACTCATTATCAGGTCCGGCATCGGAAATGATTTGCGTCACTTCGCTGAGATTTCCGATGCGCACCTCGCCGGCACGATGAAATTTACTTTTGTCGATAAGCAATAGCGACTGCGCCGCCCGTTTCAGGAGCAAGGATTTGTACGCGGCATTGTTAACGCTGGAATCCCAGAGTACGCCATCGTTATCGATCCCTTCGCAGGAAAAAATAAACAGATCGATCTCCAGCGATTTGACCTGCGATAACAGCGCGGGGTTAACGTAATAGCCATATTGACGCAGAAGCTGACCACCGGCGCTAATTAACTGGAGCCGCTCGCGGCGGCCAAGTTCAACGCAGACCGGGTGGCTATTGGTAAATACCGTCAGGTTAATATCCGGCAGCTGACGCGCCAGAAACCAACAGGTTGAGCTGGCATCCAGCGCGATCGTCATGCCTGCATCAATCCACGCCAGCGCCGTACGCGCAATATCGGATTTATGGGCATAGTGGCTTTTCACGCGACGATGAAAAGGCTTCTCGCCGTGATGATTATCGCGTTGAAGAACTCGCGCCCGCCCGTGACTACGCTGAATGCTCCCCTGCCTCTGTAGCTCACTCAAATCGCGGCGAATGGTCTCAATGCTGACCTGCAGAAGATGGGACAACGCTTCGGTGGTTAAAGTGTGATGCTGATTGAGTAACTCAACTATCTGCTGCTGACGCGCGGCTTTCATCGCGACCCCGCGGAGGTAATTTGCGCTTTCGCGGAATGCGAAAGCGCATGATGAGGGATCAGGCGGTACCGCCGACGGTGAGTTTATCCACTTTCAGCGTGGGCTGACCGACGCCAACCGGCACGCTCTGGCCCTCTTTACCGCAAACGCCGACGCCGCTATCCAGCTTCAGATCGTTCCCCACCATCGAAATCTGCTGCATCGCTTCAATGCCGGAGCCGATAAGCGTTGCCCCCTTCACCGCTTTGGTCACTTTCCCTTTCTCAATCAGGTAGGCTTCCGAGGTAGAGAAAACGAATTTCCCGGAAGTGATATCTACCTGACCGCCGCCGAAGTTAGGCGCATAGATACCGTAATCGACCGATTCGATAATTTCCTGCGGCGTGGATTTACCCGCCAGCATGTAGGTGTTGGTCATACGCGGCATAGGCAGATGCGCGTAGGATTCGCGGCGACCGTTACCGGTTGGCGCCACGCCCATCAGCCTGGCGTTGAGCTTGTCCTGCATATAACCTTTCAGAATCCCGTTTTCGATCAGCACGTTATACTGCCCAGGCGTACCTTCATCGTCAATGGCGACGGAGCCGCGACGGTTGGCCATGGTGCCGTCATCCACAACGGTACATAGCTCAGAGGCCACCAGTTCCCCCATATGACCGCTGAACACCGAGGTTCCGCGACGGTTAAAATCGCCTTCCAGGCCGTGACCAACGGCTTCATGCAGCAGCACGCCAGGCCAGCCAGCACCCAGAACAACCGGCAACATCCCGGCAGGCGCTGCGACGGCGGTCAGGTTGACCAGCGCCATACGCACGGCTTCTCTCGCCCAAACATCAGCGCGCACTTCTCCCTCCAGCGAGGCCAGGAAATAGTCGTAGCCAAAGCGGCCGCCGCCGCCGCTGGCGCCGCGCTCGCGTTTGCCGTTTTCTTCCACCAGCACGCTGACGGAAAGACGAACCAGCGGACGAACGTCAGCAGCTAGCGTACCGTCGGTGGCGGCAACAAGAATTAACTCGTAGACGCCGGTCAGGCTGGCGGACACTTCCTGCACGCGTTTATCGGCCGCGCGGGCGGTTTTATCGACCCGGCGCAGAATATCCAGCTTCTCTTCGCGGCTCATGCTCTGCAGCGGGTCAATGCTGGTATAGAGGGAGCTGTACTCCACCGCTCCAAGGGTATGAACTTTACCATCACCGCGATCGCGCACGATGGTGCGTGCCGCCTGCGCGCTCTGTTCCAGCGCCAGCCGGCTAATCTGGTCAGCGTACGCAAAGCCGGTTTTTTCCCCGCTCACCGCGCGAACGCCGACGCCCTGGTCGATATTGTACGAACCATCTTTAATGATGCTGTCTTCCAGAACCCAGGACTCGTGATAGCTCGACTGAAAATAGAGATCGCCGTAATCCAGACGACGCTCGGCCAGCTGGCCAAGAATGGTAAACAGATCCTGATGATTCAGGCCGTTTGCCGACAGTAATTGTTCACTTACCAGGTTCAGACTCATCGTTATGCTACTCGTTTGTTGCCGCCTCTCGGGCGGAAATAAAAAACGCTATCTATTGAGAGTGCGGTAATTCCCCGCAATCGTCAAATCATTGCTTTTTGTCGCTCCGCGCCTGGCGCAGCACTTCGTTAATTTGCGGCTGATCGATAGGACCGGTGATGCGATAGCGCAAAATAGAGACCTTATTCCATAGCGGTCCCAGCACCTTACTGGCGGCAAAGACCGCAGCACCGATTATCGGGTTAACGGCAAAGGCCGCCGCAACGCCTACGGTCGCGGAGATTTCCGGCGCGACCACGGCCTGCATATCCAGCTGGCGGCGAACAAGATCCACCGAGCCTTTCATTGCGATATCCGCTTCCAGACCATCGACCAGCGTATCATCGGTATGCAGAACGCCGTCTTTAATCCATGCCGTGCTGCGAATCGAATCGAAGTAGAACCCTTCGCTGAACGTATCGCTAAAGTCGAAGCGCAGCTTGCGCAGCAGCGCATCAACGCTCAGCAGGCGCAGAAGCTGGCCGGCGTGTCCGGTGCTGATATCGGTAAACTCTCCCTTCCCGAGACGGCTTTTAAGAATGCCGTTAAGCGAAGCAACGTCCGGCTGCCACGGCGGCGCGCGCCAGTGTAGATCGTAATCAATATCGAACGACGATCCTTTTACCGGTGTGGACACGCCGAAGAAGTTTACAAAATCATCGGTTTTATTCCCGTGCAGCTTACCTTTTAATGAGGTCCGTACGCCGCTCGGGGCGCTAACCCATACGCCATCGCTCGTCAGACGGCCAAAACCGGTATCCACCAGCCCGTTCGCCAAGGTCAGGGTATCGCCGCTGATCGTAAAATCGCCGTCGATACGACCATATTTTTGCCCCCACAGCCAGCACTCTGCGCAGCGAAGCTGGAGATCGGGCCAGCCGTGGAAATCTACTTTTGTCTCGGTCAGCGGAGCGCTGCTATTTTCCGTCCCGCTGCTTTTCGCCGAAGTTGGGTTGTAATAGAGGTAGCGAATGGCCGCCAGCCACGGGGCATTTTTGCGCATCGTCAGGGTAGCGTTGACTTCACGCCCCTGAGCTTCAATCTTCGTTCCACCTGCATCGGGCCGGGAGACCAGGCTGACGTTATTCCAGCTCTGACCCGCCATCGTTAACGTCGGCGTACGCAGCGTGACCTGCTGCGGGAAGACAATACTACTGCTGACGTCAGTTGCCGCACCGCGCTGGAACAGCGCCAGCCACTGCGCGCCATCCATCGGCGGCATATTCAGCTCGACGCCTGACTGTGCAGGCAGCGGAGATACGGCTTTACTGTCAGAAGTTAAAATCGCGCGATCTAGTGTGAGCTTATTGCCCAGCAGCCAGCGGCTATTAATGTGATTCTTCATCCCCACGGAGCCGGTCAAATTAAAGCTGCTCAATCCGCCATCAACTTTAATTTTTACCGGTAAAGGCTCACCGGCCTGCTTATCAACCGGAGCAGGTAAGTGACTACTTACGTTTTTCAGCTCACCGTTAATATCGACTTTATAATTTGCGCTGCCGCGGTACGGAAGCTCAATCGCCACTTTACCGTCCCAGGGCACGCTGCCGCTCAGGCTGTTCTCCAGCGCTTTCGGCAACAGACCGGTACGCGCTGGCTCCCAGTTGGCGTTCATCCCGACGTTAACCAGGAACGCTTTCTCGCCCTCGGTGGTCGAGAAATCAACGTTCAGCGGCTGATTAAACCAGGTCGCGCTCATCGGTTCGCTTTTCAGATCGCCGTTTACAAAGCTGAATTTACCGCTCAGGTTTTGCAGCGTGGTATCGATAGGCTTGATAAACAGACTATTATTCTTCAGCTGGACGTCGCCTTTGGCGGTGGTCATCTCGCCGTCCAGCGGGATGTTCAAATGTAAGCGAGCGCTCACATCCCCATCCAACTGAAGCTCGTCCAGCGCCGCGCCCAGCGTCTCTTTCAACGGCGTCTCGTTAAAGTAAGGACCAACCTCTTTACCCGGGCCGTTAACATCGGCATCAATCAGCAGTTTTTCTCGCGAGTAGTCCGGTATCACCGCGTCCAGATTACTGGCCGTCACTTTGCCGAGCATCGCCTTATCGGCCTTCATCCACAGCCCGTCATTGATAAAGTTAAGATCGATATTCAGGCCGGTGAGCGCTGGCCAGTCAGGCTGAAAGGCGAAGGTGGCGTTTTTTAGCGGCACCGAGACCTGAAACTGACCTTCATTGTGCTTGTAAGGGAACAGATGGGGATTACCGCCGTAAGCCAGCGTGGCGTCGGTGGCCTGGCCGCCTTTAATCGCCCCGCTAAGATAATCCACCAGCTCTTTACCCATCAGATTTTCAGGGAAGTAGCGCCATGCCTGACCGCCATCATTGGTACTGATACCGGCCAGAATACCGAGCCAGGGTTCATCACCCTGCGGTTGCAGATAGCGGAAGCCGCCGCGGGCGCGAACGCCGGTAGCCTGCACGTCAATATCGCGACCGTCGAGCATAAAACCTTTGTCGTTCTTTATCCAACTGAGCGTCGCATCGCCTTTAGCGATCTCCAGCGGCGCGCGAAATACCGTCTCATAAGGCATTTTTGCCTGCTTTATGCTGGCATGCAGGATACCGTTCTCCACGCTCCCGGCAATGCTGCCGGAAAAATGCTCCGCGCCGGGCAACAGCTTCCACTGCTTCCAGGACATGTCGCTCCAGTCCGCTTTGAAACGCGTTTTCTCCGCCATCTGGAGCGGAATATCGAGCGCCAGAAGATTGATCTTGCCATCCGGCTGCGTTGTACGCCAGATTTCACCCAGCGACGGCGCCAGTTTATCCGCCATCGGCTGCAGCCCGGTCAGGCCGCTAAGATTAAGGTTGCTGGCGCGTATGCGCAGCTCATCGCTGCGCTGAGCATTTGTTCCGCCGACATCCTGGGCAGGTATCCACGCCATCGCCAGCGCGCCGCGCGGCCAGGGTTTATCATCCATGGAGATACGCGTGTCCGGGATGCGAAAGCCCCAGCTGTGGTTATCGCGATAGATGTGCGCGGTCAGATTATCGACCGACAGATGATGCTTATCTTTATCGCCCTGCCAGCTGGCGCCGCCTTTTTTCAGCCACACATCGCCGCTGGCGACATCGCCTTTGTCGATAGTCATCCAGCCTTCCAGGCTAAACTTCGCGCTCTGTAGGGCGATGTTGTCCTGCATCCAGCGTCCAAGCCAGGGCTTAACGTCGATGTCATCGGCCTGAAGCCAGACGCGCCCCTTATTGAGCAAACCGTCTTCGTCGCGCAGATCCATTCGCACCTGCATCACGCCATGCTGGCCGGTCAGGCTGCTGAGGCTAAGCTGTCCTTCCGCGCGATGGCGATTTTTACCGTTCAGCCAGGTAAGCTGCGGAATCGTAAGTTCTGCCCGCTGACCGGAAATCGTCAGGAAGCTCAGATGACTATCGCGAAGGGTAAAGTGATCGAACTGGCGGAGGAAAAGATCGCTGATGCGGTCAGTTTTCAGACCTTCGCCGCTGTTATTGGTTTGGATCGGCGTGTTGGTATGAACCTGTAGCTGCCAGAAGGTCAGGTCGCGAAACTGCCAGCGCATATGCAGCAGACTTTGCCATACGTCGAGCGCCAGAGTGACGCGTTTGACGGAAAGCTCACCGCCGTCGCTCAGGCCTGCCTTGATATCACGGACATCAAGCGTCGGGCCAAACGTCTGCCAGCTGGCGGTAATTTGTGAGGCATCGACCGGTACTCCGGCAATCGCCGATACTTTTTCCAGCACCTGCGGACGCCAACTGTTCAACTGCGGCAGTACGAGACGCAGACCGCTCACCAGCAGTGCGACGACAACAATCACTGTTGCCGCGGTGAGCAGTAAAATCCCGGGCAGTCGCCTCACGCATCTCTCCTTGTCAGCCTTTTACGCGCCATCCTTTTACCTGCCCCTGTCCTGAAGTGAGCCAGGCAAAACGGATGATTACATCATTACTACATCAAACTGCTCTTGATTATAGAGCGGTTCAATTTGTACTTTGACCTGCTTACCGACAAAGATCTCGACTTCCGCCAGCGCATGCGACTCTTCCCCTTTCAGCGTTTCCGCTACCGCAGGAGAAGCATAGACCAGGAATCGGTCGGAATCGTAGGCGTGGTGTACGCGCACGATTTCACGCATGATTTCGTAGCACACCGTTTCTACCGTTTTCACCGTGCCGCGGCCATGGCAGGTCGGGCACTCATTGCACAGCACGTGCTCCACGCTTTCGCGGGTGCGCTTGCGGGTCATCTCCACCAGCCCAAGCTGAGAGAAGCCGTTTATGCTGGTTTTTACCCGATCCTTGCTCAGCGCCTGTTCCAGCGAATGCAGCACCCGCCGACGGTGATCCTCATTATTCATATCAATGAAATCAATGATGATAATACCGCCAAGATTACGCAGACGCAGCTGACGGGCAATGGCCTGGGTCGCCTCAATATTGGTATTAAAAATAGTATCGTCAAGATTACGGTGACCGACGAATGCTCCGGTATTGATATCGACGGTAGTCATCGCTTCCGTCTGGTCGATGATCAGATAACCGCCTGATTTCAGTTCAACTTTACGCTCCAGCGCGCGCTGGATTTCGTTTTCCACGTCAAAGAGATCGAAAATCGGCTGGCGGCCGCTGTAGTGCTCCAGCTTGCTGGTCATCTCCGGAATATATTCGGCGGTAAACTCAAGCAGCGATTCGTAGGTCAGACGGGAGTCTACGCGAATACGGTCAAGATGCGCATCGGCGAAATCACGTAGCACGCGCTGCGCCAGGGCCAGTTCACCGTACAGTTGATAACGCGTCTGCTGGCGCTTTTTGCGCTCCATGACTTTTGTCCAGACGCGCTTGAGGTAGGCGGCATCTGCGGCCATCTCCTGCTCATGTACCCCTTCAGCCGCGGTACGAATAATGAAACCGCCCTGTTCGTCACAGTATTCAGACACCACTTTTTTCAGGCGCTCACGTTCCGCTTCGCTTTCAATACGCTGAGAGACGCCGACGTGCGAAGCGCCTGGCATAAAGACCAGATAGCGAGAAGGAATGGTGATATCGGTGGTGAGACGGGCGCCTTTGGTACCCAGCGGGTCTTTCACCACCTGCACCATTAAATCCTGCCCCTGGCGCACCAGTTCGGAAATATCGCGAACGGTGAACTGTTTTTGCTCTTCGCCTGCCACGCATTCGGTGTGCGGCATAATATCGGAAGCGTGCAGAAACGCGGCTTTATCGAGGCCAATATCTACAAAAGCCGCCTGCATTCCCGGCAGCACCCGACTGACACGACCTTTGTAGATATTGCCTACTATTCCGCGTCGCGCTTCACGCTCAATATGAATTTCCTGAAGAATACCGCCATCAATATAAGCGACGCGCGTTTCCGATGGCGTTACGTTAACTAATAATTCAGCAGTCATCTTTATCCCTTTTCTTCACGCAGTGAGTTAAAGTTACTCAGCAACTCATACGTTTCCACCAGCGGTAAGCCCACTACGGCGTGATAGCTGCCATTTATCTTCCTGACAAAACAGCCACCCAACCCCTGAATACCGTATGCACCTGCTTTATCTAAAGGTTCGCCGCTGGCAACATAATCGGCGATATCCTGTACTGAGAGCACACGGAAAGTGACCTCCGTGACCACCAGGCAATCCAACGTCTGCTGCTTATCGGCCAGGGCCACGGCGGTCATCACCTGATGGGTTTTCCCGGAAAGCATACGCAGCATTTCGGCGGCGTGGCCGGCATCGCGCGGCTTCTCCAGCACTTCACCATTAAGGATGACAATGGTATCCGCTCCCAGTACGGGGAGATCAAGCGGCGCTAACGCCACTCCAGCCTGAGCCTTCTCACGCGCCAGACGTACAACATACTGCTGCGCGCTCTCCTGGGGACGGCGCTGTTCCTCAATACCGGGAATCACGCGTTCAAAAGAGAGACCGAGCTGAGTCAGCAGTTCCTGCCGACGGGGAGAGCCTGAAGCCAGATACAGAGTCGTCATATCAACCTTATTGCACCGCAAACTGCTGACGCACTTTACGCATTAGCAGGAAAATCCATGGCCAGAGCACACCGTTTACTACACTACTCCAGAACACTTCCGGGCGGAAAGAGACGTTGATCACTAAAAACTCTGCCCAGAAAACAATGATATCCACGGCGAGGGATAACATGACTACCACCAGCGCCTGTTGCCAGAGCGCCAGATTGCGGAACAGCTGATATTTCAGCGCGACCAGATAAGCCACAATACTTAATGATAGTGCGCGAACGCCAAGCGTCGAACCGCTAATGAGATCGAGGATTGCGCCCATCACAAAGCCTGTGCCGACGTTAACCCGATGGGGCAACGCAAGAATCCAGTACAACAGGATGAGAAATACCCAGTTTGGCCGGTAAACGCTAATGTCCGCCGGCCAGGGCATAATCTGCAACAAGAGTGCAATAAGGAACGAGAGCCAGATAACCCAGCGTCCCTGGCTACGGTAGCTTGCCACTATTGCCCCCCTGCAGGCAGAGGCTGCTGTGGCATACCGGTTGCTGGCGCCGGCATCTGCGGCCCCATCGCATCCGGCGCAGGCAGAACCTGCGGCATCATCTGCATCAGGCGCTCGTTCGCTACGCGATGAACCTCTTCCGGCGTCATGGGATTAGCTCCGTTGCGATCGGCGCCCCACAGCAGCAGCAGATAGCGCAAGCGCTGCAGACCGGCGGTCGGACGGGCCTGAATCACCGTGTACGCGCGCTGCGTATCCAGCTTAACGGAAGAGACCACGCCCACCGGATACCCTTCCGGGAAGCGGCCGCCGAGCCCCGAAGTCACAAGGACGTCGCCGACGCGAATATCAGTATTGGCCGGCAGATGTTCCAGCTGCAGATCGTCAGTACAACCGTTGCCTGCCGCAATCACGCGAATATCGTTACGCAGCACCTGAATCGGTAACGCATGAGTGGCATCGCAAATCAGCAGCACGCGGCTGGTCAGCTTCGCCACCGCGACCACCTGGCCGACGACGCCTTTATCGCTGATGACCGGCTGACCTTCATATACGCCGTTAACGCTGCCTTTATCGATAACAACCTGATCGCTGTATGGGTCGTTAACCGTTGAGATGACCTGGGTCACCATTTTTTGCTCGTCCTGACGCAGCGGAGAGCCCAGCAGCTCGCGCAGACGCGCGTTCTCCTGTTTATACTGACCCAGCATCAATAGATCGCTGTTTTTTAACAGCAGTTCCTGGCGCAGCGCGCGGTTTTCCAGTTCGAGCTGGTCGCGGGTGGCCAGCGTTTGCGAAACGCTATCCAGCAGTTCCCGGGGACCATTAGAGACAAAGTAGAAAGGGCTGACGGCAGTATCCATGTACGTTCGAATCTGGCTGAACGTACCCAGGCGGCTGTCGGCGATTATCACGCCAAGCGCCACCAAAACCGCCAGAATAAGGCGAATCTGTAGCGACGGGCCACGGCTAAAAATTGGCTTCATAGGCTATGCGTATTCTCGTGTCAGTTAAGACCGGGGCAGCCGTAAGCCAGCTACCCGGATCTCAGGCTGACTACTCTTCGCTGAACAAGTCGCCGCCGTGCATATCGATCATTTCCAGTGCCTTGCCGCCGCCACGAGCGACGCAGGTCAGTGGATCTTCTGCAACTACGACAGGAATTCCTGTCTCTTCCATTAACAGGCGGTCAAGGTTGCGCAGCAGCGCGCCGCCGCCGGTCAGAACCATACCGCGTTCGGAGATATCGGAAGCCAGTTCCGGCGGGCACTGCTCCAGCGCGACCATCACCGCGCTAACGATGCCGGTCAGCGGCTCCTGCAGCGCTTCGAGGATTTCATTGGAATTCAGCGTAAAGCCGCGTGGTACGCCTTCAGCAAGGTTGCGCCCGCGAACTTCGATTTCGCGAACTTCATCACCCGGATAAGCGGAACCGATCTCGTGTTTGATACGTTCTGCGGTCGCTTCGCCGATCAGGGAGCCATAGTTACGACGCACATAATTAATCACCGCTTCGTCAAAACGGTCGCCGCCGATACGTACGGAAGAGGAGTAGACCACGCCGTTCAGGGAGATGACCGCCACTTCAGTCGTCCCGCCACCGATATCCACAACCATCGAACCGGTTGCCTCGGAGACCGGCAGGCCTGCACCGATCGCAGCCGCCATCGGCTCTTCAATCAGGAAAACTTCACGGGCGCCAGCGCCCTGTGCGGATTCACGAATCGCGCGACGTTCAACCTGAGTCGCGCCAACCGGCACGCACACCAGCACGCGCGGGCTCGGACGCATAAAGCTGTTGCTGTGCACCTGTTTAATAAAGTGCTGAAGCATTTTTTCGGTAACGAAGAAGTCGGCAATAACGCCGTCTTTCATTGGGCGAATAGCTGCAATGTTGCCCGGTGTACGCCCAAGCATCTGCTTCGCTTCATGACCCACCGCTGCGACGCTTTTCGGCGATCCGGCACGATCCTGACGAATGGCCACCACGGAAGGCTCATTCAATACGATGCCTTGTCCTTTTACATAAATCAGGGTATTCGCGGTACCCAGGTCAATGGACAGGTCATTGGAAAACATGCCACGAAATTTTTTTAACATACTAAGGGATAATCCTGAAAGCTGGGGCGGAAAACAAAATCCGCTTACTTTACCAACCACGCGCAGCAGCGACAAGGCGCAAAAATCATCTGCTGCGGTGAAAATTAGTGCAGTTCGTTACCTTTGTTACAAATTTGACTGAGTCCGTCCGATGCCGAAATCTTCAGCAGCGCTCCGCGCTTGAATCTGCAACCTGTCAAAGGTCATTCACTGGCATTTACATTGCGACAATCCGGCAGGTAGACAAGCACACCCCCATCACTATGGCGCGCATTATTCTACGTGAAATCACGCTAAACGGCAGATCAAACAGAGTATCTTTGCGAATATTTTTTCACATTTGTGTCAAGTGGCTGTGAGGCGGCAAAAAATTCCCCCTGACCGCCGGTGACACCGCATTGAGACAGCACCTGCCACTCGCTACGGCTGAGCACGCCGGTTGCGAAAACCTGAACCGGCATCCCCTTACAGGCTTCCACCAGACTCTGCACCAGCAGCTGATTCTCACTGCGTTTTTCTATATTGCGCGATAACCCCGAATGCAGCTTGATAACCTCAACGTCGAGCTGCTTAATCCAGCTGGTTCCAACCAGCGTCAGACCAGCCTGAACTACGGCAACTCGAACACCTAAAGCATTAACCAACCGCATAACCGGCTGCAGGCGGCCGATATATTGACAAACATCCGCCTCTGCAAGTTCAAAAATAATACGCCGACGTTGCGATTTTTCGCATTGCATCAAAGTATCGCGCAGCCAGCGCTGGAAGCGGGGGCGAATTAATGACTCAACCGTCACCTGTAGCGCGAGATTTTCTTCCGGCCAGAAGCCTAAAAACGGCAGCAACCGGGTGATTTGCAGGCGGTCATACTCTTCCGCCAGACCGAACTGCAGTACCATCGGCATATATTCCGCCGCGATAACTTCTTCCTTGCCATCGTAAAGACGACACATTAGCTCGCGGTGGTGTACGCGACCGTCACGCGTTACGGCAGGTTTCTGGTAGAGACGCGGTCCGCCGCGGCTGAGCATTTGCTCGATAAGCGTGCGCCAGCGGACGTTGCCGCGCCCCTTTTCCGGGAGAGAGTCATCGTAGACGGCCCAGCTGTTGCTACCCTGCAATACCGCATTGCGCGTTGCTGCTTCCGCATGCTCCATCACCTGGGCTGCCGTTTGTCCGCTACGGAAGGCGCAGATCCCGATATGCATCATGTCGTCACGATCGAGAATTCGCGTTGGCGGCAGGGCATCCATAGCCTTCAATAGCAATCCGGCGATGCTATCCGCCTCTTTTAACGTGCGATGAGGGAGCAGAACGGCAAAATCGCTTCGGTGATAGCGGGCCAGCAGCGCGCCGGGATAACGCATAATAAAGGTGGAAAGCATGTTGATCAGCGTAAAGTAATGCTCTTCAGTCGCTGTACGCCCCCAGTTATCGCGCAGCAGGTCGAAATCCGGCAGGCGGATCATCATAACAATACCGTACGACCCCACCTTCTCCTGATCTTCAAGCAGCGTCGACAGCTGATTATCAAAGAACAATCGGTTACTGAGTCCGGTTTTTGAATCCTGCGCAACGTAAGAACGAATCAGGGTATCCATGCGGCTTCGCTGATCGCTGGCAAACTGCAGTTCTGATAGCAGCGTATCTAACGCACTGCTGGTGTTGACTGGCCATTCGTGTACCGACCCGCGCACCTGCGGGCCGCGTTCGCCGTTAAGAATACGCACAGAGCGAAGCTCCAGTAGCTCCTGGCCCGCCAGCTGACGACGGATCCAGCGCACGGAAAAAAAGATAATCAGCACCATGAAACCAATGGCGATGGAAAGCGGCGCGGTAACGTGCAGCGAACGGAAATAATTGGCCATCGGATCCAGATAAACCAGATGGATAACCATGCCCGGGTGCTTGAGCGACGGCACGGTGATACTACGGAACTGATTGCTGCTGCCTAACGGACGATAGTTATCGTTGCGGGAATGGCTATAGACTGATTTGCCATTAAGCTGAAAATCAACGTGCACGACTTCGACCGGCGTCATCAGCTCATCCATCTGCGGTTCTAACTGGTCAAAAGATATAGAGACCAGGCGGTTATCCAGCATCGTTGCCACCGCCTGAACGCGGTTGGTCATTTTTATCTGAATACCGTTATAAAAACTCAGCGAAGCGCCAATCAGCGTGACAAAGATAGTCAGGCTGGTGAGTAACGTGACAAAGGCTGAGAATTTCGTCGTTAATCGCATCCCTGTGTTAACTCCGCGAGTGAATGAGTGCCCGATAAACATCCGGGCTCCAGTGCTGGCGCCTAAACTAAAGTAAGCACTAACTTTCTAAAGAGCGACGCATACTACCAAAGCTGGCGTATCTGGCAATTTATTGCGTTACATCGGTGTAATAATGCCGTTAGCGAGTATAGTCTGCAGAAAAATTTTTCCAATCATCCAACCTACGAGGACCGGCGCATGCAGGCTTTAATCTTAGAACAGCAGGATGGCAAAACTCTCTCTTCGGTGCAAACCATTGACGCCAGCCAGCTGCCGCAGGGCGATGTGACAGTGGATATCGAGTGGTCCAGCCTTAACTATAAAGATGCGCTGGCGATCACCGGTAAAGGAAAAATCATCCGCAACTTTCCGATGATTCCTGGCATCGATTTTGCCGGTTCGGTCCACAGCAGCGAAGATCCTCGCTTTCATGCGGGCCAGCAGGTGCTGCTCACCGGATGGGGCGTTGGCGAAAACCACTGGGGCGGTCTGGCGGAACGCGCTCGCGTTAAAGGCGACTGGCTGGTAGCAATGCCTCAAGGGCTGAATGGGCGTAAAGCCATGACCATTGGTACCGCGGGCTTCACCGCTATGCTGTGCGTGATGGCGCTGGAAGATGCCGGAATTCGTCCTGAAGATAGCGAAATTGTGGTTACCGGGGCCAGCGGCGGCGTCGGCAGCACCGCAGTCGCTTTACTGCATCAGCTGGGGTACAAGGTAGCGGCGGTTTCCGGGCGCGAAAGCACCCATGAATATTTGAAAGCCCTCGGCGCGCAGCGCATCCTTGACCGAGATGAGTTCGCCGAAACCCGCCCGCTGGAAAAGCAGCTGTGGGCCGGCGCTGTTGACACGGTTGGCGATAAAGTACTGGCAAAAGTACTGGCGCAAATGAATTACGGCGGCTGCGTTGCAGCCTGCGGCCTCGCCGGTGGATTTGCGCTGCCGACCACCGTGATGCCGTTTATTCTGCGCAATGTACGCCTGCAGGGCGTTGACTCGGTGATGACCCCGCCCGCCCGCCGGGCTGAAGCCTGGCAAAGGCTGGTCCGCGATCTACCGGAATCGTTCTATGCGCACAGCGCAACCGAAATCACCCTCGCCGAAGCCCCTGAGTTTGCTGAAAAGATTATGACCAATAAGATTCAGGGCCGCACGCTGGTTAAAATCGCCTAATCTGCAATTTTTCGTGACATATTCGCAATAACGCCTCGCCTCCGTCATGCTTAGAAAAAACGCATGACGGAGGATGCTATGAAACCCAAAAAACTGACAGAAGCCGACGTTACGGCAGAATCCGTTTTTATGCTGCAACGTCGCCAGGTCCTGAAAATGCTGGGCATCAGCGCGACCGCCCTTTCCCTTACCCCCTCCGCGCAAGCCGATCTGCTGGATTGGTTTAAAGGCAACGATCGCCCGCCGGCGCCGGCGGGCAAAGCGCTAACGTTCGAAAAACCGGCGCAATGGCAAAATAACCTGCCGCTCACGCCGGAGGATAAAGTTGCTGGTTACAACAACTTTTATGAGTTCGGTCTGGATAAAGCCGATCCGGCGGCGAATGCCGGCAGCCTGCGCACCGATCCCTGGACGCTGACGATCGGTGGCGAAGTGGCAAAACCGCTCACGCTCGATCATGACGACCTGACCAGCCGATTCCCGCTGGAAGAACGAATTTATCGAATGCGCTGCGTAGAAGCCTGGTCGATGGTGGTTCCGTGGGTCGGTTTCCCGCTCCATAAGCTGCTGTCGCTGGTCGAACCCACCAGCAATGCTCGCTACGTTGCATTTAAAACGCTTTATGCTCCTGAGCAGATGCCGGGTCAAAAGGACCGTTTTATCGGCGGCGGTCTGGCGTATCCCTACGTTGAAGGACTGCGGCTCGATGAAGCAATGCATCCTCTGACGCTGCTCAGCGTGGGCGTGTATGGCAAGGCGCTGCCCCCGCAGAACGGTGCGCCGGTTCGGCTCACCGTGCCCTGGAAGTACGGCTTCAAAGGGATTAAGTCCATCGTCAGTATTGAGCTCACCCGTGAGCGTCCGCCCACCACCTGGAATCTGGCCGGGCCCGAAGAGTATGGCTTCTACGCCAACGTTAATCCGCATGTCGATCATCCCCGCTGGTCGCAGGCGACTGAGCGTTTTATCGGCGCCGGCGGCGTACTCGACGTTAAACGCCAGCCAACGCTGCTGTTCAACGGCTATGCCGAAGAAGTGGCGTCGCTCTATCGGGGCCTGAATTTGCGGGAGAACTACTAGTGCGCCTGAACGTAAAGCAGATAACCTGGCTGAAAGTGCTTCTCCATCTGGCTGGCTTTTTGCCCGTTGTCTGGCTGTTCTGGGCCGGGCAGCAGGGCTATTTCAGCGCCGACCCGGCAAAGGATATTCAGCACTTTACCGGTAGGATGGCTCTTAAATTCCTGCTGGCTACCTTGCTTGTTTCGCCGCTGGCGCGCTACGCTAAACAGCCGTTATTGATACGCACCCGGCGCTTACTTGGCTTATGGTGCTTTGCCTGGGCTACGCTGCATTTAACCAGCTATACGCTGCTCGAACTCGGGATTAACAATCTGGCGCTTTTGGGTTCAGAAGTTATCAGCAGGCCTTACCTGACGCTGGGTTTACTCAGCTGGCTGATTCTGCTGGCGCTGGCGGCGACCTCCACCCAGGCGATGCAGCGGAAATTAGGCCGCCGTTGGCAAACATTGCATAACTTCGTCTATGTTGTCGCGATCCTTGCGCCGATTCACTACCTGTGGTCGGTGAAGATTTTATCCCCGCAGCCGATCATTTATGCGCTGCTGGCACTGCTGCTTTTAGCATGGCGATACAAGAAGTTTCGCCAGTGGTGGCGCTGATTCCGGATATGTGCAGTTTCCCGCAGTTCTTTTATCAACCGCCCCACTTTACACGATAGCGGTTGATAATCTTCTCTGATAAGACCAGTATTTAGCTGCCAAATGCTACGAAATCGTTATAATGTGCGACTTTGGTTTTCCTTACGGGCTTTTTGAGTCCCGAAAAGGTGACAATCGCGTATCGAAGGTATATTTTGTTTTTTACCCGAGAATGGCAGAAGATGGCCGCATGTTGGCCGGTAAGTTTCGCTTTTTGCTTTCGGGCAGCCGGAGCGTAACCTGTCGACTTATGCCCAATGGCGGCGTCATGAATCAGCAGTAATTCATATGCTTTACAGACGGTGCTAACACGCCTGTCACAATCACACTAAACAAAGAGTACGGAACCCACTCATGGATATTCGTAAGATTAAAAAACTGATCGAGCTGGTTGAAGAATCAGGTATCTCCGAACTGGAAATTTCTGAAGGCGAAGAGTCGGTACGCATTAGCCGTGCCGCGCCAAACGCAGGTTTCCCGGTGATGCAACAGGCTTATGCCGCACCGATGATGCAGCAACAGCCGGCTCTGTCTAACGCAGTCGCAACTGCGGCCACTCCAGCAATGGAAGCCCCTGCGGCAGCGGAAATCAGTGGTCACATCGTACGTTCCCCAATGGTTGGTACTTTCTACCGCACCCCGAGCCCGGACGCGAAAGCCTTCATCGAAATCGGTCAGAAAGTTAACGCGGGCGATACCCTGTGCATCGTTGAAGCCATGAAAATGATGAACCAGATCGAAGCCGATAAATCCGGCGTGGTGAAAGCCATTCTGGTCGAAAGTGGTCAACCGGTAGAATTTGACGAGCCACTGGTCGTCATCGAATAACGAGGCGAACATGCTGGATAAAATTGTTATCGCCAACCGCGGCGAGATTGCATTGCGTATCCTGCGTGCCTGTAAAGAACTGGGCATCAAGACCGTTGCTGTGCACTCAACGGCGGATCGCGATTTAAAACACGTATTGTTAGCGGATGAGACGGTCTGTATTGGCCCGGCTCCGTCCGTAAAAAGTTACCTCAATATCCCGGCTATCATTAGCGCAGCTGAAATCACCGGCGCGGTGGCTATTCACCCGGGTTATGGTTTTCTGTCCGAAAACGCTAACTTCGCTGAGCAGGTTGAGCGTTCCGGCTTTATCTTTATCGGTCCGAAAGCAGACACTATCCGCCTGATGGGCGACAAAGTCTCTGCCATTACCGCAATGAAGAAAGCGGGCGTTCCAACCGTACCGGGCTCTGACGGCCCGCTGGGTGAAGATATGGACGTTAACCGCGCCCATGCCAAACGCATTGGCTACCCGGTGATTATCAAAGCCTCCGGCGGCGGCGGCGGTCGCGGTATGCGCGTCGTGCGCAGCGATGCTGAGCTGGCTCAATCCATCTCCATGACCAAAGCGGAAGCAAAAGCCGCTTTTAACAACGACATGGTGTATATGGAGAAATACCTGGAGAATCCTCGCCACATCGAGATCCAGGTACTGGCTGACGGTCAGGGCAACGCTATCTATCTGGCTGAGCGCGACTGCTCCATGCAGCGTCGTCACCAGAAGGTCGTCGAAGAGGCACCGGCGCCGGGCATTACTCCGGAACTGCGTCGCTATATCGGCGAGCGTTGCTCCAAAGCATGCGTCGATATCGGCTATCGCGGGGCGGGTACTTTTGAGTTCCTGTTCGAAAACGGCGAGTTCTATTTCATCGAAATGAACACCCGTATTCAGGTAGAACACCCGGTAACCGAGATGATCACCGGCGTCGATCTGATTAAAGAACAGCTGCGCATCGCTGCTGGTCAGCCGCTGTCCATCAAGCAGGAAGAAGTTATGGTTAAAGGCCATGCGGTGGAATGCCGTATCAACGCCGAAGACCCGAACACCTTCCTGCCGAGCCCGGGTAAAATTACCCGCTTCCACGCGCCGGGCGGTTTTGGCGTACGCTGGGAGTCTCATATCTACGCAGGCTACACCGTACCTCCGTACTATGACTCAATGATCGGCAAGCTGATCTGCTATGGTGAAAACCGTGATGTCGCGATTGCCCGCATGAAAAATGCGCTGCAGGAGCTGATTATCGATGGCATCAAAACCAACGTAGATCTGCAGATCCGCATCATGAACGACGAACATTTCCAGAATGGTGGCACCAATATCCACTATCTGGAGAAAAAACTCGGATTGCAGGAGAAGTAATTCTCTTACTGCTGCAAAAGGCCGGATAATCCGGCCTTTTTTCTTTTTCTCTCCTCTCCGCTTTTCCATGCGGTACAATCCCCGCTTTCTTCATCCTCAAGGGACAAAAAATGGACAAACGTTTTGTTCAGGCCCATAAAGAGGCGCGCTGGGCGCTGTGGCTAACCCTTCTTTATCTTGCGGCCTGGCTGGCTGCCGCCTATTTGCCGGGCGTCGGTATTGGCATAACCGGCCTGCCGCACTGGTTTGAAATGGCCTGCCTGCTGGTACCGCTGGTGTTTATCCTGCTGTGCTGGGCAATGGTAAAACTGATTTATCGCGATATTCCTCTGGAGGATGACGATGCAGCTTGAAGTCATACTGCCGCTTGTCGCCTACCTGCTGGTGGTGTTTGCTCTCTCCATCTATGCGATGCGTAAGCGCGTAACGGGTTCCTTCCTGAACGAGTATTTCCTCGGTAGCCGCTCGATGGGCGGCATTGTATTAGCCATGACGCTTACGGCTACCTATATCAGCGCAAGCTCGTTTATAGGCGGCCCCGGCGCGGCCTATAAATATGGTCTCGGCTGGGTACTGCTGGCGATGATCCAGCTTCCTGCTATCTGGCTCTCGCTGGGAATTTTGGGTAAGAAATTCGCCATTCTGGCGCGACGTTATAATGCCGTAACGCTGAACGATATGCTCTTTGCCCGCTATCAAAGCCGCCTGCTGGTCTGGCTTGCGAGCCTGAGCCTACTGGTTGCTTTTGTTGGGGCAATGACGGTGCAGTTCATCGGCGGGGCGCGCCTGCTGGAAACCGCGGCGGGCATCCCCTACGAAACCGGCCTGCTGATTTTTGGCGTCAGTATCGCACTTTATACCGCGTTCGGCGGTTTTCGTGCCAGCGTCCTCAATGACACCCTCCAGGGGATGGTAATGCTGATAGGAACGATTGTTCTGCTGGTTGGCGTCGTGCATGCGGCTGGCGGGCTACATAATGCGGTAGAAACGCTGCAAACTATCGATCCTAAGCTGGTCTCTCCGCAGGGTGCTGATGATATTCTTTCTCCCACCTTTATGACCTCTTTTTGGGTGCTGGTCTGCTTCGGGGTGATTGGCCTTCCGCACACCGCCGTTCGCTGCATCTCCTATAAAGACAGCAAAGCGGTTCACCGGGGAATTATCATTGGCACAGTAGTCGTCGCGATCCTGATGTTTGGTATGCACCTTGCTGGAGCGCTCGGCCGCGCGGTGATCCCGGATCTGACGGTGCCGGATCTGGTCATCCCTACCCTCATGGTGAAAGTATTGCCGCCATTTGCCGCCGGGATCTTCCTCGCTGCGCCAATGGCCGCCATTATGTCGACGATCAACGCTCAACTGCTGCAAAGTTCCGCTACGATCATTAAAGATCTGTATCTGAATCTGCGCCCCGAGCAGATAACAAATGAAACCCGGTTGAAGCGGATGTCGGCAACGATCACCCTGCTGTTGGGCGCTTTACTGCTGCTGGCAGCCTGGCGTCCGCCTGAGATGATTATCTGGCTCAACCTGCTGGCGTTCGGCGGCCTGGAGGCCGTGTTCTTATGGCCGCTGGTGCTGGGCCTGTACTGGGAACGAGCGAACGCGAAAGGCGCATTGAGCGCGATGATCGTCGGCGGCGTACTCTATGCCATACTCGCCACTTTTAATCTTCAGTACCTGGGCTTCCATCCGATAGTGCCCTCGTTACTGTTAAGTTTATTGGCTTTCCTGGTCGGAAACCGCTTCGGAACCTCCGCCCCGCAAGCCGCCGTATTGACTACTGATAAATAAAGAGTTTTGCCATGCCATGGATCCAACTGAAACTGAACACTACCGGCGCGAACGCGGAAGAACTGAGCGATGCGCTGATGGAAGCGGGTTCCGTTTCCATTACTTTCCAGGATACGCACGACACGCCGGTATTCGAACCTCTGCCGGGCGAGACCCGTCTGTGGGGCGATACTGATGTTATCGGCCTGTTTGACGCTGAAACAGACATGCAAGAAGTGGTCGCGATTCTGGAGCAGCATCCGCTGCTGGGCGCCGGTTTCGTGCATAAAATCGAACAACTGGAAGATAAAGACTGGGAGCGCGAATGGATGGATAACTTCCACCCTATGTGCTTCGGTAAACGCCTGTGGATCTGCCCGAGCTGGCGCGATGTGCCGGATGAAAACGCCGTTAACGTGATGCTCGATCCGGGCCTGGCGTTTGGTACCGGTACGCATCCCACAACGGCAATGTGCCTCGAATGGCTGGATGGACTCGATCTCGCAGGCAAAACGATCATCGATTTTGGCTGCGGCTCAGGCATTCTGGCCATTGCGGCCTTAAAGCTGGGCGCAGCGAAAGCGATTGGTATTGATATCGATCCGCAGGCGATTCAGGCCAGCCGCGATAACGCCGAGCGCAACGGGGTCTCTGAACGCCTGGAACTGTATCTGCCTAAAGATCAGCCAGAGGCGATGAAAGCCGATGTCGTGGTCGCAAACATTCTGGCTGGCCCATTACGCGAGCTAGCCCCGCTTATCAGCGTGCTGCCGGTTACAGGCGGTCTGCTGGGGCTTTCCGGCATCCTTGCCAGCCAGGCGGAAAGCGTTTGTGAGGCATACGCCTACCTCTTTAATCTCGATCCCGTCGTGGAGAAAGAGGAGTGGTGCCGGATTACCGGTATTAAAAAGTAATCTCTCCTTGTGGCCTCATCGCAGGCCACAACTTTTCGCGTTTTCTGTACAAAATCATTCGCCCAATAAGAATAAGATGATGCGGTAACATATTGTAGTTACCAATAAAATCATCATCTTATTCATTGGACGAATTATATGAAAACATCTTTAGGCAAGGCGGCATTGTTGGTGTTAAGCATGATGCCCATTACGGTTTTTGCTTCCCATTGGGGCTATGAAGGCGAAGGTTCGCCGGAGCACTGGGGAGCGCTCAGTGAAGAGTACAAAACCTGCCAGAGCGGCATGAACCAATCTCCCATCAACATCGATACCACGTTCAAAGCGCACCTGTCACCGTTGGAAACCCACTATATTGATGGCCCAATTACGCTCATCAACAATGGTCACACCATTCAGGCCGGGTTAAAAACTACCACAGCGGACACCATTACAATTGACGGTACGCCATTTACCCTTCAGCAGTTCCATTTCCATGCCCCGAGCGAAAATACCGTTCACGGTAAGCACTATGCGATGGAGATGCACCTGGTCCATACCAACGCTCAAGGAGCCATCACTGTCGTAGCGGTGATGTTTGACCAGGGGGCGGAAAATAGTGAGCTGAACAAACTGTGGGCCACTATGCCGGAAAAAGCGGAGCAGAATGCGAAGATCAGCACGCAAATGGACCTCAACGCCCTGCTTCCTGCGGACAAGACATACTGGCGATTCAGCGGCTCTCTGACTACTCCGCCCTGCTCTGAAGGGGTAACCTGGATTGTCCTTAAGCATCCGCTAACGTTGTCTGCCGCGCAGCTGGCAAAATTTAGCCACACCATGCATCACGATAATAATCGTCCGGTGCAGCCGCTGAATGGTCGCGTCGTCATTGAGTAAACATCAGATACGCTTCACGATCATGTTCTGAAATGAGAGCTAACTCACATAAAGCCAAGATAATTTGCTGATTAATTCAGCAGATTATCTTGTCCACACCCCAGGCCGGGAAGAAAAAATGAGAAGTTATGCAAAAATATATGTGTAGATAAATTCATCACATATTTTTAATGCAATGATTTATAAAGCTAATTATTCATGAGCGCCGACCTGGACGGCGATTCTTTGATCCACCTCAGTGGATTGCTCAAAGTTTGGCCTTTCATCTCGTGCAAAAAATGCGTAATATACGCCGCCTTGCAGTCACAGTATGGTCATTTCTTAACTCATGCGCATCGGACACTACCAGCTCAGAAATCGACTTATCGCAGCGCCTATGGCTGGCATTACTGACAGACCATTCCGGACGCTGTGTTACGAGATGGGAGCAGGGTTGACCGTATCCGAGATGATGTCCTCCAACCCGCAGGTCTGGGAGAGCGACAAGTCCCGCTTACGGATGGTGCACGTTGATGAGCCCGGTATTCGTACCGTGCAAATCGCCGGCAGCGTGCCGGAAGAGATGGCTGCAGCCGCCCGTATTAACGTGGAAAGCGGCGCCCAAGTTATTGATATCAATATGGGGTGTCCGGCTAAAAAAGTGAATCGTAAGCTTGCAGGTTCAGCCCTCTTGCAGTACCCCGACCAGGTGAAGTCGATCCTGACGGCGGTCGTCAAAGCAGTGGACGTTCCCGTAACTCTCAAGATTCGCACCGGTTGGGAACCGGAACACCGTAACTGTGTAGAAATTGCCCAACTGGCTGAAGAATGTGGCATTCAGGCTCTGACTATTCACGGACGCACCCGCGCCTGCTTGTTTAACGGAGACGCTGAGTACGACAGTATTCGGGCAGTTAAGCAGAAAGTTTCCATTCCGGTTATCGCGAATGGCGACATTACTGACCCGCTTAAAGCCAGAGCCGTGCTCGACTATACGGGGGCTGATGCCCTTATGATAGGCCGTGCGGCTCAGGGAAGACCCTGGATCTTTCGGGAAATCCAGCACTATCTGGACACTGGAGAGCTGCTGCCCCCGCTGCCCCTGGCAGAGGTTAAGCGCTTGCTTTGTGCACACGTTCGGGAACTGCATGGCTTTTACGGCCACGCAAAAGGGTACCGAATCGCACGCAAACACGTATCCTGGTATCTGCAGGAACACGCTCCAGATGACCAGTTTCGGCGCACATTCAACGCCATAGAAGATTCCAGCGAACAGCTGGAGGCGTTGGAGGCATACTTCGAAAATTTTGCGTAATAGAAATAAAGAGCTGACAGAACTATGTTCGAACAACGCGTAAATTCTGACGTACTGACCGTTTCTACCGTTAACTCTCAGGATCAGGTAACTCAAAAGCCCCTGCGTGACTCGGTTAAACAGGCACTGAAGAACTATTTTGCTCAACTGAACGGTCAGGATGTTAATGACCTGTATGAGCTGGTACTGGCTGAAGTAGAACAGCCCCTGTTGGACATGGTGATGCAATACACCCGCGGTAACCAGACCCGTGCTGCCCTGATGATGGGCATCAACCGTGGTACTCTGCGTAAAAAACTGAAAAAATACGGCATGAACTGATACTAATCAGTTAAATGTTT
Organism: Klebsiella sp. HMSC09D12; assembly: GCF_001808475.1. NCBI lineage: Bacteria > Pseudomonadati > Pseudomonadota > Gammaproteobacteria > Enterobacterales > Enterobacteriaceae > Klebsiella > Klebsiella sp. HMSC09D12. The sequence goes on along the minus strand of NZ_KV793434.1, from coordinate 6,340 downwards.
GATATAAAAGGCGCTCTTCGGCATGGGGAAGCGCCTTTTTTATTACATCCGCTTTAATGATTGACTATCGCCTGTAGCCCGCGGGTTCCGCAAAGGACCGACATAATATTATCAACCAAAGCGGGAGCCTGATGATACAGGTCGAATTTTCCGGGCTCTACGAGCCAGTTTTTAATAATACCGACAAATGCGCTATGTAATATAATTAATGAAATTTCAACGTTGGTTTCCTCTGGTAATAATCCGTTACGAATGCAGAGCTGTAAAACACTGCGAATAACGGGATAGCTAAAACCAATTTTTTTGCGAATCTCAGCCTCGGATATCATCTCGCTGGAAAACTCACACTTCTGATACAGAATTTGCATTAGCGCACGTTGACGGGGATTAATGGCGATATATTGCAGACCGATAATAAATTTTTCTCGTAGCCTGCTGAGCGGGTCCTGAGCGTGTGAAGAGGTAAATTCATGTTTAAGCAGATCACGTAACGGAAGCTGCTGTTGCCACATTTCATTAAAGAGTTCCGCTTTGCTGGAAAAGTGCCAGTAGACTGCTCCCCGCGTCACGCCAGCAGCATCAGCGATATCGGCTAACGTTGTACCGGTCACGCCGCGTAGGGCAAATTGTTGAATGGCTGACTCAATCAAAAGCTGCCGCGTCTTTAGCGCATCTTCTTTCGTTCTTCTAGGCATACGGTGCTCCGCTCTACGCCAGATTAAGAGTGTGGGAAATAAGTGAATACGTATAAACCTAACATCTGACAATGAATATTGTTTAGCAAAAATACAGATAAGTTAAATCTCAAGTGAAATGCAAATAAATACATCACAAGAATAATTAAAAGAAATTTATTCACTAACTAAATATCAGTGTAAGCAAATTTTAATTTGAGATCATTCTCAAAACATAATCACCGATATTTTGTTTTTGCGTGCCTTGCTGATGGCTAAAAAATAACTATTTCTTACATCCACCGTTTTTTATTTGTAGGATACCAAACCGCATTTTAATTCATTATTTCTTGCACAGATTCGTGGCCAAGCCTGGCTCAAAATCTATAAGGAACAGCAATGACACGTCACGTCAGGGTTACACTTTTATCCAGCCTCATCATCCCGGCCCTCCTGCTCAGCGGCTGTGATGATTCAGGCGATCGGCAACCGCATGCGCAGATACCTCAGGTCTCCGTTTATGTGGTGAACAGCGCGCCGCTGTCCGTGACCACGGAGCTACCTGGCCGGACATCAGCTTACCGCGTAGCGGAAGTTCGCCCGCAGGTTAGCGGCATTATCCTGCATCGTAACTTTGTCGAAGGTAGCGATGTCGCCGCTGGACAGTCTCTCTATCAAATCGATCCGGCGACCTATCAGGCAGCTTATAACAGCGCAAAGGGTGATGAAGCGAAAGCAGAGGCCGCAGCGGCTATCGCCCATTTAACGGTCAAACGTTATGCGCCTCTTCTCGGCACAAAATATATCAGTCAGCAGGAATACGATCAGGCAGTAGCGACGGCCCGCCAGGCGGATGCCGATGTTATCGCAACAAAAGCCGCCGTTGAAAGCGCGCGCATTGATTTGGCGTACACCAAAGTGACTTCACCTATCGGCGGTCGCATCGGCAAATCCAGCGTAACCGAAGGCGCACTGGTGACAAATGGTCAGGCTGATGCAATGGCGACGATACAGCAGCTCGATCCTATTTATGTTGATGTTACCGAGTCCAGTAATGATTTCATGCGCCTGAAGCAGGAGAGTCTGCAGCAGGGCAGTGGCACTAAAAGCGTGCAGCTGATTATGGAAAACGGTCAACCTTATGCGCTGCGGGGCACCCTGCAGTTCTCCGATGTTACGGTAGATGAGAGCACCGGCTCTATTACGCTGCGCGCGATCTTCCCCAACCCACAGCATGCTCTGCTGCCAGGAATGTTTGTTCGCGCTCGCATCGACGAAGGTATTTCACCAGACGCTATTCTCGTTCCTCAGCAGGGGGTAACCCGTACGCCGCGCGGTGATGCCAGCGTGATGCTCGTCAATGACAAAAACCAGGTTGAAACGCGGCCAGTCACCGCCTCGCAGGCGATTGGCGATAAGTGGTTAATCACGAGCGGTCTGAAAGCCGGTGAAAAGGTCATTGTCAGCGGTCTGCAGAAAGTGCGTCCCGGCGTCACAGTGAAGGCCGAAGAGGATACCGCGACGACTGTCGCGCAATAAGGTACGAATCCCTATGTCTAAGTTTTTTATCCATCGCCCGGTTTTCGCCTGGGTGCTGGCAATCATCATGATGATTGCCGGCGGCCTCGCGATTATGCAGCTCCCGATAGCACAATACCCGACCATCGCACCGCCTGCGGTCGCTATCTCCGCCACCTACCCTGGCGCGGATGCCCAAACCGTACAGGATACGGTGACTCAGGTTATCGAACAGAACATGAACGGTATTGATAACCTGATGTATATGTCCTCAACCAGCGATTCCGCCGGCGGCATGACCATTACGCTGACCTTTACCTCGGGTACGGATCCGGATATTGCGCAAGTTCAGGTACAGAATAAACTCCAGCTGGCAACGCCGCTACTGCCTCAGGAAGTACAGCAGCAGGGGATTAGCGTCGAGAAATCAAGCAGTAGCTTCTTAATGGTCGCTGGTTTCATCTCCGATAACCCCAGCACCACTCAGGATGATATCTCTGACTATGTGGCCTCGAACGTCAAAGATACTATCAGCCGCCTTAACGGCGTGGGTGATGTACAGCTCTTCGGCGCACAGTATGCAATGCGCATCTGGCTGGATGGAAACCTGCTGAATAAGTACAATTTGACGCCTGTTGACGTCATTAACCAGCTTAAAATCCAAAACGATCAGATTGCTGCAGGGCAGCTTGGCGGCACTCCGGCCCTTAAAGGCCAGCAGCTAAATGCATCCATCATTGCCCAGACGCGATTGAAGGACCCCGCAGAATTTGGCAAAGTAACTCTGCGAGTGAACGCCGACGGGTCAGTCGTGCATCTGAAAGATGTGGCACGCATTGAGCTGGGCGGAGAAAACTATAACGTCGTCGCAAGAATCAATGGCAAGCCAGCTTCAGGCCTGGGAATTAAACTTGCGACCGGCGCTAATGCCCTTGATACCGCCGCGGCGATAAAAGCGAAGCTTGCCGAACTGCAGCCGTACTTCCCACAGGGGATGAAGGTCGTCTATCCTTACGACACCACGCCGTTTGTGAAAATCTCTATCCACGAGGTGGTGAAGACGCTATTTGAAGCCATCATCCTCGTCTTCCTTGTGATGTATCTGTTCTTACAGAATATCCGGGCTACTCTGATCCCCACTATCGCGGTTCCGGTCGTTCTGCTTGGCACCTTTGCCGTGCTAGCAACATTCGGTTACTCCATCAATACGCTAACGATGTTTGGCATGGTGCTGGCAATAGGCCTGCTGGTCGACGATGCTATCGTGGTAGTGGAAAACGTCGAACGCGTGATGGTAGAAGAGAAGCTCTCCCCAAAAGAGGCGACGGAAAAGTCGATGTCGCAAATCCAGGGGGCATTGGTGGGTATTGCCATGGTGCTATCGGCGGTGTTTGTCCCGATGGCCTTCTTTGGCGGCTCTACGGGGGCGATTTATCGGCAGTTTTCTATCACCATCGTCTCCGCGATGGCGCTGTCCGTACTGGTGGCGCTGATCCTGACCCCCGCGCTTTGTGCCACCTTACTGAAACCCGCATCAGCCGATCATCATGAGAAAAAAGGATTTTTTGGCTGGTTTAATGCGAAATTCGATCGTAGCGTAAATCACTACACCAACAGCGTGAGTGGGATCCTGCGCTGTACCGGGCGCTATCTGATCATCTATTTGCTAATCGTTGTGGGTATGGCGGTATTGTTTATGCGCCTGCCCACCTCTTTCTTGCCGGATGAGGATCAGGGGGTATTTATGACCATGATCCAGCTCCCTTCAGGCGCAACGCAGGAACGCACGCAGAAGGTTCTTGATACGGTTACCGATTACTATCTGCATAAAGAGAAGGCGAACGTTGAAAGCGTCTTTACCGTTAACGGCTTTAGCTTTAGCGGCCAGGGCCAAAACTCCGGTATGGCGTTTGTCAGCCTGAAGCCATGGGAAGAGCGCAGCGGCGCAGAGAATGGCGTTGAGGCAATCATCAAACGGGCTACCGTTGCCTTTAGTCAGATTAAAGATGCTATGGTCTTTCCTTTCAACCTGCCGGCAATTATCGAGCTGGGTACGGCTACCGGTTTTGATTTTGAGCTTATCGATCAGGGTAACCTGGGCCATAGCGCATTAACCCAGGCCCGTAATCAACTTCTGGGTATGGTGAGAGAATACCCTGACCAGCTGGTACGCGTTCGCCCCAACGGGCTCGAAGACACGCCGCAATTCAAGCTTGATGTCGATCAGGAGAAAGCTCAGGCTCTGGGTATTTCGCTATCCGATATCAATGAGACCATTTCCGCGGCGCTAGGGGGCTACTACGTTAACGACTTTATTGACCATGGACGCGTGAAAAAAGTCTACGTTCAGGCCGATGCTAAATTCCGTATGCTGCCGAGCGATATCAATAATATGTACGTTCGCAGCGCGAACGGCGAGATGGTCCCGTTCTCCGCATTCGTGACCTCGCGCTGGGTTTATGGTTCACCGCGCCTGGAGCGCTACAATGGTTTACCCTCTATGGAAGTTTTGGGGGAAGCGGCGCCGGGGAAAAGTACCGGTGATGCGATGATTTTAATGGAACAGCTAGCCAGCAAGCTTCCTGCCGGTATTGGTTACGACTGGACGGGAATGTCCTATCAAGAACGTTTATCGGGTAATCAGGCGCCAGCCCTGTATGCCATTTCGCTGATTGTCGTCTTTCTGTGTCTTGCGGCGCTTTATGAAAGCTGGTCGATTCCCTTCTCTGTCATGCTCGTCGTACCATTAGGCGTTGTTGGAGCATTACTCGCGGCGTCGTTACGCGGGCTTAATAATGACGTTTATTTCCAGGTAGGTTTATTAACCACTATTGGCCTCTCTGCGAAAAACGCGATTCTTATCGTTGAGTTTGCCAAAGACCTGATGGATAAAGAAGGCAAGGGCATTATCGAAGCCGCACTGGAAGCATCCCGTATGCGTCTACGTCCTATCCTGATGACTTCCCTTGCTTTTATTTTGGGTGTTCTGCCTCTGGTTATTAGCCATGGCGCAGGCAGCGGAGCTCAAAATGCAGTAGGTACCGGAGTTATGGGCGGAATGCTGACGGCAACATTGCTGGCTATATTCTTTGTCCCGGTCTTCTTTGTGGTAGTAAGGCGGCGCTTTACCAGGCACATAGACTAAATATTCTTTCCAGGGCACCCATCCGGTGCCTTTTTTCTTGCCTGAAAAATAAATACCTATCTCACTGATATTAAATATATTTATTATTCTTTAACCTACCCTCGCCCCGCAATCCACATTATTTACTCATAATCATCTGTCTTTCTTAATAATATTTACGTTAGTCATAAAATGAGATTATTTACTCTGGCGGCCAACTATATTTCTGATGATAAAATAAGCTGTTCCGTATGTACGTGGGTTCGCCACTACAGCGAAGCGGATTATTTAGAGGTAACATCATGAACAAATTTATTATAGTGGCATTGCTGGCTACGCTACTTGCCGGCTGTGCACATGACTCTCCATGCGTACCGGTTTATGACTCTGAAGGTAGACTCGTCCATACCAATACTTGTGTGAAAGGAACAACTCAGGATAACTGGGAAACCGCTGGCGCGATTGCCGGCGGCGCAGCCGCGGTAGCTGGCCTGACGCTCGGTATTGTAGCTTTAACCCGTTAACGCCTTCTCTTCTCTGCCATAAAAGGTACCGGAGGGTTATCCGGTACCGCTTCCCCGAAGGTAAGTTCCGCGATGCTTAACGGTATCACCCGCGACTAAAGGCCGGGCAAAGCCCCTCCCCTCAGATAACGTCAAACGGATAAATTGCCACTACTAGCCAGGAAAAAAGATATTTACGCAGGAGCGAAAACGCAAAGAGCCCATCCTGACGGATGGGCTCTTTACTTGTTTGATGCCTGGCAATGCCCTACTCTCACATGGGGAGACCCCACACTACCATCGGCGCTACGGCGTTTCACTTCTGAGTTCGGCATGGGGTCAGGTGGGACCACCGCGCTATCGTTGCCAGGCAAATTCTTTTCAAATCGCCGAACTTTAACCTAAAAACTGGTGCTGATACCCAGAGTCGAACTGGGGACCTCACCCTTACCAAGGGTGCGCTCTACCAACTGAGCCATATCAGCACACTTAATTTGATGCCTGGCAGTTCCCTACTCTCA
>NZ_KV793433.1:0-15351 GCF_001808475.1 Klebsiella sp. HMSC09D12 | reverse complement strand
CTTACCCGAAATCTGATTTATTCAACAAAGCCTCTCTTAATGTCTCTCCACAGCGTTTAGCTTTCAGAGCATAAACTTCGGCTTCTGGCACCAGGCCGCCCACCAGCATCCATGAGCTCCAGCGTTATGGTTGTGCGGGTAAAATGTATTCTTAATGTGCTGTACTATATGTTCGGGAAAAGGGCAAAGAGGATGCAATAAGATGCTGGCTTATATCACTATAGGTACAAATAACTTTCAGCGCGCCGTGGACTTTTATGACGCTATTTTTAAGGTTCTTGGCTACTCGCGATTGCCTGCCTGGACAGAAAGCTGGGCAATGTGGGGAGATGAAAATAATCCGGATGAGGTATTCAACTTCTGCATCTGTCCTCCTTTTGACCGCCATCCCGCAACGGCGGGAAACGGGACAATGTTCGCATTTCATGCAGATAATGCTGACATTGTCAGACGATTCCATGCAGCAGGTCTCCTTGCGGGAGGGGAGAGTGAAGGCGAGCCAGGTACACGCCCCGCATACGGACCCGACTTTTATGTTGCTTATCTGCGCGATCCTGACGGGCATAAGCTGGCATGCGTTTGTCAGCGCTATTCTCCTGAAGCCGATAAGTTCGTAAATGAACCTTAGGGACTTCACTTAACCCATTTAACGGTTTGAGCATTGATAAAGCCTGGCGATGAAATGCGGCGTTTGCGGCGAACTCGCTCAATATCGTTTACGGCTGCCACCGTTCGCCCCGGCCCTTAGCCGCCCGGGCTAATTCACTCCCGCATTAAAGCTGCCGGGCTGATTATGGTGCCGTCCCTTAATGAGCTCAGGAGAGCGGAGCGGCAGGGCATTCTTCTGAATAAGCTGAGAACGGCGATAGCCCCAGACCCTGGTTTTATCGCCGTTTAGCGTCTAAGCCACCTTACTCCTTCTTCTCGCCAAGCGTCGGCGTCTCGTCAAAGAAGTTCCACGGTTTCAGCAGCGCATGCGCCCACTCGGTCGGCATAATCGGCCACTCCTCAGCGCGGGCAACGTGGGTGGTACCGGTGGTGATCCACACGACATCATCGTGGTTGTCCAGGGATTCATCATCTTTCGCGTACTGGCCGAGGCCGGTGTCGTGAATTGAACGGTTAGGGTACTTACCTTCCGGGAAGCGTTCGGTCGGATGATAGCGGGTGACCCACAGCTGTTTATCCATAAAGCTCAGGCGATGGTAAATCCACTCATCAGGGGCAAATTTTGCCCCGGTAGCGACCGGATGCGTGCCGCCCGCGTAAGGGATAATCTGATATGACACCGGATTACCCATCCGGTTTTCCCTGGTGGTATTGCTTAGCAGACGGATGGTGCCCGGGTCAAATTTATGCGCCGCTTTCTGCTCGCTATCAATCGTGTACTGATTGATCTGCATGGTGCTGCTGCGCGGGCCGCCGGCGGTATTCGGCTTCACTTCCGGGTCCATGGCCACCAGCGTGTTGTTCTCTCCGTCAACGTCAAGATCGAGGCGGAAGTTATAAATATGCTGGTGGGTGGTGCCGACAATATTATGGTCAATCAGCGTGCCGTAGCGGGTGTCCTCTTTGGCGCTCGGGTCATGCATGGTCTTCGCTTTCACGCCTTTAACCGCTTCGATGCCGGTGGCTCCGGCGTCAATGCCGATAGTGCCGTTTTCGTGGAATACCCAGTCAAAGATATAGTCGTAGGTGCCGACGGTACTGATCCAGCGCACCACCAGTTCGCGGCGCTCGGTACTGACGTTCGGCTTGCCCATCTCCTGATGTTTATACTCCGGCCCGGCGTAGCGTTCGAAAATAGCGATCGCGCGCGGAATGGTAGTGGGTGTGCCGGTATAGTCGGCGATGGTTTCATCCAGCAGGACCGCGTTGGACGGCGCGTCTTTACCGCGGACGATAGGTGAGGTCAGGGTGCCCATGCCGTAGTCGCCGGAATCGAGATAGGCCTTAAAGTACCAGCCCACGTCCGGGTCGCCGTAGGGCACGATCATTCCACCGAGCGATCCTTCGTACATCACCTGACGTTTCTTGCCGTTATCGTTATATGTCACGGTGGAGAGAATCGGCCCAACGCGGGAGTTCATGCGCAGGTGGAAATCCCAGTTTTGCCAGTGGATCACATCGCCGGTAATGGTGTAGTTTTTGCCTTCCGGCTCGATGATATCGAGGGGTTTAACCTTCGGTGCCACGCGGTCGCGCCCGTCATAGGGGCGGGCTGCCATCGGTACCGGGATCGTCGGACCTTCTTCAATTTTAATAATCTTCTTCTGTTCGAGGTCGACTACCGCGACCAGATTTTCAATCGGATGCGCCCAGTAGTTACCGTCGCCAACGTCAAGATAGCTCACCACTTTCAGCAGCCGCGCATCCTGCTTGAGGCCATCTTTGCCGTCGAAATAGCCGACGGTTAACGGCGTGGTGACCACCTTGCTTGGGTCATCGATGCCGCGTTTTTTCAACACTTCGGCAAATTCGCTGCTGGCATTGATGATGTTCTGCACGCTGGCGAAATCGTCCAGCAGTACCATGCCGTGGGCCTCTTTAATCGGCGTCCATGAGAGGACCTTCTTATTCCGGAGATCGACTACGGCTTCAATGACGTGCTTGCCATCGAGCATAATCACGTCGGCAGCGCGAGGGGCGTCGACCGGTGTGCCCTGAAGAGCAAAGGCCCAGACGGCGGCTTTATCGGGCTCGCGCAGGGAGACTTCGCTAAAGCGAGTATTAGGTTTGAAATCCGCCGCGGCTTTAACGATAGCGACCGCTGCGCTGATTTCCGCCGCTGACAGCGAATTCAGCGGATGCGGGCGTTTTTCCACCTGAAAGGTCTGATCGAGACCGGACTGGAAGACATCGTTGATGAAGGCGTCAGAAACCCACGCTTTACCCTCTTTGATCACCACCGGCACCTGCAAATCGAGGGTTTTGCCGTTGACGATGGCCGTTTTCGCCCCCGGTTTAACCTTCACGTAAGCGCCGTCTTTGATCAGGGTATACATCTGCGCGTAGTCATCCCACTGAACGTCTGCGCCGAAATCCTGCAGGGTTTTATCCATCGGGACCATATGGGCTTCGCCGCCGTGGGCGAACGCCGGGCCTTGCCAGGCGCAAAACAGGGCGACAGCCAGCGCCAGAGCCGTTTTGCGGGGAGAAAGAATCGCCATTGAGACCTCACCTTATTGTTGTGTTGTGCAGTGCCGCTGCGAATGTCGGCTTGTCTATCGTTAACCTAACAGCGGTCAGCGCCGAGGCGTTTGCCTGCTTTTGCCAGGTTGTTTGTCAGTTTTGCCAGTTACAAAAAATGCCTCCGCAGAGGCATGAAGATGGCGATAAAGATGGGCGAATTTCTAATATTTACTCCGCAAAATCCCCCAGCTGGCGGGCCACCAGGGTCAGGATGGAGTAGAGCGCGACCGCCTGCTGGTGCTGGTTAAAAATCTCTACCGCCCACTCGACGACGCCGGTCGCTTTCTCCTCCGCGCTGCGCTGACGTTTCACCGTTTTGCGTTTGCAGGTCAGGCGTACCTGGATGGTATCCCCCGGCTTCACCGGCTCGATGAAGCGCAGATTCTCCATCCCGTAGTTGGCGATCACCGGGCCGACCCCGGCGTCAACAAACAGCCCGGCAGCGGCGGAAATCAGGAAGTAGCCGTGCACCACGCGTTCGCCGAAAATCGACTCCGCCGCGGCAATCTTATCCATATGGGCGTAAAAGTGATCGCCGCTCAGGCAGGCGAAGTTGACGATATCCGCCTCGGACAGCGTGCGGCGCGGAGTCAACAGGCTGTCGCCCGGCTGGATCTCCTCGAAATATTTGCGGAACGGGTGAATGCGGTCTTCCACCACCTGCGCGCCGCGCACCCACTGCTGGCCGATGGCGGCGAGCATCGTCGGGCTACCCTGAATCGCGGTGCGCTGCATATAGTGCTTCACCGCCCGCAGGCCGCCCAGCTCTTCACCGCCGCCGGCGCGCCCCGGACCGCCGTGTACCAGCTGCGGCAGCGGGGAGCCGTGGCCGGTGGACTCTGCGGAAGACTCTTCGTTCAGTACCTGAATACGCCCGTGGGCGCGGGCGGCGCCGAGAATAAACGCGCGCGCCAGTTTTCCGCTGGCGGTGACCAGCGTGCCTGCCAGGCTACCTTCACCGGCCCGCGCCAGGGCCATCGCATGCTCGACGCTCTGATAGGGCATCAGAGTAGCCACGGGGCCGAACGCTTCAATGGCGTGTACCGCCGGGGTCTCATCCGGCTGCGGGCAGAACAGCAGCGTCGGCGGGAAGAATGCGCCCGCGGCGTTGAGATCCGCGCGACCACCCAGCAACACTTCACATCCCGCTTCGATCAGACGGTTTACATTATCCTGTACGTCCTGACGCTGTTCGTGGTTGACCAACGCGCCCATCTTAACGCCTTCCTGCGCCGGGTCACCGAACGCCACTTTTTGCAGGCGCGCAACCAGCGCGTCGCTCACCGCTTTAACCTGTGCCTGCGGCACGATAATACGGCGGATGGCGGTGCACTTTTGCCCGGCCTTCGCCGTCATTTCTCGTACCACTTCGCGAATGAACAGCGCGAACTCCGGCTGCTCCGGCGTGACGTCGTCACCGAGTACGCAACAGTTTAGCGAATCCGCTTCCATGGTGAAGGGAATGGACTTCGCGACCAGGTTGGGATGCACCCGCAGCTGCTGTCCGGTATGGGCCGAGCCGGTAAAGGTGACAACATCCTGGCTATCGAGATGGTCGAGCAGATCGCCCGCGCCACCGCAGATCAGGCTGATTGCGCCCACCGGCACCAGTCCGCTATCGACAATCATTTTAACCATCGCCTGAGTCAGCTGCGCGGTAGCGGTAGCCGGTTTGATGATGGCGGGCATCCCGGCAAGCCAGGTGGGCGCCAGCTTTTCCAGCATGCCCCAGCAGGGAAAGTTAAAAGCGTTGATATGCACTGCCACGCCGGACTTCGAGGTCAGCACGTGGCGGGCGGCGAAGCCTCCCTGTTTTGATAGCGGAATCAGCTCATCTTCCGGCCACAGGGTATCGTCCGGCAGCTCGCGGCTGCCAAGGCTGGCGTAGGTGAAAAGGGTGCCAATGCCCCCTTCGATATCCACCCAGCTGTCGGCACGGGTAGCGCCGGTTTCGGCAGAGATTGTATACAACGCCGCCTTCTGCTCCAGCAAATATCTGGCGACCGCCTTCAGCATTGCGCTGCGCTCAATAAAGGTCATCGCCTCCAGCGCTTTGCCGCCGCGCTCAATCGCGAAGCGTCGCGCCTGCGCCATATCCAGACCCTCGCTGGTGACTTCCCATAGCGCTTCGCCGCTGATGGCGTGATGGATAGTGCGCGCGTGGCCCCGGCCGGTCTGCCACGTGCCGGACAAGTAGCTGGCTAACTGCTGCATGTTTCATCTCCAGATGTGTTACGTGAAATATCTATAAATAGTTCTTTGGTGAATCATAAAAAGCAAGCCTGTATTTAATAATTTATTAACATTGTGATCGGTGGCGATCTGCGTTTAGCACTTAATCTATTGTTAGTTATGTGGTTTACAAAAGCTTTTGCGGTAGCTATCACAAAAAGAACAAACAAAATTTGTGGTTTTATTTAACCTGAATGTAACTTTTATAAAACAAAGTGATTCGAAAATTATTTATAGTCGAATTTATTGGAATCATAAAAGGTGATGACGTGACAGAAGAACAACGCTTTGACCAGCGCATCGCGCAGGAGACGGCCATCGAACCGCAGGACTGGATGCCGGAAGCCTACCGCAAAACGCTGATCCGCCAGATTGGTCAGCACGCGCATTCGGAAATCGTCGGCATGCTGCCGGAGGGCAACTGGATAACTCGCGCGCCAACCCTGCGCCGCAAAGCGATTCTGCTGGCGAAAGTGCAGGATGAAGCCGGGCACGGTCTGTATCTCTACAGCGCCGCGGAAACCCTCGGCTGCGCCCGCGAAGATCTGTATCAGAAGATGCTCGACGGCAAGATGAAGTACTCCTCCATCTTCAACTACCCGACTCTGAGCTGGGCGGACATCGGCGTAATCGGCTGGCTGGTGGACGGCGCGGCCATCGTCAATCAGGTGGCGCTGTGCCGTACCTCCTACGGACCCTATGCCCGGGCGATGGTCAAGATCTGCAAAGAGGAGAGCTTTCATCAGCGCCAGGGATTCGAAGCCTGCATGGCGCTGGCGCAGGGTAGCGACGCGCAGCGGCAGATGCTGCAGGACGCCATCAACCGTTTCTGGTGGCCGGCGCTGATGATGTTCGGTCCGAACGACGATAACTCGCCAAACAGCGCCCGCAGCATGGCCTGGAAAATCAAGCGTCACTCCAACGATGAGCTGCGCCAGCGCTTTGTCGATAACACCATTCCGCAGGTGGAAATCCTTGGCATGACCGTACCCGACCCGGATTTACAGCGGGATGAAGCCACCGGCCACTACCGCTTTGGCGCCATCGACTGGCAGGAATTTGACGAGGTCATTGCCGGACGCGGGATCTGCAACCACGAACGTCTGGCCGCTAAACGCAAGGCGTGGGAAGAGGGCGCATGGGTGCGGGAAGCCGCGCTGGCGCATGCGCAAAAACAGCAGGCTCGCGACGCCGCATAAGGAGAAGAAAGATGAGCAATAACTATTGGCCTTTATATGAAGTGTTCGTTCGCAGCAAACAGGGACTGTCGCACCGCCACGTCGGCAGTCTGCACGCCGCCGATGACCAGATGGCGCTGGAAAACGCCCGCGATGCCTATACCCGCCGCAGCGAAGGCTGTTCGATTTGGGTGGTGAAGGCCAGCGAAATCGTTGCCTCGCAGCCTGAAGAGCGCGGTGAATTTTTCGATCCGGCGGAGAGCAAAGTCTATCGCCATCCCACCTTCTACACCGTGCCCGACGGCATGGAACATATGTGAGGCGACGATGAAAAACAATAACCCCGTTGCAGCTTATGCTCTGCGCCTCGGCGATAACGGCCTGGTGCTGGCCCAGCGTCTGGGCGAGTGGTGCGGCCACGCGCCGGAGCTGGAGATCGATCTGGCGCTGGCCAATATCGGTCTCGACCTGCTGGGGCAGGCGCGCAATTTCCTCAGCTATGCCGCTGAACTGGCTGGCAGCGGCGATGAAGACACCCTGGCCTTTGGCCGCGACGAGCGTCAGTTTCGCAATTTGCTGCTGGCGGAGCAGCCCAACGGCAACTTTGCCGACACCCTTGCTCGCCAGTTTTTTATCGATGTCTGGCACGTAGCGCTGTTCAGCCGCCTGGTCGGCAGTCGCGATACGCAGCTCGCCGCCATCGCCGCCAAAGCGTTAAAAGAAGTGCGCTACCACCAGCGCTTTAGCCGCGGCTGGCTGGAGCGCCTGGGCAACGGCACGGCGCTTTCGGCGCAGAGAATGCAAAGCGCAGTCGATAATCTGTGGCGCTTTACCGGCGAGCTGTTCCAGGCCGATGAGCTGGAGATTGAGCTGAGCGCGCAGGGCATCGCCGTCGACCCACGCGAACTGCAGGGCGAATGGCAGAGTGCGGTACATACGGCGCTGATCGACTCCGGTTTACAGATCCCGCAAGAAGCGGCCTTCCGCAGCGGCGGTAAACAGGGGCTGCACAGCGAGCATCTCGGGCCGCTGCTGGCGGAGATGCAGTATTTACAGCGCGCGTATCCCGGCCAGCAGTGGTAGCAGGAGGTGGTTATGCAACGTCTGGTTGATATCGCTCCCCCGGAGATCCACGCCGTCTGGGAGGTATTAAGCGCCATTCCCGACCCGGAAGTTCCGGTGTTGACTATTACCGACCTCGGCATGGTGCGCAGCGTGGATCGCCGCGGCGATGGCTGGGTGATTGGCTTTACGCCAACCTACTCGGGCTGCCCGGCGACCGAACATCTGTTGGGAGAAATCCGCGCGGCAATGACGGAAAACGGCTACGCGCCGGTGCATATCGTGCTGCAGCTGGACCCGCCGTGGACTACTGACTGGATGGGGCCGGAGGCGCGTGAACGTCTGCGCCAGTACGGCATCAGTCCGCCGCAGGGTCATGCCTGCCATGCCCATATGCCGGAGGAGGTGGTCTGCCCGCGCTGCGCCAGCCGCCATACCTCGCTGATTAGCGAATTCGGTTCCACGGCCTGCAAAGCGCTGTATCGCTGCGACAGCTGCCGGGAACCCTTTGATTACTTTAAATGTATTTGAGGTTGCGATGACGACATTTCATTCGCTTACCGTGGCGAAAGTGGAGCCGGAAACCCGCGATGCGGTCACCATCACCTTTGCCATTCCCGACGCGCTGCGAAACGCATACGCCTTCCGTCCGGGCCAGCATCTGACTTTAAAAGCCCGCCTTGGCGGGGAAGAGCTGCGTCGCTGCTACTCCATTTGCCGCAGCCGCACGCCGGGGGAAATCAGCGTGGCGGTCAAGGCTATCGACGGCGGACGCTTCTCACGCTATGCCCAGAACGACATTCAACAAGGGATGGCGTTGGAGGTGATGGTGCCGCAGGGCCACTTTGGCTACCAGCCGCAGGCCGGGCGCAGCGCGGACTACCTGGCGATTGCCGCCGGCTCAGGTATTACGCCGATGATGGCGATTATCGACGCCACCCTCGCCACCGAACTCGACAGCCGTTTCACCCTGATTTACGGCAACCGCAGCAGCCACAGCATGATGTTCCGCCAGGCGCTGGCCGACCTGAAAGACCGCTATCCGCAACGCCTGCAGGTGGTGCATCTGTTCAGCCAGGAGGCGATGGACAGCGATCTGCTGCAGGGGCGCATCAATGGCGACAAGCTACGCGCGCTGGCCGCCCGTCTGCTGGATTTCAGCCGCTTTGAGCGCGCCTTTATCTGCGGGCCGGCGGCGATGATGGATGAAGCGGAGATGACCCTGCGCGAACTGGGCATACCGGAGAAAGCGATTCATCTGGAGCGCTTTAATACCCCGGGCAGCAGCGTCAAGCGGGCCACCGGCGTCCAGGCGGAGGGGCGCACGGTCACAATCCGTCAGGACGGCCGCGACAGAACCATCGCCCTCAGCGCAGAGGATGACAGCATCCTTGACGCCGCGCTACGCCAGGGGGCGGATCTGCCGTTTGCCTGCAAAGGCGGAGTCTGCGCCACCTGTAAATGCAAAGTCCTGCGCGGCGAGGTAGCGATGGCTGCTAACTACGGCCTCGAAGCCGACGAAGTGGCGGCAGGTTACGTGCTGAGCTGCCAGTCGCTGCCCACCAGCGGCGATGTGATCGTCGATTTCGACGCGCGGGGGATGGCATGAGCGAACTGTTAATTGCTCGTCACGCGCGCGTCCTCCAGCTGACGCTTAATCGCCCGCAGGCGCGCAACGCGCTGAATAACGCGCTGCTGACGCAAATTGCCGACGTGCTCGACGCGGCGGCGCTGGACCCGACGGTCGGCGTCTGCGTCATTAGCGGTAATCAACGCTTTTTTGCCGCAGGGGCTGACCTGAACGAAATGGCGGAAAAAGATCTGCCTGCCACCCTCGATGATATTCGACCGCGGCTGTGGGCGCGTATCGACGCCTTCAACAAACCGCTGATCGCCTCGGTAAACGGCTATGCCCTCGGCGCCGGATGCGAACTGGCGCTGCTCTGCGACCTGATAGTCGCCGGCGATAACGCCCGTTTTGGCCTGCCGGAAATCACCCTCGGTATTATGCCGGGCGCGGGCGGGACCCAGCGCCTGATCCGCAGCATCGGTAAAGCGCTGGCCAGCCGGATGATATTGAGCGGCGAAAGCATCGATGCCAGGCAGGCGCTGCGGGCGGGGCTGGTAAGCGAGGTTTATCCGCCAGCGCTCACCGATGAATATGCACTCGCTTTGGCAGCAACCGTGGCCCGCCACTCGCCGCTGGCGCTGCGCGCGGCTAAACAGGCCTTACGGTTGTCGCAGGAGGTCAGCCTGCAGGCCGGGATTCAGCAGGAACGCCAGTTATTTACTTTGCTGAGCGCGACTGAAGACCGTCGCGAAGGCATCGACGCCTTTCTCCATAAACGTACTGCGGAATTTAAAGGACGCTAATCGTGGAAGCTTTCATTCTCAGCGAAACAGAACAGGGCGTGATGACGATTACCCTTAATCGCCCGGACCGACTGAACAGTTTTAACGACCTGATGCACCAGCAGCTGGCGGCGTGCCTGAAACAGGCCGAACGCGACGACAGCATACGCTGCCTGATGGTGACCGGTGCGGGGCGCGGTTTTTGCGCCGGGCAGGATTTAAATGACCGTAACGTCGACCCCAGCGGGCCGGCGCCGGATCTCGGGCTCTCGGTTGAGCGTTTCTATAACCCGCTGGTGCGCCGTCTGGCGGCGCTGCCGAAGCCGGTGATTTGTGCGGTGAACGGGGTCGCGGCGGGTGCGGGAGCTACGCTGGCGCTGGGCTGCGATATCGTGCTGGCGGCGCGTTCGGCGAAATTCGTGATGGCGTTCAGCAAGCTTGGTCTGGTGCCGGACTGCGGCGGCAGCTGGTTTCTGCCGCGCGTGGCGGGACGGGCGAGGGCGATGGGGCTGGCGCTGCTGGGCGATAGCCTGAGCGCAGAGCAGGCCGCACAGTGGGGGATGATCTGGCAGGTGGTGGACGATGCCGAGCTGAAAGACACCGGCCTGGCGCTGGCCCGTCATCTGGCCGCCCAGCCAACTTATGGCCTCGGTCTGATTAAGAAGGCGCTTCAGCTTGCGGAAACCCAGACTCTGGATCAGCAGCTCGATCTTGAGCGCGATTATCAGCGCCTGGCCGGACGCAGCGCCGACTATCGCGAAGGCGTCAGCGCCTTCCTCGCGAAGCGTCCACCTCAATTCAGCGGGAAATAGCCGATGAGCAAAACGTTACCTACCGTTGCGGTAATAGGCAGCGGCACCATGGGCGCCGGCATTGCCGAGGTGGCCGCCGCCGCCGGGCATCCGGTACTGATTTTCGACATCGATCCTGAGGCGGTGGTTCGCGCCATCGACGGTATTGGTCAACGTCTGGCCTCCCGCGTCAGCCGCGGCAAGCTGGCGGCTGGCCAGGCTGAGGCGCTGCTGACGCGTCTGTCTCCGGCTGAGGATCTGAGCGCTTTAGCACGCGCGGAGCTGGTTATTGAAGCTGCCTCCGAGCGCCTGGACGTGAAAAAAGCGCTGTTCAAACAGCTGGCTGAAATCTGCTCCCCGTCAACGCTGCTAGTCAGCAACACGTCGTCGATATCGATCACCACCATCGCCGCTGGAGTCGCGCACCCGGAGCGGGTTGCCGGGCTGCACTTCTTTAACCCGGCCCCGGTGATGAAGCTGGTCGAAGTGGTCAGCGGCCTGGCGACCTCAGCGGAAGTCGTTGAACAGCTCTGCCAGCGGGTCTGCGCCTGGGGAAAACAGCCGGTTCGCTGCCGTTCGACGCCCGGTTTTATCGTCAACCGCGTGGCGCGTCCTTTTTATGCCGAAGCGTGGCGAGCGCTGGAGGAGCAGGTTGCCGCGCCGGAGGTGATTGACGCCGCTCTGCGCGACGGCGGCGGTTTTCCCATGGGGCCGCTGGCGTTGACCGACCTGATAGGCCAGGACGTTAACTTTGCGGTGACCTGTTCGGTGTTTAACGCCTTCTGGCAGGACCGCCGCTATCTGCCATCGCTGCTGCAGCAGGAGCTGGTTCTGGCCGGACGGCTGGGCAAAAAGAGCGGGCAGGGGGTCTACTGCTGGCCTGGCGAAGCGCAGCCTGAGCTGGCGCTGGCCACCGTATCAGCAGAACGCGCAGCAAAGTGCATTAAAAGTGACGTTGTCACCGAGCTGGACGAGGTGCTGCTGCTGGAAACGACCGGTGAAACCGCCCTGGCATTGAGCATCCAGCACGGCCGTCCGGTGGTGGTCTACGACCATAGCGCGGGCGAAACGGTGGTGCTGGCCAGCGCGGAAACGGCCTCACAGGCGGCGACCGACAAAGCCATTTTCTATTTTCAGCAGCAGGGCAAAAAAGTGCTGCAGATCGCCGACTATCCCGGGCTGCTGGTGTGGCGGACGGTGGTGATGCTGGTTAACGAAGCGCTGGATGCGCTGCAAAAAGGCGTTGCCGGCGCCGAGGATATCGATACCGCCATGCGCCTGGGCGTTAACTACCCGCGCGGTCCGATGGCGTGGGGGGAATCACTTGGCTGGGGCCGGGTACTGCGGCTGCTGGAGAACCTACAACAGCACTACGGCGAGGAGCGCTATCGGCCCTGTTCCCTGCTGCGTCAGAAGGCGCTGATGGAGAAACATCATGAGCAATGAAGCCTGGCGTAACGCCCGCGCGATGTATGAGAACGATAACTGCGCGCAAGCGCTGGGGATCAAGATTATCGAGATGGATGACGGCTACGCGCAGATGTCCATGGCGGTTACCGCGAACATGCTCAATGGCCATCATACCTGCCACGGCGGGCAGCTGTTTTCGCTCGCCGATACCGCCTTCGCTTACGCCTGCAACAGCCAGGGGCTGGCGGCGGTCGCGTCGGCGGCGAGCATCGATTTTCTGCGCCCGGCCTTTGTCGGTGAGCTGCTGACCGCGACGGCGAGAGTCAAGCATCAGGGCAAGCTGACCGGGGTCTATGACATCGAAATTGTCAATCAACAGCAAAAAGTTGTTGCCTTGTTTCGCGGTAAATCGCACCGCATCGGCGGCACAATCACAGGAGAAGTCTGATGCGCGACGCTTATATTTGTGACGGGATCCGCACGCCGATTGGCCGCTACGGCGGGGCGCTGGCCAGCGTGCGCGCCGATGACCTGGCCGCCATCCCGCTGCGCGAGCTACTGAGCCGTAACCCTAAGTTCGACCCGGCATCGATTGATGATGTGATTCTCGGCTGCGCCAACCAGGCCGGTGAAGACAACCGTAACGTGGCCCATATGGCGACGCTATTGGCGGGCTATCCCCACAGCGTACCCGGTACCACCATTAACCGCCTGTGCGGCTCCGGTCTGGACGCCATCGGCTTCGCGGCCCGCGCCATCAAAGCCGGAGAGGCGGATGTGATGATCGCCGGCGGCGTTGAGTCCATGTCGCGGGCGCCGTTCGTGATGGGGAAGGCCAGCGCCCCGTATCAGCGCCAGGCCGAGCTGTTTGATACCACCATCGGCTGGCGTTTTGTGAACCCGCTCATGCAGCGGCAATTTGGCACTGACAGCATGCCGGAAACGGCGGAGAATGTAGCTGAATTGTTAAATATCAGCCGCGCCGATCAGGACGCTTTCGCTTTCCGCAGCCAGCAGCGGACGGCGCAGGCTCAGCGCGACGGTATTCTGGCGCAGGAGATCGTGCCGGTCGACATTATCGGCCGTAAAGGGGCGGTAAACGTCGTGCGTGACGACGAGCATCCGCGAGCGGACACCACCATTGAACAGCTTTCGCGGCTAAAAACGCCGTTCCGCCAGGGCGGCGTAGTGACCGCGGGAAATGCCTCCGGCGTCAACGACGGCGCCGCGGCGCTGATTATCGCAAGCTCGCAGCAGGCCATCGTCCAGGGGCTGACGCCCCGGGCGCGCATTGTGGCCATGGCGACGGCGGGCGTCGAGCCGAAATTTATGGGGCTGGGGCCGGTTCCGGCGGTACGTAAAGCGCTGGAACGCGCCGGGCTGAACATTAACGACATGGACTTGATTGAGCTGAATGAAGCCTTTGCCGCTCAGGCGTTGGGCGTGCTCAGACAGCTGGGGCTGGCGGACGATGCCCCCCATGTTAATCCCAACGGCGGCGCCATCGCCTTAGGCCATCCGTTGGGAATGAGCGGCGCCCGGCTGGCATTAAGCGCCAGCCTGGAGCTGCAGCGCCGCAGCGGGCGCTATGCGCTGTGTACGATGTGTATTGGCGTGGGTCAGGGCATTGCCATGATCCTTGAGCGAGTGTGAGCGAATCTACCTGCGAGTACCCTACAAAATGATAACGATAACTCAATTAGACCCGATTGAAACCGCCTCGCGCGACGAGCTACAGGCCCTGCAAACCCAGCGTCTGAAGTGGACCCTTAAGCATGCGTATGAGAACGTGCCGATGTATCGCCGTAAATTTGATGCGGCGGGCGTTCATCCTGACGATTTTCACGAACTGAGCGATCTGAGTAAGTTTCCCTGTACCACCAAACAGGATCTGCGCGACAACTATCCGTTTGATACTTTTGCGGTGCCGATGGAGCAGGTGGTGCGCATCCATGCGTCTTCGGGCACCACCGGCAAGCCGACGGTGGTGGGCTATACGCAAAACGATATTGATAACTGGGCCAATATTGTCGCACGCTCCCTGCGCGCGGCGGGCGGGACGGCGAAAGACAAAATTCATGTTGCCTATGGTTACGGGCTGTTTACCGGCGGTCTCGGCGCTCACTACGGCGCGGAGCGTTTAGGCGCGACGGTCATTCCCATGTCCGGCGGGCAAACCGAAAAACAAGCTCAGCTAATCCGCGATTTTCAGCCGGATATGATCATGGTCACTCCGTCCTATTGTCTGAACCTGATTGAAGAGCTGGAACGCCAGATGGGCGGCGATGCCAGCGGCTGCTCCCTGCGGGTGGGCGTGTTCGGCGCGGAGCCGTGGACCCATGCGATGCGGGCGGAAATCGAGCGCCGACTGGGTATTTCGGCGCTGGATATCTACGGTCTGTCGGAGGTGATGGGGCCGGGGGTGGCGATGGAGTGTCTGGAGACCGCCGACGGTCCGACGATCTGGGAAGACCATTTCTACCCTGAAGTGGTGAATCCGGACAACGGTACGCCGCTGACGGACGGCGAACACGGCGAGCTGCTGTTCACTACCCTGACCAAAGAAGCGCTGCCGGTGATCCGCTATCGCACCCGCGACCTGACGCGTCTGCTGCCGGGCACCGCCCGTACCATGCGTCGGATGGATCGCATTAGCGGACGCAGCGACGATATGCTGATTATTCGCGGCGTAAACGTCTTCCCGTCGCAGCTGGAAGAGGAGATCCTCAAGTTCGAACATCTGGCACCGCACTATCAGCTGGAAGTTAATCGCCGGGGCCATCTTGATTCACTTTCGGTGCGCGTGGAGCTAAAAGAGAGCGGTCTGGCGCTGAACCACGAGCAGCGCTGTCAGATTTGCCATCAGTTGCGTCATCGGATCAAGTCGATGGTGGGGATCTCGACCGATATCAGCATCGTCAACTGCGGTAGCATCCCGCGTTCCGAGGGCAAGGCCTGTCGCGTGTTCGACCTGCGCAAGGTTGCCGCTAACGGATAACGTTTTCTCCCGGAGGCGGCGCATTGCGCCTGTCCGGGCTACACGACGACACAACTCCCTGGCCCGGACAGGGGTAGCCCGGGTAAGGCGTTTACGCCACGGCCCGGAGAGTGTGCCGGGATTGATGTATCAGCTC
>NZ_KV793432.1:0-4059 GCF_001808475.1 Klebsiella sp. HMSC09D12 | reverse complement strand
CGTCTCAGAAAACGGAAAATAAAGCACGCTAAGCCGGTTGCAGCGGCCGTAGCGGCCTGAACTTGCCCGCGCCGATCTTGGCGCTGCTGCGCCAGAGGTAATCGCCGGTCAGGTTGATGTGCTCCCAGCCGAGCGGCGACAGGTACTGCAACAGGCCGTCATCGACGGCTTGACCGTGGCCACGCAAGGCGTTCGCGGCCCGCTCCAGATAGACCGTGTTCCATAGCACGATGGCCGCCGTCACCAGGTTGAGGCCGCTGGCCCGGTAGCGCTGCTGCTCGAAGCTGCGGTCGCGGATTTCCCCCAGGCGGTTGAAGAACACGGCGCGGGTAATCGCTTCGGCGCTCGCCCGCTCGACGGCGTTGAGGGCGGGCACAATGACCGACTGCCGCCGCAGGTGCTCGATCAAGGCTCTGGCCAGCACGATGCCCTTGTCGGTTTGCATGGCCAGCTCGGTCAGCAACTGGACAGCCTGCCGGTAGTGGCCAATCGTGAACGGCTGGAAGCCGAACACCGTTTGCAGCTCGACCAGGTGCTCGCGTCGGGTCTGCTCACGCTGCCCGTACTCGTCCCAGCTTTCGATGCCGACCTTGAGCTGGTTGGCGACCAGTCTCAGCAATGGCGGGAACGGTGGCTCATCAGCGCCAAGGATGACGCCGGGAAAGCGCAGGTAGCAGAGCTGCACCGCGAAGCCCAGCCGATTGGCCGGGCCGCGCCGCTGCCGGATGATGGAGAGGTCGCTTTCGCTGAACGTGTAGTGACGGATCAACTCATCCTTGGTGTCCGGCAACGCCAGCAGGCTTTCGCGCTCGGCGGCGGAGAGGATCGAACGGCGGGGCATGCGGTTTCCTTCTTCTTGAAAACGTAGGTTTGTGACAAGCCCGCCAAGGCAACCGGCGCGGCACGGGAATCAAGGCATTGCGATTCTCGAAAATAGTTCTTGAAATTCTATTCTTGATTGCATATCATCTCAACGAGTTTCGATAAGAAAGGATGCGCATGCGACCGTCTGTTGTGCTTGACATGAAGCGAAGCGCAGTGCGTGAAGCGGTAGGCCGCTTTCGCGCCGCGAACCCGCGCGTCTTCGGCTCGGTGCTGCATGGCACCGACCGGGATGGCAGCGACCTCGACCTGTTGGTCGATGCGCTGCCCGGTGCCACGTTGTTGGACTTGGGCGATTTGGAAGAAGAACTGAAATCGCTGCTCGGCGTTGACGTCGATCTGCTGACTCCCGGCGACCTGCCGCCGAAGTTCCGGGCCAAGGTGCTCGCGGAGGCGCAACCGATATGAGCGAGAACCGCCTGCCCGATTACCTCGACCACATTCAGCAGGCCGCAACCGATGCGCGCAGCTTCGTGGAAGGGATGGCCAAGGACGACTTCTTGGCCGACAAGCGCACCCAGCAGGCCGTCATCATGAGCCTGATCGTCATCGGCGAGGCGGCCACAAAGGTGATGGATGGCTACGTCGAGTTCACCCAGGCGCATGCCGACGTGCCGTGGCGCAGCATGCGCAATATGCGTAATCGCATGGCTCACGGCTATTTCGACATCAACCTCGATGTGGTGTGGGAGACGGTACAGGAATGGCTGCCGGCGTTGCTCCAGCAATTGCCCGCCGTGCGTCAGGATGCCGACGATGAAGACCGTAACGACAACTGTGAAAGAGGGATCTCCGATGACTGTTGAATCGAGAATATTTTCTGTAGCCGAGTATGTTCAGCCGTCCGAAGGCGAGCCTATTCGTTCCGTTGTGCTTGAAACCCGAGACTCAATTATCGTGGTTTGGCATGTCCATCCCGGGCAGGAAATTGCGGCTCACATTCATCCTCACGGCCAAGACACGTGGACTGTTTTGTCGGGAATGGCTGATTACTTTCAGGGCAATGGGATTGTTCGTGCCCTCAGGGAAGGTGAGATAGCCGTGGCAAGACCGGGCCAAGTGCACGGGGCGCGAAATACAGGTACCGAGCCATTTGTGTTAGTCTCGGTTGTGGCATCAGCCAATGCCGGTTTCGTATTGGCTGAGCGATAGAGCCCAATCTCTGGAGTTGGTCCAATGAGCGGTCGGGGAGATAGGTAACAGACATGCAGCGGACACGGCTGCTAAACCAGGTCGCAAACCTCCTTGCGTCGCAGCGTGCCGCAAGCGACGCGATCAATCGAATGGGGTCGGCATGAGACTGAACACCATCCAGTTCCCGACCGCGTAGCCGCCTGTCCTGCCGATCAGGTCTTGACCATCGACGCCTGGGATCAGTCCTGAATGTTCTTGGAGACCACTACGTTATGAGCCGCAGCCGCCGCAAAACACCCATCGTCGGGCACACGACCTGCGGCAGCGAGCGCGAGGACAAGAAGCTCTGGCATCAGCGCTGGCGCACCCGTGAGCGCACGGCGCTGACCAGCGCGTCGCCCGAAGCCCTGAGCGCCCATCTGCCCCTGCTGGAAAACCAGGCCAGCAGCGTCTGGTCGATGGGCAAGGATGGCCGCTCCTACT
Source organism: Klebsiella sp. HMSC09D12 (assembly GCF_001808475.1). Taxonomy (NCBI): domain Bacteria; kingdom Pseudomonadati; phylum Pseudomonadota; class Gammaproteobacteria; order Enterobacterales; family Enterobacteriaceae; genus Klebsiella; species Klebsiella sp. HMSC09D12. Next base: position 1,560 of record NZ_KV793432.1, on the reverse strand, counting down.
GGCCCGTCAAGCGCCAGGCCGCCACGGCGGATCGCATCGCCAATCACAAGGGACGCAACCCGCAAGAACGCGCCTCCCTGAAAAAGCGCCTGCTGCGCAAGTGGATGAGCAAATGAAGCTCTCCTTCCATCAGCACATTGCGCTGTTCTGGATGATCGGTGCTCCGGGCGTCTTCGCGCCCGTGATCGAGAACGCCAAGCGGCCCGATGCCGGCGCCGTCATGGCGTGGGGTGTCGCGATCGTGGCGGTGATGATCCTCTTCACCCCTTTGCTGCTGCGCTGTCCACCATTCCGGCGCTGGTATGGCCGGACGGATGCGCTGTCGGAGCGGCAGCGCCAGGCGCTTGCCGAGCGCGGCCTGCGCCGCTACTACCAGACCGCTTTCGATGACGGCTACGTGCCCCGCGTGATGCCCTACGTGTGGCGCATCATCTGGACGGTCGGCGGGTTGATGGCTGTGACCGCCGTACTGCCTACCAACACCGGACGGCCAGCCTTCGATGCCTTGGTGGTCTTCTCGACCTGGTATCCGATAGGCGTGATGCTGCTGGTTTTCGCGTCGAGGCCCCTTGGCCGGTTGATTCGCCAAAGAGCACAGGAGCGGCGGAAATGAGCACGTCAACCATCGAGGCGCTGGCCAGCGCCTGGGCAAGGATTGCCGAGGAAGCGGAATTCCCCGCTGACTACGAGGGGACTGCCACACCACAAGCGCATCGGGCTAGCGAAGCTATTCAGGAGCAGATTCGGGAGCGCATCGTCGCCACCAACGACATGCGGCTGTTCAGCCTGCTGCACCTGCTGGGTCAGGCGTCGCTGCGCATGGAGCAAGCGCTGTGGCCGGAGGATTACGAGCGGATGACGCGCGAGGTTGAGGAAGCCCTGCGGCAAGCCACCGACGCCAACGCCAGATCGTACACCCACGAAGAAGTGATGCAGGCGATGCAGGAACGCATCGACCGGGCGCGAGACAAGCCATGTTGATTGGCTATGCGCGCGTCTCGACGCAGGATCAGAACCTGGAGCTGCAACGCGAAGCCTTGAGCAAGGCCGGATGTAAAAAGGTCTTCGAGGACAAGGTGAGTGGCACGCGGGCAGACCGGCCTGGCTTGGCCAAGACGCTCGAAATGCTGCGCGAAGGCGATACTTTGGTCGTCTGGAAGCTCGACCGGCTGGGCCGGTCGGTCAAGCAACTGGTCGATCTGGTCGGCGATCTGCACAAGCACGGTGTCCAGTTCAGGAGCCTCACCGACTCCATCGACACCGGCACACCATCCGGGCGGTTCTTCTTCCACGTCATGGCGAGCCTTGCCGAAATGGAGCGCGAGCTGACCGTCGAGCGCACCCGCGCCGGGCTGGAAGTCGCCAAGCAGCTCGGCCGCAAAGGCGGCCGCAAGCCGAAGATGACCGACAGCAAGATCGAGTCGGCCAAGAAGCTGCTGGCCAGCGGGGTGCCGCCCAAGGACGTGGCCAAGAACCTCGGCGTGTCCATTCCGACGCTGTACCGCTGGGTGCCAGCCTCCACGCACGCTTAGCGTGCTTTATTTTCCGTTTTCTGAGACG
>NZ_KV793431.1:0-2280 GCF_001808475.1 Klebsiella sp. HMSC09D12 | reverse complement strand
TTTGTCAAGGCTCAATTGAAATGTCCGTTATCCAGCTCAATTAAAATGACCACTTTGATCTCTCATTCTCTTTACTGATAGACTTTCCTCCGACTGAAACAACAGGATGATTGAGCCCATGCTTCGATACGAGTTAACGCCGAACAATGCAGGTTTTATACTGTGGGGAGATTCAGAAGCCCTGAATGAATTACATGAACTCATTCATTACATCGTGGATGAAAGCCCACTGATTAAAGTTAAAGACGGATTTATGTTATCCCTTGCCTATGATATTCGTAAAGCACGGGAAGGTAATCGTCGTGTTGAGCAACATCAGTATGATCAACATGATACATATAAGCTTTATGGTGTTGAGCTTTTATGGCCTCTGGTCCTGGTACAGTCCTCAATACTCAGAAACTCAATGGGTTATATTCAGACAGACAAAAACCAGCTGTCTGTCATGTATGCCTTTGAATACCTGATAGAATCAGCATTAACAGAGTCTGAGAGAACAACGTCGAATGATATTATGCTAACAGTAAAATATGCATCAGACTCTGATTTTAATTTCATTGAGGATAATATTGACAGCAGGTGCTGCTATTTTATCAGCCTATCTCCGGAGCAAAGAAAAAAGCAGTTAATCAGTATTGTTCGTTCTTTTCATTCATTATGGGGTAAGTATGCCCGTGAAAAGCAGGACATAAAGATGCTGAACGAAATGAATAATACATCATGGGTCTGGCCGGACAATATCAACTGGTGAGCAACCACTGTCCGGCCAGTGAGTACCATCAGCGGGCTCTTTTACCAAAAATGTCCTCTGAACGTGACTGAAGCTGTTTGAGTGCTTCGAGCATGTCATCATTATCCAGTGAGCGCTGGGATTTCTTCCCTTCCTGCTTTGGCCGTCGTCGGGAAGGGCCATCTCCAGCGGGAATTGACTGAGAGCGCGTGTTATCCCGCTTGCTCTGCACCAGACTGATAAACTCCAGGGTTCGGCCAAGACGCTTGTTATCGACAATCGCGCCCTGGTCGATTTCTGACAGTCGGTCGTAGGTAGAGTAGGGAAGTAGCGTACCGTTCAGGCGCAGCTCTTTTCTGCCATCAGGATAGTGATACACATCGATATATTTACCTATTGCACGGCGACTCAGTTCGCTGTCTTCAATCAGGTACAACATTTTATCATATTGTATCGTCAACGATTTTGAGACTTTACGTTTTTCACGAACAGTGAAAATAAGCCCCAGGTCCTCATCATGTTCTACAGCACGGTGTACGTCAAAATCATGTCGCGGTACTTTGCCAAAACGGCGGTTATAGTCAGCCATATAGGCCTCAGCGAAGTCATTTGCAGCCTCCATTGAACAAATGCCCTGTAACCGCAGCTCTTTGACCAGACGATCCTGTAAAGTGAGGTGAGCTCGTTCTACACGCCCTTTGGCGGGACTGGTTTCTGCACAGATAGTCTGGATGTTCAGTTCATGCATGGCTCGCCCAAACTGAGTATGCCCGTCTCCGCCTGTGGCGTGTTTATTGTTAACACGAAAAACACCGGCTTTATCGCTGTACAGTGCCAGCGGTTTACCATGCTTATCGATATAGCGCCGCGTGGCTTCGAAGTAAGAAAACGTGGACTCCGATTTAACAAACAACAGTTCCATCAGTTTGCTGGTTGCATCATCAACATAGACCAGCGCGGTGCAGGCCGGGCCACGGCCTTCAAACCAGTCGTGATCACAGCCATCTATTTGTATCAGCTCACCAGTACACGGACGCCGGTACCGTGGTTGAGGGATCCTTGCGGCACGTTGTTTACGGGGAACCCATAAGCCAGCCCGCACCATGATGCGCCGGACAGTTTCTTTGCCAAGAAACAGTCCGTGGAGTTCTTCGAGCTTTTCACGCGCCAGAGTCGGACCGAAATCAGCATAACGCGTCTTGATCAGTTCCAGAGCCTGATCTGCGAGCCCGGGTGGCAACTGGCGGTTACCACGCATGCCACATCGTCTGCTGGCCATACCAAGCGGTCCGCCTTCACGGTAACGGGCAAGAAGTCTGCGGCATTGCCTGTCGCTGATACCGAGGTGCTCGGCCGCACGGCGCGTTGTGATGCGACGTTCAATGACGTCCTGTATAATCTTGATCCGGTTGATCTCTTTCAAAGTAAACACTCCTGAGCTTTCTGCGCTCATGATATGCCTCCCGGTAGTTTAAACGGACCAGTGAAGCTTACCATAGCGCGGACATCTGAATTGAGCCACAGGCGGACATTACTATTGAGCCATTACA
>NZ_KV793430.1:0-2924 GCF_001808475.1 Klebsiella sp. HMSC09D12 | reverse complement strand
CTCACCGCCATATTTTAAGAAGAGCTCGTACGCAGGTACGGGCTTTTTTTTTCGCCTATTGCACGCCACCGCCCGGTAGCCCGGACATGCGCATCGCGCCGCCTCCGGGCCCCCCCTTCTGCGGCTTCAGACTCTGTTCGACAGCCTGCGCCTTGTGGATTCAGGCAAATGCTAATCCTCCTCCATCCGCTGATACTCTTCGCTCAGGAAATCAACCAGCGCCCTGACCGAGGGGAGCAACCCGCGCCGTGAGGCAAACACCGCATGGATCACCTCCCTGCGCAGCTGCCACTCATCGAGGACAACCACCAGCTCGCCAGCCGCCAGTTGATCGCGCACCATTAATAAAGGAAGCTGTACCACCCCAACGCCGGCGATTGCCGCTTCGCGCAGCGCCAACATGTCCGTGGTGACCAGCCGGGGTGTAAAGTAGACTTCCGCCCGTGCGCCCTCCGGGCCGGTCAACTGCCACTTATGCTGATGTTTGCCTGCGCCCAGGCTCAATCCCGGCCAATCGCTTAATTCTGACGGCGCCACAGGCTGCCCCTTTTGCTCTACTAACTGTGGACTGGCGACCAGGCGGTGACCACGATCGGCGAGAACGCGCATTACCAGATCGCTATCCTCTATCGGCCTTGGGCGTACGCGGATCGCGATGTCAACGCCCTCTCCAACGACATCAACTCGTCGGTTTGTGGCTTCCAGCTGCAGATTAACTCCCGGATAGCGCACCATAAACCGCGCCAGCATAGGCCCGACGTGCGCATGCAATAGCGTCACCGGACAGGTCAGCTTGACGCTTCCACGTGGCTCGGAACGCAGGGTCTCTACCGCCTGCTCTGCCGCTTCCGCCTCTATCAGCATCGCCTTGCAGTGCTGATAGAAGGTGTGCCCCACCTCCGTTACCGCAAACTGACGAGTTGTCCGTTGAATCAAACGTACGCCGAGGCGTTCTTCTAACTGGGCGATTCGCCGGCTCAGTTTGGATTTAGGCTGATCGAGCGCTCTGCCCGCTGCCGCGAATCCTCCGTGATCCACCACCTGCACAAACCAGGCTAAATCGTTGAGATCCTGCATTCTTCCTCCATCGTTCCATTTTTGGAACAGTATAGGCCGTTTTTGCTATCTACCGGAGTATTAGTGGTGAATATAAGCTTATTCACATCAGAAACAGATGCACTGGAGAAAGCCATGAAACAGATTACCGGAATCTACACCGCGCCTGCGCAGCATTGGGTAGGCGATGGTTTCCCGGTTCGCTCAATGTTCTCTTATCAGACGCACGGCGAACAGCTAAGCCCCTTCCTGCTACTTGACTATGCAGGCCCTCATCACTTCCCGGCAGGGTCCGAGAAACGCGGCGTCGGCGAACATCCGCATCGCGGATTTGAAACCGTCACCGTGGTGTACTCCGGCGAAGTTGAACATCGAGACTCAACAGGCAGAGGCGGCGTCATTGGACCAGGCGATGTGCAGTGGATGACCGCAGGCGCCGGGATCCTGCACGAAGAGTTCCACTCGGCGGAATTTACCCGCTCCGGCGGCGAGCTGAAAATGATTCAGCTGTGGGTCAATCTTCCGGCTAAAGACAAGATGACGCATCCCGGCTATCAAAGCATCACGGCGGATGCCATCCCTGACGCCGAGCTGCCGGATAACGCTGGCCGCATGCGGGTGATTGCCGGGCGCTATCAGGATGCTGTCGGACCGGCGCATACCTTTTCGCCGCTTAACGTATGGGACCTGCAGCTAAACCAGAGTCATGAGGTAACCCTGCATCAGCCCGCTGGCTGGAGCACGGCGCTGGTGGTGCTGGAAGGTGAAATCGTGGTGAACGGCGAGGGTAACGCCCGCGAAGGTCAGCTGGTGGTGCTCAGCCAAAAAGGTGAAACGCTCCACCTCGCGGCCAGTAGTCACGTCAAAGTGCTGCTGATGGCCGGCGAGCCGCTGCAGGAGCCGATCGTGGGCTACGGCCCGTTTGTGATGAATACTAAAGCGCAAATCGCAGAAGCGGTTCGTGATTTTAATAGCGGCCGCTTCGGCCAAATCTGATACTGAATGAGGTGAAGAATATGTCTACCCCAGCTAACTTTAATGGTTCTCGTCCTGTTATTGATGTCAATGATACCGCCATGCTGCTGATCGACCACCAGAGCGGTCTCTTCCAGACCGTAGGCGATATGCCGATGCCGGAGTTACGGGCGCGCGCCGCCGCGCTGGCAAAAATGGCCTCGTTAGCCGGTATTCCGGTGATCACCACGGCATCGGTGCCGCAGGGACCGAACGGGCCGCTAATCCCTGAGATCCATAAGAATGCGCCCCATGCGCACTATATTGCGCGTAAGGGGGAGATCAATGCCTGGGATAATCCGGAATTTGTGGCCGCGGTAAAGGCCACCGGCCGTAAAACATTGATTATTGCCGGGACGATTACCAGCGTTTGTATGGCGTTCCCGGCGATTGCCGCCGTCGCCGACGGCTATAGAGTTTTTGCCGTCATCGATGCCTCCGGCACCTATAGCAAGATGGCGCAGGAGATCACTCTCGCCCGGGTCGTTCAGGCGGGCGTCGTGCCGATGGATACCGCCGCGGTCGCTTCCGAACTGCAGCGCACATGGAATCGACCAGACGCCGCAGAATGGGCCGAGGTTTATACTAAAGTCTTCCCGGCATACCAGCTGCTGATCGAGAGCTATGCCAAAGCGCAGGACGTGGTGAAGAATAACGAACAGCTTGATTCACAGCGTTAAAACGCCTGCCCCGCCGCGCTACGACGGGGCAGTGTTCAATGCTTAACCGAACGATAGCAAAAGAATAAATACTGCTTGACCGTTTTAGCGCAACTCCCTATAGTAGCGCCCCGTTGCCCACCCAAGGTGAGCAGCAAAACAATATGGTGAGGTGTCCGAGTGGCTGAAGGAGCA
>NZ_KV793429.1:126440-251012 GCF_001808475.1 Klebsiella sp. HMSC09D12 | reverse complement strand
AGTAAAAATTGCAATATGTGGTGGACCCATACACCGTGTTGATTTTCAACAGGTAAGAGGCTACTCTTATGGTGTTGATGCATAGGGGAGCCTCACTTTGATTTATCATCAGGTGGGGCTTTTCTCTGTCTGTCTCCCGCTGAACGCCTGAGACAAACAGTCTCAAGCACCCGTCAGCATTCTACCGTAAATATCTGACCAGATTACGTTGGCATATTCCTAAAATAATTCCTGGCAATCAATGCAAATTACATAAATATTATTCAGAGAATTATTAACGGTTCATTTATTTATATTCCATGCATAAAAAAACCTGCCCGCAGGCAGGTTTTTTATTATTACCCATTCACTTACTGCAGCAGGGAAATATCCGCTACCTGCAGGAACAGATCGCGCAGCTTGGACAGCAGCGTCAGTCGGTTTACGCGCACGTCCTGATCTTCTGCGTTCACCATCACGTTCTCAAAGAACTCATCCACCGGCTCGCGCAGGGACGCCAGCTCAATCAGCGCATCCTGGTAACGCCCTTCGGCGAAGTACGGCTGCAGCTTATCGCGCAGCACGACTAAATTGCCTGCCAGCTTGATCTCGGCCGCTTCTTTCAATACCGAAGCATGGACGATATCGTTCAGCGTAACGTCTGATTTCGCCAGAATGTTAGAAACACGCTTGTTGGCCGCCGCCAGCGCAGAGGACTCTTCGAGGGTACGGAAGTGGGAAACCGCCTTCATACGCGCATCGAAGTCTGCCGGACGGGTCGGACGACGCGCCAGCACCGCCTGAATCGTGTCGACGGTATAGCCTTCATCCTGATACCAGGCACGGAAGCGCCCCAGCATGAAGTCGATAACATCATCAACGACGTTGCCGTTGGTCAGCTTATCGCCGTACAGACGCACCGCTTCTTCGGTGAGGGTCTGCAGGTCCAGATTGAGGTTCTTCTCAACGATAATACGCAGCACGCCCAGCGCGGCGCGGCGCAGCGCAAACGGGTCCTTATCGCCTTTCGGATGCTGACCGATGCCAAAGATACCCGCGAGGGTGTCCATCTTATCGGCAATCGCAACCGCGCAGGCTACCGGGTTAGACGGCAGGTCATCGCCAGCAAAGCGCGGCTGATACTGCTCGTTCAGGGCAACCGCAACGTCTTCCGCTTCGCCATCATGGCGCGCGTAGTGCATGCCCATCACGCCCTGCGTATCGGTGAACTCGAAGACCATGTTGGTCATCAGGTCGCACTTGGAGAGCAGGCCCGCGCGGGTGGCATGATTCACGTCAGCGCCAATCTGCTCGGCGATCCAGCCGGCCAGCGCCTGAATACGATCGGTCTTATCGCGCAGCGTACCCAGTTGCTGCTGGAACAGGACGGTTTGCAGACGCGGAAGGTTATCTTCCAGGCGTTTTTTACGGTCAGTATTGAAGAAGAACTCAGCATCCGCCAGGCGCGGGCGAACCACTTTCTCGTTACCGGAGATAATCTGCTGCGGATCTTTCGACTCAATGTTGGCGACGAAGATGAAGTTCGGCAGCAGCTTGCCCGCATTGTCGTAAACCGGGAAGTACTTCTGGTCGCCCTTCATGGTGTAAACCAGCGCTTCGGCAGGCACCGCAAGGAATTTCTCTTCGAACTTCGCGGTGAGGACTACCGGCCATTCCACCAGTGAAGTCACCTCTTCCAGCAGACTTTCGCTCAGATCGGCGTTGCCGCCAATTTTACGCGCTGCTTCTTCTGCATCGGCTTTAATTTTGGCTTTACGCTGTTCGTAATCGGCGATGACTTTACCGCGCTCCAGCAGGATCTGCGGATACTGATCGGCATTGTCGATAGTGAACTCAGCCTCGCCCATAAAGCGGTGGCCGCGAATAACGCGATCGGACTGGACGCCCAGAATAGTTGCCGGGATGACTTTGTCGCCCAGCAGCAGGGTCACGGTATGAACCGGACGCACGAAGTGGACGTCGGACGCGCCCCAGCGCATCAGTTTCGGGATCGGCAGCTTCGCCAACGAGGTTGCGATCATGTTTGGCAGCAGCGCTTCGGTGCTCACGCCTTTCACGTGAGCACGATACAGCAGCCATTCGCCCTTATCGGTCGTCAGACGTTCCGCCTGATCGACGGTGATACCGCAGCCGCGCGCCCAGCCTTCGGCCGCTTTACTCGGGTGGCCGCTGGCGTCAAACGCCTGGGCAATCGCCGGACCGCGTTTTTCGACTTCGCGGTCTGCTTGCGCAGCCGCCAGATTCGCCACTTTCAGCGCCAGACGGCGCGGCGCGGCGAACCATTCAACTTTACCGTGCGCAAGGCCAGCGTTATCCAGCTCTGCGGTCACGTTCGCAGCAAAGGATTCAGCCAGGCTGCGCAGGGCTTTTGGTGGCAGTTCTTCAGTGCCGATTTCCACCAGGAAAGTTTTCTCAGACATGGCTGCCTCTTATTTATTCTTGTTGCACATCGGGAAGCCAAGGGCTTCACGGGAAGCATAGTAAGCTTCAGCCACTGCTTTGGTCAGGGTGCGAATGCGCAGGATATAGCGCTGACGCTCGGTGACGGAGATGGCTTTACGCGCGTCCAGCAGGTTAAAGCTATGGGCGGCTTTCAGAATGCGCTCGTAGGCAGGCAGCGGCAGCGGGTTTTCCAGCGCCAGCAGCTGCTGGGCTTCTTTCTCGTACTGCTCGAAGCAGGAGAACAGGAAGTCCACGTCAGCGTATTCGAAGTTATAGGTGGATTGCTCCACTTCGTTCTGATGGAACACGTCGCCGTAGGTCGTTTTCCCCAGCGGGCCATCGCTCCAGACCAGATCGTAAACGCTGTCGACACCCTGGATATACATCGCCAGACGTTCCAGACCGTAGGTGATCTCGCCGGTAACCGGCTTACACTCCAGACCGCCCACCTGCTGGAAGTAGGTGAACTGCGTGACTTCCATACCGTTCAGCCACACTTCCCAACCCAGACCCCAGGCGCCCAGCGTCGGGTTTTCCCAGTTGTCTTCGACGAAGCGAATGTCGTGGATGGTCGGGTCCATACCCAGCTCTTTCAGCGAGCCAAGGTAGAGCTCCTGGATGTTCTCCGGGGAGGGTTTTATCACTACCTGGAACTGATAGTAGTGCTGTAAGCGGTTCGGGTTTTCACCGTAACGGCCATCGGTCGGGCGACGAGACGGCTGCACGTAGGCGGTCGCCATCGGCTCTGGACCCAATGCGCGTAAGCAGGTCATCGGGTGAGAGGTGCCTGCGCCGACTTCCATGTCCAGTGGTTGAACAATGGTGCAGCCCTGGCGAGCCCAGTAATCCTGTAAGGTCAGGATCAGGCCCTGGAAGGTCCTGGTATCAAACTTTTGCATATGATTTCGTGCTGGATACGTGTGGATTTAAAGGAAGGAGCCAGTATACCCGCTGGCTGCGAGATATACAGTACGAAACGGGGTTGTTTAGGGAAAATTGCGGAAATTAGCGCCAGCGCGGCCGTCGTTAGCGCATCGAAAGATGTAAAAACTGCCCGTCCGGGTCAAAAGAACAGATAAAGCGTTCATTCCGCGCAGTCTTGCCCGAAAGCTCAAAGCTGCCCTGGAACTGTTCGAAATGGCTGACGTCCACCTGGCGCACGCCTGTATTATAACGGACGGCGGCATTATCCTTGCAAAGCTGCTCCATATTGAGGGTGGTCTGCGGCGTTATCCGCGCTTTCTGCGCCTTCTGCGTAGGCTGAGGCGGCGTTGCGCTACAGCCCGCCAGCAGGCACAGCAGTAGTCCAGAAAACGCATATTTCATCACCATTTGTTCTCGACCGCCTTGTTAGTAAATTGTTATCGTGCAGCTTACGTAAAATAACCGGCTCATTGTGCGAATTGGGCCACACCTCGACAAGTCTATGGCGAAAAACTCAGATTATTCCACTGCGACAGGGTCGAATATGGATAGTCAGAGCCAGATGGAGAAGGTGAAACTGAGGTTCTGATGCAGGAAAAAATACACTGGATTACTAATTTGCGCGGCATTGCCTGTCTGATGGTCGTCATGATTCATAGCACTACCTGGTATATTACGCACCCGCACGCGATTAGCCTGCTGGAGTGGGATTTGGCCAATATCCTCAACTCTGCGTCCCGCGTCAGCGTACCGCTATTTTTCATGATTTCAGGCTATCTGTTTTTCGGTGAGCGCAGCGCCCAGCCCCGCCATTTTCTGCGTATCGCGCTGTGCATTCTCTTCTACAGCACGCTATCGCTGCTCTATATCACCCTGTTCACCCATATCAACGTTGAGCTGTCGCTGAAGAATTTGCTGCAAAAACCGGTGTTCTACCATCTGTGGTTTTTCTTCGCCATCGTCGTGATATATCTGCTTTCGCCGCTGGTGCAGGTTAAACAGGTAAGCGGCAGGATGCTGCTGGCGCTGATGCTGGTACTGGGCATTCTGGCGAACCCCAATATGGTCCCGGTAAAAGCCGGAGGCGTTGAATGGTTGCCGTTCAATCTTTATATCAATGGCGACACGTTTTACTACGTGATGTATGGCGTGCTGGGACGGGCTATCGGCATGCTGGATACCGAGAAAAAATGGCTGACCGCCCTCTGCGCCGCGCTGTTCATCGCCGGCGTGTGGGTAATCTCACGCGGCACGCTGCACGAGCTGCGCTGGCGCGGCGATTTCGGCGATACCTGGTATTTATACTGCGGTCCTGCGGTTTTTGTCTGCGCCATCGCTCTGCTGACGCTGGTAAAAAACACGCTCAATCGGCGTCAGCTGCCGCTTATTGCGCCGATTGCGCGCCATTCTTTAGGGATTTACGGTTTTCATGCGCTGATCATTCACGCGCTGCGCGCCAGCGGGCTTGAACTAAGCCGCTGGCCGTTACTGGATATTATCTGGATATTCAGCGCCGCGCTGCTGGGCAGCTTACTGCTCTCGGCTCTGGTTCAGCGGTTTGATAGCCGCCGTTTCGTCAGCTAAGGCTATTCCGTAGGGTCTTGCGGCGCCACGCCCGCCGCCAGTGCTTTATGCGGCAAGGCTGACGCGCCGTACATGCACACAAACCAGGCCGCCACGTAGATGCTTTTCTCATCCCAACCGGCAGGTACAAACCTCGCGCCGACCATTAACAGGCCAAGCGAAAGCAGGAGCACCAGTCGGCATAGCGATACAAACCCGTCGTCATTTCTGCGCTCCTCCTGCATCGTGCGCTGATGGGCCAGCATGGCGAACATCCCCATCACCAGTACGCCGAGGAAATAGCCTTTACCGCTAAATAACGGACAGGTGTGCCAGATCCCCATCAGATACACCAGCGCCCCGATGACCATCAACAGTTTCGGCGCAATATTCTTATTTTTCATGGAGCCTCCCTGCGAAAGATGGCGTCCATTATGTACCGGTAAAGCTTTACTGCTGATGCTTCAGGAAGCAGAAACGACAAATTCGGAATATATAAATACGCAGGACAGATAAATGCGAACGATGCATTCATGGATGTAATTTGCCCTCGTTAACCGAGGGCAAAATATTACGACATCAGCGGTAAAAGCTGCTGATAAATCTGTCGGAATGTCTCCCGACGGGGGGCGTAGCGGGCAAAACGTTCGTCATCAGGGCAGTGGGCCTGCTCCAGCGGGAGCTGCGGCAGCAGATCGGAGAATGCGACGTTTTTATGCAGCGCCAGCTGCGCCAGTCGCGCCGCGCCAAGCGCTGGTCCCACGTCGCCGCCGGTGCGGAAATCAAGCTGCTGACCGCTGATATCCGCCAGCATTTGCCGCCAGTACGCGCTGCGCGCGCCGCCGCCAATCAGCGTCACGCTTTCCGGCTTCACGCCGCAGGAGTGCACCACATCCATGCCATCCGCCAGCGCATAACCGACGCCCTCCAGCACCGCCCGCGCCAGCTCCGCCGGACCATGTTGATGAGTCAGGCCGAAAAAGACGCCTTTCGCCTGCGGATTGTTGTGCGGCGTACGTTCACCGGAGAGGTAAGGCAGAAACCAGATAGGATCGGCACTCTCGTTCGCCGACTCCGCCGCCGCAATCAACGCCGGAACCGTGCCAAGGCCGGTTAATGTCGCCGCCCAATCCAGACAGGAAGCCGCGCTCAGCATCACCGACATCAGGTGCCAGCGCCCGGGCAGCGCGTGGCAGAAACTGTGTACGGCGCTTTCCGGCTTACTAAGAAAGCCGTCGCTGACCGCAAAGTAGACGCCCGAGGTCCCCAGCGACAGCATCGCCTGCCCCGCATCCGCCATACCCACGCCAACCGCACCGGCTGCGTTATCGCCGCCGCCGGCTACCACCAGCGCTTCCGGCATATTCCACGACTGCGCAACCGTCGGGCGCAGCGCCCCCGTCACTTCACATCCTTCGAACAGCGTCGGCATGTTGTCGCGGTTCAGACCGCAGGCGGCGAGCATCTCATCGCTCCAGTCCCTTCGCGCTACGTCCATCCACATCGTTCCAGCGGCATCGGACATATCGCTGGCAAACTCGCCGGTCATGCGTAAACGTAGATAATCTTTAGGCAGCAGGACTTTATCAACCCGCTCGAAGATCTCAGGCTCGTGGCGTTGTACCCACAGCAGCTTCGGCGCGGTGAATCCCGGCATCATCAGGTTGCCGGTTATCTGCCGCGAGCGGCTGACTTTCTCTTCCAGCAGCGCGCACTCTTCACCGCAGCGGCCATCATTCCATAAAATCGCCGGGCGCAGGACACGCTGTTGCTTATCCAGCAGCGTCGCGCCGTGCATCTGGCCCGCAATACCTAACGCTTTGACTTCGCGCAGCGAGTGCTGCGCGCCCAGCGCCTTCATCGCGCGGTCCATCGCCTGCCACCAGTGCTCGGGGTCCTGTTCAGACCATAGAGGGTGCGGACGCGACACGTTGAGCTTTTCAGTATGCGAAGCCACGACCTCGCCCTGCTCATTGAGCAGAATAGCTTTGACGCCCGAGGTGCCCAGATCAATCCCGATATACATACAGCCTCTCCTTACTGACGCGCCACGGCTAAGCGTGGCGCGAATAAAGCATCGGTTATAGCCAATGCCCGGTCCCGCCGGGCATCATCGCCTTCATTAGCGATCAAAAAGGTAGCGGTTTACCACATTTTCCAGCAGTTCCTGATGGCCGCTCTGGTGCTGCGGCGCCAGGTCATGCTGAGTGGCATAGCGAGCAATATCCGCCAGGTTCATCTGGCCTTTCAGGATCTGCTGACCCAGCTCGCCGTTCCAGCCGGCATAACGTTTGGCAACGCGTTTATCCAGCTCGCCGTCTTCAATCATGCGCGCGGCAACTTTCAGCGCCAGCGCCATGGTGTCCATTGCGCCGATATGGCCGTAGAACAGGTCGTATTTATCGGTGCTCTGACGACGCACTTTAGCATCAAAGTTCAGGCCGCCGGTGGTGAAACCACCCGCTTTCAGGATTTCGTACATCACCAGCGCGTTTTCTTCAACGCTGTTCGGGAACTGGTCGGTATCCCAGCCCAGCTGCGGGTCGCCGCGGTTAGCGTCAACGGAACCAAACAGTCCCAGAGCAATGGCAGTCGCAATTTCGTGATGGAACGTATGACCGGCCAGCGTCGCGTGGTTCGCTTCGATGTTCAGTTTGATCTCTTTTTCCAGGCCGAACTGTTTCAGGAAACCATAGACGGTAGAAGCGTCGTAATCATACTGATGTTTGGTTGGCTCCTGCGGTTTGGGTTCAATCAGCAGCGTACCCTGGAAGCCAATCTTGTGCTTGTGCTCAACGACCAGCTGCATAAAGCGGCCAATCTGCTCGCGCTCCTGACGCAGATCGGTATTCAGCAGGGTTTCATAACCTTCACGGCCGCCCCACAGGACATAGTTTTCGCCGCCCAGCTTGTGGGTCGCATCCATTGCGGTGACCACCTGAGTCGCCGCCCAGCTGAACACTTCCGGATCCGGATTGGTTGCCGCCCCGGCGCCATAGCGCGGGTTCGTAAAGCAGTTTGCCGTTCCCCACAGCAGCTTGACGCCGCTCTGCTGCTGTTTTTCCGCCAGCACTTCAACCATTTGCGCAAAGTTGTTGGCATACTCTTTCAGCGATGCCCCTTCAGGGGAAACGTCAACGTCGTGGAAACAGTAGTACGGTACGTTCAGTTTGTGGAAAAACTCAAACGCGACATCCGCTTTGCGTTTCGCCATTTCCAGCGCTTCGCCCGGCTGCTGCCACGGGCGGTTAAAGGAGCCCACGCCAAACATGTCAGCACCATTCCAGCAGAAGGTGTGCCAGTAGCAGGCCGCAAAGCGCAGGTGGTCCTCCATCCGTTTGCCCAGCACCAGTTCATCCGGGTTGTAATGACGGAAAGCCAGTGGGTTAGCGGATGTCGGGCCTTCATAACGAACGCGATCGAGTTGATCAAAATAGGTCTGCATAATGAACTCCATATTCAGGGATGCGGCGAGTAATAAGTCATAAGCCAATATAGAATTCTCTTTTTACTTTCCTCAATTACGTTATTTCACACCGTGATTGAGAGAATCCACAAACGTGCGCCAGGTCGCAAAAACAATAGAACAACGCCCTCACTTCGCTGCTTACGCCACGAGAGATCAATGAAATACGATGAGAACTAATTATTAAAGTACGATCCCGGTCATAAATTAACAAATAAACAAAATTTCATAACGGCAAAATAAGCATAGATAATTGCCAGCGCCCCTTTCCGCGTTAAAAATCTGCTACGTATCAGGCCGTTTATTTTTATCGTTCGTCTTATCCTGCACTTTACAAAAAAGGTGTTATTATTATGAAGATAAAGAACCTTTGCCTAACGCTCTGTGCTTCACTCCTCCTCACCAGCCTGTCGGGCATTGCGAAAGAAGTTAAAATTGGCATGGCGATTGACGACCTGCGTCTTGAGCGCTGGCAAAAAGATCGCGATATTTTTGTCAATAAAGCTGAATCATTAGGTGCAAAAGTATTCGTCCAGTCAGCCAATGGCAACGAAGAAACGCAAATGTCGCAAATCGAAAACATGATTAATCGCGGCGTCGACGTTCTGGTTATTATTCCCTATAACGGTCAAGTGCTGAGTAATGTGATAAAAGAGGCTAAACAGGAGGGAATTAAAGTTCTCGCCTACGATCGTCTCATCAATAATGCCGACATTGATTTTTATATTTCTTTTAATAATGAGAAAGTGGGCGAAATGCAGGCGCAAAGCCTGGTCGATAAAGTGCCTCAGGGTAACTATTTCTTAATGGGCGGCTCGCCCGTTGATAATAACGCCAAGCTTTTCCGCGCTGGCCAAATGAAAGTCCTTAAGCCCTATATTGATGAAGGCAAAATTAAAGTCGTCGGCGATCAGTGGGTTGACGGATGGCTACCTGAAAACGCATTGAAAATTATGGAAAACGCCCTGACCGCCAACAATAACAAAATTGATGCGGTTGTCGCCTCTAACGATGCCACCGCCGGCGGCGCCATTCAGGCCCTGAGCGCCCAGGGGCTCGCAGGCAAAGTGGCGATCTCCGGTCAGGATGCCGACCTCGCCGGCGTGAAGCGCATTATCGCTGGCACCCAAACGATGACCGTCTACAAACCGATCGCCACCCTTGCCACCACCGCGGCGGAGATTGCCGTCGAACTGGGCAACGACAAACAGCCGAAGGCTGACGCCACGCTCAACAACGGCCTGAAAGATGTCCCTTCTCGTCTGCTGACGCCCATTGAAGTCAATAAAGACAACATTGACCAGACGGTGATCAAAGACGGTTTCCATAAAAAAAGCGAGCTGTAATCTCTGACGCCCTCTGCCGGGGGCGTTACTCCATCCAGCCGGATATCGCTTATGCGGAGCCTCTATGTCCTGGTTACTCGAAATGAAAAACATGACTAAAACCTTCGGCGCGGTGAAGGCGATTGATAATGTCAGCCTGCGGCTGAACGCCGGGGAAGTGGTCTCATTATGCGGAGAAAACGGCTCCGGGAAATCTACGCTCATGAAGGTGCTTTGCGGAATATACCCGCACGGTAGCTATGAGGGAGAGATTATTTTTTCCGGAGAAACTTTGCAGCCGGGCCATATTCGCGATACCGAACGCAAAGGAATTGCCATCATTCATCAGGAGCTGGCGCTGGTAAAACACCTGACCGTTCTGGAGAATATTTTTCTCGGCGCGGAGATCTCCCGCCACGGTCTGCTGGATTACGAAACCATGACCTTACGCTGCGAGAAGCTGCTGGCCCAGGTCAATTTAGCCATATCACCCGACACCCGCGTCGGCGATTTAGGCCTTGGCCAGCAGCAGCTGGTCGAAATAGCGAAAGCGCTAAATAAACAGGTACGGTTGTTAATTCTCGACGAACCCACCGCCTCATTAACGGAACAAGAAACGGCCATTCTGCTGAATATTATTCGCGATCTGCAAAATCACGGTATTGCCTGTATTTACATTTCCCACAAACTCAATGAAGTCAAAGCGATATCCAATACTATCTGCGTGATCCGCGATGGGCAGCATATCGGTACCCGTAACGCTGACGGCATGAACGAAGATGACATCATCACCATGATGGTCGGCCGCGAGCTTACCGCCCTCTATCCGAACGAAGCCCATAGCTGCGGCGATGAAATCCTGCGCGTAGAAAATTTAACCGCCTGGCATCCGGTCAATCGCCACATCAAGCGGGTCAATGACGTCTCTTTTTCACTGCGGCGCGGCGAAATTCTGGGGATAGCCGGACTGGTCGGCGCGGGCCGTACCGAAGCGGTACAGTGCCTGTTTGGCGTCTGGCCGGGCCGCTGGCAGGGGAAAATTTTCATCGATGGCCAGCAGGTGACGATTCACAACTGCCAGCAGGCCATCGCGCAGGGCATCGCCATGGTGCCGGAAGACAGAAAGAAAGACGGCATCGTGCCGGTGATGGCGGTGGGTAAAAATATCACCCTCGCCGCGTTAAACCAGTTTACCGGCCCGCTGAGCAGCCTTGACGATGCCGGAGAGCAGCACTGCATTCAGCAATCCATCCAGCGTTTGAAAATCAAAACCTCATCGCCAGAGCTGGCGATCGGTCGCCTGAGCGGCGGCAATCAGCAAAAGGCGATCCTCGCCCGCTGCCTGCTGCTGAACCCGCGCATTCTGATACTCGATGAGCCTACCCGCGGCATTGATATCGGCGCCAAGTACGAAATCTACAAGTTGATTAATCAGCTGGTGCAGCAGGGGATCGCCGTCATTGTCATTTCATCCGAACTGTCCGAAGTACTGGGGCTAAGCGATCGGGTGCTGGTGATGCATGAGGGCAAACTGAAGGCCGATTTGATTAATCAGGGCCTGACACAAGAACAGGTGATGGAAGCCGCACTGAGGAGCGAACGCCATGTCGAAGAACACGTCTGAAATGAAACTCACCCCGCCCGTCTCCGGGGCTTTTTCCGGGCTAAAAGGGATGAATCTCCAGGTATTCGTGATGATCGCCGCTATCGTGGCCATTATGCTGTTTTTCACCTGGACTACCGAAGGCGCTTATTTGAGCGCGCGTAATATCTCTAACCTGCTGCGCCAGACCGCCATCACCGGCATTCTCGCGGTCGGCATGGTGTTTGTGATTATTTCCGCCGAGATCGATCTTTCCGTCGGCTCGATGATGGGCCTGCTCGGTGGCACAGCGGCAATATTTGACGTCTGGCTCGGCTGGCCGCTGCCGCTGACGATTGTGATCACGCTGGCGCTTGGCCTGCTGCTGGGCGCATGGAACGGTTGGTGGGTCGCCTACCGTAAAGTCCCGTCGTTTATCGTGACGCTCGCCGGTATGCTGGCATTCCGCGGTATTCTGATAGGTATCACCAACGGGACCACCGTCTCTCCCACCAGCCCGGCGATGTCGCAAATCGGCCAGAGCTATCTGCCTGATGGTATTGGCTTTGGTATCGGCGTGGCGGGAATGGCGGCCTTTATTATCTGGCAATGGCGCGGCCGTATGCGACGTCAGGCCCTGGGACTTGCCACGCCCGCTTCCGCTTCGACCGTAGGTCGCCAGACGATTACCGCCGTTATTGTGCTGGGCGCTATCTGGCTATTAAACGACTATCGCGGCGTCCCGACGCCGGTACTGATCCTCGCCGCGTTGCTGCTGGCGGGTATGTTTATGGCCACCCGCACCGCGTTTGGCCGCCGCATCTACGCCATCGGCGGCAACCTGGAAGCCGCGCGTCTATCCGGTATTAGCGTGGAACGCACCAAGCTGGCGGTGTTCGCCATTAATGGCCTGATGGTGGCGATTGCCGGGTTGATTCTCAGTTCACGTCTGGGCGCCGGTTCTCCTTCTGCCGGCAACATCGCCGAACTGGACGCCATCGCCGCCTGCGTGATCGGCGGAACCAGCCTCGCCGGCGGCGTCGGCAGCGTTGCCGGCGCGGTCATGGGCGCGTTTATCATGTCCGCGCTGGACAACGGCATGAGCATGATGGATGTCGCCACCTTCTGGCAGTACATCGTTAAAGGGGTCATTTTATTACTCGCGGTGTGGATGGATTCAGCCACCAAACGCCGGAGCTGAGAGCTTTGAAAAAAAATGCCCGAATTCTTTGCGCTACAGCCAAACTTAGGCACAAGTAGCTTGAAATAATCCGGGCATTGGCCGGTATTGTATGGCCTGCAAGAGAGACCAGGAACAACACTATGTTTGAAAAGCGTCACCGTATTACGTTGTTATTCAACGCCAACAAGGCCTATGACCGCCAGGTCGTTGAGGGCGTCGGCGAATATTTACAAGCATCGCAATTGGAATGGGATATCTTCATTGAGGAAGATTTTCGGGCGCGAATTGAAAACATCAAGGAGTGGTTAGGCGACGGCGTTATTGCCGATTACGACGACCCGGAGATTGAAAACCTGCTGCTCGACGTTAATGTTCCAATTGTCGGCGTCGGCGGCTCCTTCCACCGCCCGGAGTGCTATCCGCCGGTTCACTACATCGCTACCGACAACGCCGCGCTGGTCGAGAGCGCCTTCCTCCATCTGAAGGAAAAGGGCATTAACCGCTTTGCCTTTTACGGCCTGCCCACATCCAGCTGTAAAGGCTGGGCCGCAGAGCGCGAGCATGCTTTTTGTCAACTGGTCGCCAGAGAGAAATATCGCGGCGTGGTCTATCAGGGGCTCGAGACAGCGCCGGAAAACTGGCAGCATGCGCAAAATCGCCTCGCCGACTGGCTACAAACCCTGCCGCCGCAAACCGGCATTATCGCCGTCACCGACGCCCGCGCCCGTCATGTGTTACAGGCCTGCGAGCTGTTGCATATCCCCGTTCCGGAAAAGCTGTGCGTTATTGGCATTGATAACGAAGAGCTTACCCGCTATTTGTCGCGCGTGGCGCTGTCTTCCGTTGCTCAGGGCACCCGCCAGATGGGCTATCAGGCGGCAAAGCTGCTGCATCGTCTGCTGGAGAATGAAGAGCTGCCGCTTCAACGACAGCTTATCCCGCCGATGCGCGTAGTAGAACGCCGCTCCACCGACTACCGTTCGCTAACCGACCCTTCGGTTATCCAGGCGATGCACTATATTCGTAACCACGCCTGTAAAGGGATTAAGGTAGAGCAGGTACTGGACGCCGTAGGCATTTCCCGCTCGAATCTGGAAAAACGCTTCAAAGAGGAAGTGGGCGAGACCATTCATACGGTGATCCACAGCGAGAAGCTGGAAAAAGCGCGCAGCCTGCTGGTTTCAACCACCCTGTCGATTAATGAAATCTCGCAGATGTGCGGCTATCCGTCGTTGCAGTACTTCTATTCGGTGTTTAAGAAAGAGTACGACGTGACGCCGAAGGAGTATCGCGATCGGCACAGTGAAGTCATGATGTAGAGAGCAAAGAAAAATGCCCGGGCTTGCGCGCCGGGCATTAATAATGTCATGGATAAGCCATTACATATGCGCGGCAATCAACCGCTGGTTATCCTGATACATGGCGAAGAGATAGTTGTTATAGCTCGACCCTTTAGTCGAATAGCCCTTCAGCTTATGAATCATGGTGCTGGCGGTCACTTCCTGATCGGCCTTGCGCAGCTGCGCACGCGATTTACGGAACGATGAATAAGCCGGATGCGTATTCAGGTTTCTCACGTAGGCCTGAACGGACTCTTCCACCGAATCAAACTGCGAGTAGCCCTTCACCGCGCCGCGGCAGTTTCCACCGCCACACTTCATACCAAACAGATTGTTGTTAACGCGCGCCAGTTTTGACGTTCCCCAGCCGCTTTCCGCCGCCGCCATGGTTGCAACCATACTGTTCGGGATAATATCGACGCGTTCAAGCAACGAGTTCCATGGAATATGGCGAGTATTGCCGGACCACTTCACTTTATAGCGCGAGGCGATCTCTTTCAGGCGCGTACGCTCGCTCGGCGACCAGCGCGCATCGTACTGCTTGGAAACCAGCCAGTTACGATCGGCAGTAATCACCTGATTCTGTTTCGTAATATAAGGCATTACCGTCCGGAGAAACGCTTTTTTCCTTGGTGTCCCGGAAGGGTATTTTCGCAAATCAGGAAGTGAACTGCTCTTTACACTATTGCGAGAATACTCTTGTTTACTGCTTACCTTGCTTACTTTAACGGTACTTTTCTTTTTAACTATTGGGGCTTTATGACTCGTTGTTGCTGTGTGTGTTGTTGCCAGCACACTACCTGAAAATATGCAGGTAAGTAACATGAGTATCGCGGCCCCATATCGTCGAATGGGAGTCGATATCATTAGGTCTCCTGGTCGGATGCAATCATTCCAACGCCTTGTTTTTCACAAAAAATCGATAGTTGAATCGCGAATAGTATCAAAAATACCCAGATGACGCACCCACAGAAATAGTCCAATTCCGAAATGGTGTCACCTGAAATCGGTTTCTGCCAGCCTGCGAAGGCGCAAAAATGCTAGCGCCGTCTCATTTTCTGAGCATTTTTTGAGCGCGATCACTCACCCCTTTTCATCCTCCCTGGAAAAGCGCGGCCGGGATGAGTTCATCAGGCGGGTAGACGCGCAAACTGAACAAAACACCGCCTACAGGACTCCGCAATGAAACTCGCTGCGCTTGCGTCGCTGCTGTTGCCTGGGATGGCCTTCGCCGCCTGGACTACCGCAGACTTCCCCGCCTTCACCGAAGAGGGCACCGGCAGATTTATCAGTCAAAACGAGGTAGCAAAGGGTACGCGCCCGCTGCGAATTAATTTTGACCAACAGTGCTGGCAGCCCGCTGGCATGATCAAGCTCAACCAGATGCTGTCGATGGAACCCTGTCGCGACCCGGTGCCGCAGTGGCGCATCTTTCGCGACGGGCGCTATACCCTGGAAGTGGACACCCGTTCGGGTACGCCAACCCTGATGGTCTCCCTTGAGGAGAAACAGTCCGCTGCCGCCGCGCCGCAGATCAAGCAGTGTCCGAAATGGGATGGCAAGCCGCTGACCATTGACGTCAGTAAATCCTTTGCCGAAGGCAGTAAAGTTCGCGACTTTTACAGCGGCAATATCGCGACCGTCAGCGGCGGTAAAATTACCCTCCAGCCGGCGTTTAACAGCAATGGTCTTCTGCTGCTTGAGCGCGCGGAAACCGAATCCGCCGCGCCGTTCAACTGGCACAACGCCACCGTCTATTTCGTTCTGACCGATCGCTTTGTTAACGGCAACCCGGCCAACGACAATAGCTATGGCCGCCACAAAGACGGCATGCAGGAAATCGGCACCTTCCACGGCGGCGATCTGCAGGGCCTGACCAGCAAACTTGATTACATCCAGCAGCTCGGCGTTAACGCGCTCTGGATCAGTTCGCCGCTGGAGCAAATCCACGGCTGGGTCGGCGGCGGTACGAAAGGTGATTTCCCGCATTATGCCTATCACGGCTACTACACCCAGGACTGGACTAAGCTGGATGCCAATATGGGGACGGAAGACGATTTGCGCCGTCTCGTAGACGAGGCCCACAAGCGCGGGATTCGCATTCTGTTCGACGTGGTGATGAACCATACCGGCTACGCGACCCTGGCCGATATGCAGGAGTTTCAGTTTGGCTCGCTGTACATCCAGGGTGACGAACTGAAAAAGACGCTCGGAGAGCGCTGGACCGACTGGAAGCCTCGCGCGGGACAGAGCTGGCACAGTTTTAACGACTACATTAACTTCAGCGACAAAGCCGGATGGGAGAAATGGTGGGGTAAAAAATGGATCCGCACCGATATCGGCGATTACGACAACCCCGGCTTTGACGATCTGACCATGTCGCTGGCCTTCCTGCCGGATCTGAAAACCGAATCCACGGAGCCCTCCGGCTTGCCGAACTTCTATCGTCATAAGCCGGATACTGCCGCTAAAGCGATCCCCGGCTACACGCCGCGCGATTATTTGACCCACTGGCTGAGCCAATGGGTACGCGATTATGGCATCGACGGTTTCCGGGTTGATACCGCCAAACACGTCGAGCAGGCGGCCTGGCTGCAGCTAAAAACCCAGGCCAGTGAAGCGCTGGCGGAATGGAAAAAAGCCAATCCGGATAAAGCGCTGGATAACGCGCCGTTCTGGATGACCGGCGAAGCCTGGGGCCACGGCGTGATGCAGAGCGACTACTATCGTCACGGCTTTGATGCCATGCTGAACTTTGATTATCAGGATCAGGCAGCAAAAGCGACAAGCTGCCTGGCCAATATGGATCTGACCTGGCAACAAATGGCGGACAAGCTCCAGGATTTCAACGTCTTAAGCTACCTCTCTTCGCACGATACCAGCCTGTTCCGTGAAGGCGGTAGCACGGCGGCGGAACTGCTGCTGCTTGCGCCTGGCGCAGTGCAGATCTACTACGGCGATGAATCCTCACGGCCATTCGGTCCGACCGGCTCCGACCCACTTCAGGGAACGCGTTCAGATATGAACTGGCAGGACATCAACGGCAAAGCCGCGCGTAGCGTGACCCACTGGGAGAAACTGGGCCAGTTCCGCGCCCGTCATCCGGCCATTGGCATGGGTAAACAAACCACGCTATCGATGGCGACAGGCTACGGCTTTATCCGCGAGAGCGGTGATGACAAAGTCATGGTGGTGTGGGCAGGACAGCAGTAGCTTTTTGATGAGCGGCTCCCCCGGCGATCGCGGGAGCCTTTTCAGGATAAACGACCAAAAATCATCTACCTCAAAGCATAAAAACGAATTATCTTCCTGATACCTCGATTTGCACCCTGTCTGCGCTGGCGTTATGGTTACCCACTTTCCTGGGATACCGACAGACTAATCGCGATGACATTTTCACTTTTTGGCGACAAATTTACCCGTCATTCGGGCATCACCCGCTTGATGGAAGACCTCAATGACGGCCTGCGTACGCCAGGCGCCATC
This sequence comes from Klebsiella sp. HMSC09D12, assembly GCF_001808475.1. NCBI lineage: Bacteria > Pseudomonadati > Pseudomonadota > Gammaproteobacteria > Enterobacterales > Enterobacteriaceae > Klebsiella > Klebsiella sp. HMSC09D12. The sequence goes on along the minus strand of NZ_KV793429.1, from coordinate 233,701 downwards.
ATGCTGGGCGGCGGCAATCCCGCACAGATTCCGGAAATGAATGATTACTTCCACAGCCTGCTGAGCGACATGCTGAATAACGGCAAAGCCCTTGATGCGCTTTGCAATTATGACGGCCCGCAGGGTAAAAGCGAGCTGCTGACCCTGCTGGCGCAAATGCTGCGTGATGAACTGGGTTGGGAGATCGAGCCGCAGAATATTGCACTGACAAACGGCAGTCAGAGCGCGTTTTTCTACTTGTTTAACCTCTTCGCAGGACGTCGCGCGGATGGAACCACGCGTAAAGTGCTGTTTCCATTGACGCCTGAGTATATCGGCTACGCCGACTCCGGCCTCGAAGAAGAGCTGTTTGTCGCCACTCGCCCGAACATTGAACTGCTGCCGGAAGGCCAGTTTAAATACCATGTGGATTTCGAACATTTGCAGGTCACGGACGAAACGGGAATGATCTGCGTTTCCCGTCCCACCAACCCAACCGGTAACGTGATCACCGATGATGAGCTGATCAAGCTCGATGCGCTGGCCAATCAGCACGGCATCCCGTTGGTTATCGATAATGCCTACGGCGTTCCGTTCCCGGGCATTATTTTCAGCGACGCCCGACCGCTGTGGAATCCGAATATCGTCCTGTGCATGAGCCTCTCCAAGCTTGGCCTGCCGGGCAGCCGCTGCGGGATTATCATCGCTAACGAAAAAATCATCACCGCCATCAGCAATATGAACGGCATTATCAGCCTCGCCCCCGGTGGAATGGGGCCGGCCATGATGTGCGAGATGATTAAACGCAACGACCTGCTGCGCCTGTCGGAAACGGTGATTAAGCCGTTCTACTACCAGCGCGTTCAGGAGACTATCGCTATTATTCGCCGCTATCTGCCGGAAGATCGCTGCTTGATTCATAAGCCGGAAGGGGCCATTTTCCTCTGGCTGTGGTTTAAAGATTTGCCGATATCTACCGAGCTGCTGTACCAGCGCCTGAAAAAGCGCGGCGTCCTGATGGTGCCAGGCGACTATTTCTTCCCGGGGCTGGATAAGCCGTGGCCGCACACGCATCAGTGCATGCGCATGAACTACGTGCCGGATCCGGAGAAGATTGAAGCGGGCGTGAAGATTCTCGCCGAAGAAGTTGAACGCGCATGGAGCGAACAGGGCGCGTCATAGGCCCGAATAAGCCAGATCTATCCCGGCTCGCACTGCGTTTAGCCGGGCTACAAGTCCCGTAGCCCGGACAAGGCGCGCCAGCGCCGCCTCCGGGTAACACGTCGCTACATCGCCAGCGCCATCCGCTGGCGACGTTCAGCGGCTATTCTTTCCAGCTCCATGGGCTCTATGCAGCGTAGCGCCTGCGTCGGGCATGCCGCCACGCAGGCCGGGCCCTCTTCACGATGGCTGCACAAATCGCACTTCAGCGCCTGTACGCCCTCCTCCACCCGCATCACCGTTATCGCGCCATAGGGGCACGCCACCATGCAGCTTTTGCACCCAATACAGCGGCGCTGATCTACGCGCCAGACCGAATTTTCTCGGCGGATAGCGCCCTCGGGGCAGACGTTGGCGCAGGGCGCATCTTCACACTGACGGCACAACGTCGCCGTCGAAAGTTCATCATTCTTTACCACGCGGATCCGCGGTGCAAAGCGCGTAGCGGATACGCCAGAACAATCCTGATTCTGCTGATGGGACACCACGCAGGCGACTTCACAGGTACGGCAGCCGATGCACTTTTGCGCATCCGCGATAATAAACCGGTTCATCCTTGCTCCATTAGGGATAAAAATGCAGAGTGCCAGAAAAAGCCGCTTCCGCGCCTTGATCCTGAATGGAGTCAGCGGCGTTTTCTCTCAGATGCCCGGGACAATTAGGTCATCTGCCTTAGCCTTCCCGCACGGAGAAGCCCAGTTCGCGAGAAATCGCCTCTGCCGTCTCGCGCAGCGGCTTGAGTAAACGCTTCGCTCCCGCCATTTCAGGGCGCAGTGCGAATCAGGGTAACAACAGAGAAACGAACTCAGAAGCAGCAATAAGCGGGCTATTTTCAGATTGACCCCCCTCGCTCCCAGGCCACATACTTTCTCCCGCCCCCCGCTGCTAGCGGGGGTCTGATGGCGCAAGCGACGTCATGTCTCCCGGTGTTTTAGAACAGGATCTTTTGATTTATGGATGAATTCATTACCGTTTCTTTAAAAAAAATGAGCGCGGGCAGTATTTATAATATCCTGCTTATCGGCCTGACCTGCTCATTAGTGCCGCTCGGCCTTTTAAACGGCATTCTCGCGGCGGTTGGCGTCAATTTACTGACGCTGCGCTGGAACGGAGAAGCTGTCCATGGCTTCAGCGCGATTATTATCAGCCCGATCTTGTGCTTCATCCTGGCGCTGGTGTTGACCGGCATCGTCGGCAGCCTGGCCTGGCTCGGATTATGGATTTACGGCCAGTTTCGCCCGCTGACTCTGCGCATCTCTTCCACCGATCGGGGTTAATGCAACCCGCTGCCCGGGCCATCAGACCAGACCTGATAGCCCGGCCAGGCGCCTCCGGCAACTTCTGTTTATTCTTTTATGAACAATGCCTTATCCCGAAGAATATGGTCGTTACCGCGACGGCGAGTAAAACCGATGCGGTCAAAATACTCGAGGATCTGAATCGCCAGCTTGCGCCCGACGTTCAGCGTATCGCGGAAATCCGCCGCGCAGGTTGAACCCCTTTCCAGATCCAGTTCACGGATCATTTTGGCAAACTCCACGATCCGATCGTTGCGATAGTAGCGATCTTTGACGATCGCGGTAATCATCCCCTGCTGCGCCGCCTGGCGAAGCACCGCACGCATTAACGACTCTTCCACGCAGGCTTCCCGCGCCAGATCGCGAACCCACCAGGGCTCATCGGCAAACAGCCCGGCGACCCGCTGCCAGATGGCCTGCTGCTCGTCGGTAAAGCCCGCTTTATGTTCCGGCAGATGCAGCCAGCCGTGGTGGCTATGAACAATACCGCTTTCTCGCATTTGCTCAATCAGCAGCAGCACCAGCGCTTCATCTTCCATCGGCAGCGCAATACGCCGCAGCCGTTCGCGGCCCGGTCCCGGCTCATCGCGATGCTGATCGTGATAGCGCGCGAGGGCTTCAAGCAGCTTGCGCTGCCAGCGCGCGGCGAGCGGGGCGCTCAACAGGCTCTTTCCCGCCTGTAGATAGTCAGGGCGGTTAATCAGGGCGTTGAGGCCATCGCTACTGAGCTGACGCGCCCAGGCGAAATCATCGAGACGCACCGCATCGCGCTGAAGGTGAATATCCAGCGCCTGGACGTCATCGCTTTGCGCAGCAGCCAGCGCGTGCAGCCACTGTAAATACTCCGGCTTACGCTTGCCCCGGCGCGGCGGATTGAGCGCCACCACTCGCGCACCGGCGAGCGTCAGGCGCGCGGAAATATCGCGCAGCACCAGACGGTCATTATCCGCCAGCCGCAGCGGCGTATCGAGGACCAGCTCCGCCAGCGCGCCTTCAAGCAGCGACACCCGGCCGGTAATATGGCTGGCGGCGTGGTGGATATGCAGCGGCTGCCACTGGCTAAGCGGCGTGTGGCACTGGAGCTCGACAATGACCCGGTCAGAGGCTTCCGGGGGCTGTACCGAGAGCAGCCAGTCGCCGCGATTGAGGTCCTCTTTTTGCGCATCGCCGACAATATTCAGGGCAATACGCTGGCCGGCCCGGGCCTGCTCAACCGGCTGATTTTGCGCGTGCAGACCGCGCACGCGCATCGGTTTATCCACGCCGGTCAGCCACAGCGTCTCGCCAACGTTGACCTCGCCGGATAGCGCCGTCCCGGTAACCACCAGCCCCGCGCCTTTGACGGTAAATGCCCGGTCGATCGCCAGGCGAAAACGCTGATGCTGCGGATGCGCGCGCGCGGCAAGGCGCAGGAGATGCTCGCGCAGCTCGTCAATGCCCCGCCCTTCCGTCGCCGCGACGGTAAACAGGGTCGCGCCGGTAAAGCCGAACTCCGCCAGCGCCGCATCGATTTCCGCCTTTACCTCTTCGATCCGAGTTGCTTCTACGCGGTCAGCTTTGGTCAGCGCGACGGTTAACGTCGGCTGCCCGGTAAGCTGGAGGATCGCCAGATGTTCGCGCGTCTGCGCCATCACCCCATCATCGCAGGCCACCACCAGCAGCGCGTGATCGATACCGCCGACACCGGCCAGCATGTTGGACAAAAACTTTTCGTGACCGGGTACGTCGATAAACCCCAGTACCCGCCCGTCGGGCTGCGGCCAGTAGGCGTAGCCCAGATCGATTGTCATCCCGCGCGCTTTCTCTTCCGGCAGGCGATCGGCGTTGATGCCGGTTATCGCCTGCAGCAACGTGGTTTTGCCGTGATCAACGTGTCCGGCGGTGGCAATAATCATCTCAGTAACATCTCCATAAACCGGGTTTCATCCTCAAGACAGCGCAGGTCCAGCCACAGGCGGCCATCATAGATCCTGCCAATAACCGGCACGGACAGCAGACGCCAGCGTGCCGCCAGGGCCACCAGCTGGCTGCCGCGACCATCGCGCGGAGTCAACGTCAACGCCGCGCTGGGCAAGCGGTCCACCGGCAGCGAGCCGCTGCCGATCTGCGACAGGCATGGCTCAACCCGCAGGTCAAAATCAGCATAATGCGCGACCAGAGCCGTTCGTATACGTTCGGCCTGCTGACGAATATCATCCGCCTGACGAGTCAGCAGGCGTAGAGTCGGCAGCTCTGCGGCCAACTTTTCCGGGTGCAGATAGAGGCGCAGCGTGGCTTCCAGGGCCGCGAGGGTCATTTTATCCGCCCGCAGGGCGCGCTTGAGCGGATGGCTCTGCAAACGGGCGATTAGCGATTTTTTGCCGACGATGATTCCCGCCTGCGGGCCCCCCAGCAGTTTATCGCCTGAGAAGCTCACCAGGCTGACGCCTGCGGCAATCATCTCCTGCGGCATCGGCTCTTTCGGCAGGCCGTACTGGCTTAAATCTACCAGCGAACCGCTACCGAGATCGGCCACCACCGGGATATTCAACTCGCGCCCCAGCTCGGCCAGCTCCGCTTCATCGACCGCTTTCGTGAAGCCCTCAATGCTGTAGTTGCTGGTATGCACCTTCATCAGCAGGCCGGTATTGTCGTTCACCGCCTGACGATAATCTTTCGCGTGGGTGCGGTTAGTGGTACCGACTTCATGCAGAACGCAGCCCGCCTGGCGCATCACGTCAGGAATACGGAACGCGCCGCCGATCTCCACCAGCTCACCGCGCGATACCACCACCTCGCTGCCGCCGGCGATCGCCGCCAGCATCAGCAGTACCGCCGCCGCGTTGTTATTGACGATACAGGCGTCTTCCGCACCGGTGATACGGCACAGGAGGTCGGCGAGCGCTCGGTCGCGGTGGCCGCGTCCGGCATCATCAAGATCGTATTCCAGCGTCACCGGCGCGCGCATCGCCCGGGCAACCGCCTCAACCGCCGCTTCCGCCTGAATCGCCCGGCCAAGATTGGTGTGCAACACGGTACCGGTCAGGTTAAAAACCGGACGCAGCGCGCTCTGCTGCGTCAGCGCCAGCCGCCTCGTCGTTTCCTGCAGCCAGTCATCGCACCAGCCCGGCAGCGCCTGGTTCTGACGGATATTTTCCCGCGCCTCGTCCAGCATCTGGCGCAGCAGCGCCACCGTCTGGGAGTGACCATATTGCATCAGCAGCGGCGAGAATGCGGGATCGCGGAGTAAACGGTCGATGGCCGGAAGCCGGGTATAAAGCGCACGAATCTCGGTAGTCATGAATGAGCCTATTTTCCCCCCTCCCGACGGGAGAGGGAGTCAACAAATGAGCAGCAATTGTAATCCCTTCACGAGAAAACTGTTACCTGCCTGGGTCAACTCACCGGCGGTTCGGTGCGCGCAAAGCTGGCGCGCTGAAAGAGGGAATCCACCAGACGGACCAGCTTCGGTCGGGTGGCGCACCAGCCTGGCGCGACGCGGCGGAAATTGAGATAAGCGATGGCGCAGGCTGCGGAAATGGTCGCCAGATTAACCTCATCAGGGCGCAACGTTCCGTCAGTCGCATAGCCTTCCAGCGCATCGAGACCGCGCGCGACCTTTTCGCGCTGGCGCAGCAGTTCACTTTCCGACTGCTGCGCCGCTGGCCGCGCTTTCTCCCGTACCAGAGTTTGCGCGGCCTCCATCACCCCATCTGCCAGCGCCTCAATTTGACGCAGTTTCAGCGCGGCTTTCGGTTCCGCAGGCAGCATAGCCGGGGCGATGCCGAGCAGCTCCAGGTATTGAGCAATAATGGGAGAATCGTACCAGCAGTCGCCGTCATCGGTGACCAGCGCGGGCACTTTTCCCAGCGGATTATACTGCGCCACGCCGTTAGTCTCGTGGTAAGGGAATTCGTTGACGAACTCAAAGGGGAGCGCTTTTTCCAGCAGTATGACGGAAATTTTGCGCACAAAGGGACTGGTGTAGCTGCCGATCAGTTTCATTGCCTGCTCCTTTCGCCAACAAAGTAATAAGTATGGCGCAGGCGCAGGCAAATAGCAGAGAGAGAAATCACCCCATGCCAGACTGACCCCGCTAATGGTCCAGATAGAGATAGTGCATCCAGCTGGTCATGCGCAGTAGCACTTTACGCATCACCGAAACGTGGGTGAAATGATCGGAGTAAACCGCCACCTGGGCATAGATCCCGTCAGGCAGAGCGTCGACGGCAGCGTTGGGCTCCAGCTCAATGGTCGCCAGCACGCCATCGGTACCCGGCGTCACCGTCAGTGCCTGCAGCGTGCCCTGCGCCTGGTATGTTCCGCCCGGCACGACCGGCAGGATACTTACCAGTTTGCCGCGAAAGACCTGTCCCGGCAGCGCGTTGAACACCGCTTCGGCATCGTCGCCCTGCTCCAGCCTGAGCAGCGAATTTTGCCGGAACTGCGCCACGATGAGGCGTTTCTGTTGCGGAATAAAGACCATCACCGGCCGCAGAGGCAGCGAGGCGGCATAGGTACCGGGACGAATCAGGACCTGGGTAATATAACCGTCGCTGGGCGCGCGCACGGTGGTCTGGTCAAGATTATATTTCGCCTCCGCCAGCTGCGCGCGGAGGCTCACTATCTGAGACTGCTCGCCGTTAACCATGCTGTCGAGCTGACTCTGAATTTGCGCCTGCTCCGCCACCGATCCTTTCACCATCGCATCCTGGGCGAGGTAGTTTTGCCGGGCATTATCGATATCGCTTTCCGAAAACGGATTAACCCGCGCCTGGCTTCCTTTCAGGTAGCGCTGATAATCCTTATACAGACGGTCGCGCTCCGCCGAAACGCGCGTGGTGTTGGCCTGAGCCTCAGAAAGCTGGGCTTTAAGGGTATTGATACTGTGCAGCGCGGTCACAAGATCGGCCTGGAGTCTGTCGACCCGCGCCTGATAACGTGTCGGGTCGATGGTAAACAGCACCTCTCCCTTTTTAACTCGTTGATTGGCTTTATCCGTAACGCTGCTGACCACTCCGGTAACCTGCGGGGTAATCGGAATAGAAATCACCGCCTTCTGCGCAGTGAAGGTATAAGGATGGTTGTAGTTCATTAATAAAATAAGCGCGCTAACAATAAATACGCCGCCCAGCGCCGCGGTGGGAACCGTCCATTTATTTACCGGGATCTTAAATATTTTAAATATCGACCAGGCTATCGCCACGTAGGTTAAAATAATCAGCAGATCCATGAGTTATTTCTCCACCGTAGGGGATTGGGCAGATGGCTGAATACCCGTTATCTGCTTTTCAAGCGCAATAACCCGTTGCCGCAGTTCGCTAAGTTCATCCTCGCTTTCCGTCGCCTCCGGCGACATCTCATCCCGCGAGTGCTGCATCCCCCAGCCGCGTTCAGGCCGATAAAGCGTGGCCCAGATCCATAAAAACGGCCAGATAACGTGCAGAGTAAAAAGACTCACCCAACCCGCAACATGAATGGCATCGGCATGCGGGTGGTTACGTTTCTTCGCGATCAGATAAGGAATATCATGGAGAATGATGATTCCATAAAAAATCACCAGAAATACAAAGATCAGAACGCCGAGCGCAAAATAATTGAGAAACATAATTTCCTCGGATTTACGCTAATTATTTCCAGGATGTATGCCGGGCCCGACAAAAAAAGGGCTGACAAATTGAGCATAATTCACCCGTTTCATTTTCGCCATTGACGACTAAAATGTTCTTTAAGCCCTCACGTTGCTGAATGACGCATCAGCAAGCAGAACGCGGTATAACCTGCGCGAGATCACATCAGGGAAAATCCAGGTGAAAATATTTTGTGATATACATCACAAATAAATAACAAAACGTCAAAGTAAATTTGTGATTTTAATCACATAAAAATGCATTATCCCCCCTTAAAACCGGGTCTGTTGTTTTTTTACACACCCATTTTGTGACGAAGATCACTACAAAAGACCCTCGCCGCCCTATATTCATGTGATACAAGTCACATAAAAATCCATCGACTGGACAGCTTAACGATTCAGTGCCAGATTTCGCACTATCACTCAGGGCCCGGCTACCTCTGCCGCCTTATTAACAACAAGCCTCGGGCTTTCAGCCTGCCGATAGCAAAAACAGAAGAAGGGGTGTTTTATGTCATCCGATATCAAGATCAAAGTGCAAAGCTTTGGTCGTTTCCTCAGCAATATGGTGATGCCAAATATCGGCGCGTTTATCGCGTGGGGTATTATCACCGCACTATTCATTCCGACAGGATGGTTACCGAACGAAACGCTGGCGAAGCTGGTCGGTCCGATGATCACCTATCTGCTGCCGCTGCTGATCGGTTATACCGGCGGTAAGCTGGTTGGCGGCGAGCGTGGCGGCGTAGTCGGCGCGATTACCACCATGGGCGTTATCGTCGGCGCGGATATGCCGATGTTCCTCGGCTCCATGATCGCCGGTCCACTGGGCGGCTGGGCTATTAAAAAATTCGACGTGTGGGTAGACGGTAAGATCAAGTCCGGTTTTGAGATGCTGGTGAATAACTTCTCCGCAGGCATCATCGGTATGATCCTCGCTATCCTGGCGTTCCTCGGCATTGGCCCGGCAGTTGAAGTTCTGTCGAAAATCCTGGCTGCGGGCGTTAACTTCATGGTGGCGCACGACATGCTGCCGCTGGCGTCTATCTTTGTTGAACCGGCAAAAATCCTGTTCCTCAATAACGCCATCAACCACGGTATCTTCTCGCCGCTGGGCATCCAGCAGTCTCACGATCTCGGCAAATCTATTTTCTTCCTGATTGAAGCCAACCCGGGTCCGGGGATGGGCGTCCTGCTGGCATACATGTTCTTTGGTCGCGGTAGCGCGAAACAGTCTGCGGGCGGTGCGGCAATTATCCACTTCCTCGGCGGTATTCACGAAATTTACTTCCCGTACGTGCTGATGAACCCGCGCCTGATTCTGGCGGTTATCCTCGGCGGTATGACCGGCGTGTTTACCCTGACCCTTCTCAACGGCGGTCTGGTTTCTCCGGCCTCTCCGGGCTCCATCCTCGCCGTGCTGGCAATGACGCCGAAAGGCGCCTACTTCGCTAACATCGCCGCGATTGTTGCCGCCATGGCCGTCTCCTTCGTGGTTTCAGCCGTGCTGCTGAAAACCAGCAAAGTTAAAGAAGAAGATGATATTGAGGCCGCAACCCGCCGTATGCAGGATATGAAAGCGCAGTCCAAAGGCGGCGCCACTCCGCTGGCCGCGGGAGACGTGGCTAACGACCTGAGCCACGTGCGTAAAATCATCGTTGCCTGCGACGCCGGTATGGGCTCCAGCGCAATGGGCGCAGGCGTGCTGCGTAAAAAAGTGCACGATGCCGGACTGAGTAATATCTCCGTCACCAACTGTGCGATCAACAACCTGCCGCCGGATGTTGACCTGGTCATCACCCACCGCGACCTGACCGAGCGTGCGATGCGCCAGGTGCCGCAGGCGCAGCATATTTCGTTGACTAACTTCCTCGACAGCGGCCTGTACACCAGCCTGACCGAACGTCTGGTTGCGGCGCAGCGCCACACGGATAACGAAGAGAAAGTTCGCGATAGCCTGAAAGACAGCTTCGACGCGTCTGACACCAACCTGTTCAAACTCGGCGCGGAGAACATCTTCCTCGGCCGTAAAGCGGCGACGAAAGAAGAAGCGATTCTGTTTGCCGGCGAACAGTTGGTGAAAGGCGGCTACGTTGAACCGGAATACGTCCAGGCGATGCTGGATCGTGAAAAGCTGACCTCCACCTATCTGGGTGAGTCCATTGCGGTACCGCACGGCACCATTGAAGCCAAAGACCGCGTTCTGAAAACCGGCATCGTCTTCTGCCAGTACCCGGAAGGCGTGCGCTTTGGTGAAGAAGAGGATGAGGTGGCTCGCCTGGTTATCGGTATCGCCGCCCGTAATAACGAGCATATCCAGGTGATTACCAGCCTGACCAACGCGCTGGACGATGAGTCGGTGATTGAGCGTCTGGCGAAAACCACCAGCGTTGAAGAAGTTCTGACGCTGCTGAAAGCGTAACCTGTTGCCCGGCAGTGCGCCGGGCAACGCCCGCCTCTCCTCATTCGTGGGGAGAGGGTTCGGGTGAGGGAAAAGCCTCACCCGAACCCTCTCAGGTAAAAACATTAATTGAAGGTTAATACTATGAAAGCATTACATTTTGGCGCAGGTAATATCGGTCGTGGTTTTATCGGCAAACTGCTGGCGGACGCGGGGATACAGCTGACGTTCGCGGATGTAAATCAGGTCGTGCTTGATGCCCTGAATGCCCGTCATAGCTATCAGGTTCACGTGGTCGGCGAGAATGAGCAGGTTGATACCGTTTCCGGCGTTGACGCCGTCAGCAGCATCGGCGACGAAGTTGTCGAGCTGATTGCCAGCGTGGATCTGGTGACCACCGCCGTCGGCCCGGTCGTGCTGGAACGCATCGCCCCGGCGATTGCCAAAGGCCTGGCCAAACGTAAGGCGCAGGGGGTTACTGCCCCGCTCAACATCATCGCCTGCGAGAACATGGTCCGCGGTACCACCCAGCTGAAGGGACATGTCTTTAACGCCCTGGGCGAAGAAGATAAAGCCTGGGTTGAAGCCAACGTCGGCTTCGTTGATTCCGCCGTTGACCGCATCGTTCCGCCATCGGCTTCCGCTACTCACGATCCGCTGGAAGTCACCGTGGAAACCTTCAGCGAGTGGATTGTCGACAAGACCCAGTTCAAAGGCGAACTGCCGAACATCCCCGGTATGGAATTAACCGATAACCTGATGGCATTTGTCGAACGTAAGCTATTCACCTTAAACACCGGACATGCTATAACCGCCTACCTCGGAAAACTGGCGGGTCATCAGACCATCCGTGACGCGATTCTTGATGAGAAGATTCGCGCTGTGGTTAAAGGGGCCATGGAAGAGAGCGGCGCGGTGCTGATCAAACGCTATGCCTTTGACGCGCAGAAGCACGCTGCTTACATCCAGAAAATTCTCGGTCGCTTTGAGAACCCGTATTTGAAAGATGACGTTGAGCGCGTTGGCCGCCAGCCGCTGCGTAAACTGAGCGCGGGCGACCGTTTAATTAAGCCGCTGCTTGGTACGCTGGAATACGGCCTGCCGCACCGGAATCTGCTGAAAGGGATCGCCGCGGCGATGCACTTCCGCAGCGAAGACGATCCGCAGGCGCAGGAGCTGGCGGCGCTGATTGCCGAGAAAGGCCCACAGGCCGCGCTGGCGCAGATTTCTGGTCTGGACGCGGCAAGCGAAGTGGTGGCGGAAGCCGTTACCGACTACAACGCGACCAAATGAGGCAAGACCTGGCGCGGTCCGAACCGCGCCCATTACTCATGTCAGATATGCAGGCAATAATGGAAGAAACACAGGCATTTGAAAACCGTGTGCTTGAACGTCTGAATGCTGGCAAAACCGTACGAAGCTTCCTGATCGCCGCCGTTGAACTGCTGACGGAAGCGGTCAATATCCTGGTGCTTCAGGTATTCCGTAAAGACGACTACGCGGTGAAATACGCAGTGGAGCCGTTGCTGGACGGCGACGGGCCGCTGGGCGACCTTTCCGTACGCCTGAAGCTGATCTACGGCCTTGGGGTGATTAGCCGCGCCGAATATGAAGATGCCGAACTGCTGATGGCCATGCGCGAAGAGTTGAATCACGATGGTAATGAGTACAGTTTTACCGACGATGAGATCCTCGGACCGTTTGGCGAGCTGCACTGCGTCGCCGCCCTGCCGCCCACGCCGCAATTCGATGATAGCGATGCGGAGCTGCTGGCAATGCAAAAGCTGCGCTACCAGCAGGTCGTACGTTCAACAATGATGCTTTCTCTGACCGAGCTGATTTCTAAAATCAGCTTAAAAAAAGCCTTTCAAAAATCAACGCTCTGATTCTGACTCTTGCTGGTCGCACGTCGGCCGATAGAGCTGACGATAATACTCAAGACGTCGCAGAAACAGCGCTTCTTTATCAGCCGGAATATCCGGCGGTATATGCTGCAAACGCGGAGATTTTTTTAGATATTCCATAAAAGCCTGACTTGAAGCCATAAAATCTACGGCTTTATCAATAATACGCGGTACGCCGTCGCCTATTTTCGCCATCACGCTCTCCTCTGCTGGGGAATGATCCTATTAAGGATTAGCCAAAAATAGCGTTTCAGATGAGGAAAACGTGCTTAACAGCCGACAGGTTTCACAGAAATGAGTATTCGCCAACTCTGCCTTGAAACAGGAATAATTTTCAATAAGTTATATTGTGCCGTTACGCCTGTTAAGGGTAAAAAAATGGCGTCGTTTTGATAAATAACTACCCACAACCCAAGCGACAGCACATACTATAGTCTGATAATGCCCCTTTCTTAATAGATTAAACCACCATGAAAGAAGTCGAAAAAAACGAAATTAAGCGCCTGAGCGATCGTCTTGATGCTATCCGCCACCAGCAGGCCGAGCTGTCACTGGTCGAAGCTGCTGACAAGTACGCCGAACTGGAAAAAGAGAAAACCACCATTGAGACGGAGCTCGTCCGCCTGCGTGAGGTTCAGGGCCAGAAGCTGAGCAAAGAAGCGCAAAAGCTGATGAGCATGCCGCATCGCCGCGCCATCACCAAAAAAGAGCAGGCCGATATGGGCAAGCTTAAGAAAAGCGTACGCGGTTTGGTCGTTGTCCACCCGATGACCGCGCTGGGACGCGAAATGGGCCTCAAAGAGATGACCGGCTTCTCAAAAACCGAGTTCTGATATTTTCATCCCGTGAATCTCCCGGCTCGCGCTACGCTTAGCCGGGCTACGGGTTCACTGTCCTCTGCGAGAGCCGGTAGCCCGGACAGATGCGCAGCATCGCCTCCGGGATCTATTCTGTTACTATCGTTATTCACCGCCCCAATTGGCCCTACCAATTATTTCTTAAACCCCCTAATGGTTCACATATCCATCATTTTCCGTCACAATCATATTGCCCAGCAATAACATTTGATTAACCATTCCTTGTCGTTAATCCTACAATCGCAATTTGGCTGGGCCAATTTTACAAATGATGTGACCTGCTAAGAGCACAAGACTCAGCACGGCATCATGGCGGCCCGATGGAGACCTGCATGAACCTCTGGCAACAAAATTACGATCCGGCCGGCAACATCTGGCTATCGAGTCTTATCGCATCGCTACCGATTCTGTTTTTCTTTTTTGCCCTGATTAAGCTCAAGCTGAAAGGGTACGTCGCCGCGACCTGGACCGTGGTCATTGCGCTCTCCGTCGCCCTGCTGTTCTACAAGATGCCGGTTGACCACGCGCTGGCCTCCGTCATCTACGGCTTCTTCTACGGCCTGTGGCCAATCGCGTGGATTATTATCGCCGCGGTCTTCGTCTATAAAATTTCGGTGAAAACCGGGCAGTTCGACATTATCCGCTCATCAATCTTATCGATTACTCCGGACCAGCGTCTGCAAATGCTGATCGTCGGTTTCTCCTTCGGCGCCTTCCTTGAAGGGGCCGCCGGTTTTGGCGCGCCGGTCGCCATCACCGCAGCGCTGCTGGTAGGACTCGGCTTTAACCCGCTGTATGCGGCGGGCCTGTGCCTGATCGTTAATACCGCGCCGGTGGCGTTTGGCGCGATGGGCATTCCGATTCTGGTCGCCGGGCAGGTTACGGGACTCGACAGCTTTGAAATTGGCCAGATGGTCGGCCGCCAGCTGCCATTTCTGACCATCATCGTGCTGTTCTGGATCATGGCGATTATGGACGGCTGGCGCGGCATTAAAGAGACCTGGCCTGCGGTCATGGTTGCCGGCGGCTCCTTTGCTATCGCTCAGTACCTCAGCTCAAACTTCCTCGGCCCGGAGCTGCCGGACATTATCTCTTCGCTGGTATCGCTGGTCTGTCTGACGCTGTTCCTCAAACGCTGGCAGCCGGTACGCATCTTTCGCTTCGGCGATATGGGCGCATCGCAGGTCGATATGAACCTGGCGCGCACGCACTACACGCCGGGACAGGTGATTCGCGCCTGGACACCGTTCCTGTTTCTGACCGCCACCGTGACCCTGTGGAGCGTGCCTCCGTTCAAAGCGCTCTTCGCTCCCGGCGGCGCAATGTACGATTTTGTGATTAATATTTCCGTGCCGTTCCTCGACAAGATGGTAGCGCGCATGCCGCCGGTGGTTAGTGAAGCCACGCCATATGCCGCGGTCTATAAATTTGACTGGCTCTCCGCCACCGGCACCGCGATCCTGTTCGCCGCGCTGCTTTCCATCGTCTGGCTGCGCATGAAGCCAAAAGATGCGATTTCCACCTTTGGCAGCACGCTGAGAGAGCTGGCGTTGCCGATTTACTCCATCGGCATGGTGCTGGCGTTCGCCTTTATTTCCAACTATTCCGGTCTATCCTCAACGCTGGCGCTGGCGCTGGCGCACACCGGCCATGCATTTACCTTCTTCTCGCCGTTCCTCGGTTGGCTGGGGGTATTCCTGACCGGTTCAGATACCTCGTCTAACGCGCTTTTTGCCGCGCTGCAGGCCACTGCGGCCCAGCAGATTGGCGTCTCCGATATCCTGCTGGTCGCAGCAAATACCACCGGCGGCGTGACCGGGAAAATGATCTCCCCGCAGTCGATCGCCATCGCCTGTGCGGCGGTCGGCCTGGTGGGTAAGGAGTCCGATCTATTCCGCTTTACCGTCAAACACAGCCTGATTTTCACCTGTATGGTCGGCGTCATCACCACGCTGCAGGCGTATGTCTTAACCTGGATGATCCCGTGATAGTGATGCCAAAACGCCTTGCCGACGACGTCGCCCGTCGCGTGCGGGCGCTGATTGAAGAACAAAAGCTGGAGGCGGGCATGCGATTGCCCGCCGAGCGCCAGCTGGCAACGCAGCTCGGCGTATCGCGCAATTCTCTGCGCGAAGCGCTGGCGATGTTAGTCAACGAAGGGGTGCTGCTCAGCCGTCGCGGCGGCGGCACCTTCGTGCGCTGGCAGCACGAAGCGTGGTCGGAGCAAAACATCGTTCAACCGCTGAAGACGCTGCTCTCCGACGACCCCGATTACAGCTTTGATATCCTCGAAGCCCGTCATGCTATTGAAGCCAGCACCGCCTGGCATGCGGCAATGCGGGCAACCGATGCCGAAAAAGAGAAAATCCGCCTCTGCTTTGAAGCCACCCAAAGTGAAGACCCGGACCTTGCCTCGCAGGCCGATGTCCGCTTCCACCTGGCGATCGCCGAAGCCTCGCACAATGTGGTGCTCCTGCAAACCATGCGCGGTTTTTTTGACCTCTTACAATCCTCAGTCAAGGAGAGCCGCCAGCGGATGTATCTCGTCCCGCCGGTATTCGCTCGCCTCACCGAACAGCACCTGGCGGTCATGGAGGCGATTGTCGCCGGTGACCCGGAAGGTGCCAGACAGGCGATGATGGCCCATCTGGGCTTCGTTCACGCCACCATCAAACGTTTTGATGAAGACCAGGCCCGCCAGGCGCGAATTACCCGCCTGCCCGGTGACCATAACGACAATTCCAGGGAGAACTTGTGATGATTATTTCCGCCGCCAGCGACTACCGCGCCGCCGCACAGCGTATCCTGCCACCGTTCCTGTTCCACTACATCGACGGCGGCGCTTACGCCGAGCACACCCTGCGCCGCAACGTTGAGGATCTCTCCGACGTGGCCCTGCGCCAGCGCATTCTGCGCAATATGTCGGACCTGAGCCTGGAAACCACCTTATTCAATGAGAAGCTGGCGATGCCAACGGCGCTGGCGCCGGTCGGGCTGTGCGGGATGTACGCGCGCCGTGGTGAAGTGCAGGCCGCCGGCGCAGCGGATGAGAAAGGCATCCCCTTCACCCTCTCTACCGTTTCCGTCTGCCCGATAGAAGAAGTTGCCCCGACCATTAAACGTCCGATGTGGTTCCAGCTGTACGTTCTGCGCGACCGCGGCTTTATGCGCAACGCGCTGGAGCGCGCGAAGGCGGCGGGTTGTTCAACGCTGGTCTTTACCGTCGATATGCCGACCCCCGGCGCACGCTATCGCGATGCTCACTCCGGGATGAGCGGCCCGAACGCGGCGATGCGCCGCTACTGGCAGGCCGTGACCCATCCGCAGTGGGCATGGGACGTCGGATTAAACGGCCGCCCACATGATTTAGGCAACATCTCCGCCTACCTCGGCAAGCCGACCGGCCTGGAGGATTACATCGGCTGGCTGGCGAATAACTTCGATCCCTCGATTTCCTGGAAAGACCTTGAGTGGATCCGTGAATTTTGGGATGGCCCGATGGTGATCAAGGGGATCCTCGATCCGGAGGACGCCCGCGACGCGGTGCGCTTCGGCGCTGATGGCATCGTGGTGTCTAACCACGGCGGCCGCCAGCTTGATGGGGTGCTCTCTTCCGCCCGCGCCCTGCCCGCGATTGCCGATGCAGTTAAAGGCGACATTACGATTCTCGCCGATAGCGGCATCCGCAACGGCCTCGATGTCGTGCGCATGATTGCCCTCGGCGCCGATAGCGTGCTGCTGGGCCGCGCTTATCTGTATGCGCTGGCCACGCACGGCAAGCAGGGTGTCGCCAATCTGCTGAACCTGATCGAAAAAGAGATGAAGGTGGCGATGACGCTGACCGGGACGAAAACCATCGGCGAAATCAGTCGTGAATCCCTGGTGCAAAACGCCGATGCGCTGCGGACTTTTGATGTTATTAAGGCGGGGAATGCGGCGGTTACCTCTAACCCTGAAGGAACCGTCCGGCAGGCGGGTTAACGTCCTCGTCGGGCCATCCGGCTCACAGGCTGGCGCCGGTTTGCTCCCGCTCCCTTTCCGCGAGAGGGTCGGGGTGAGGGTTAGCCAAATATCTGCTATTCTGCCCCCCGCAATTAAGGGGGCAGCATGCTTAACATCGTCTTATTTGAACCAGAAATCCCGCCAAATACCGGGAATATCATCCGCCTGTGCGCTAACACCGGCTTCAATCTGCATATTATCGAGCCTATGGGGTTTGCCTGGGATGATAAGCGCCTGCGCCGCGCCGGTCTGGATTACCACGAGTTCGCCGCCGTCCAGCGCCATCGCGATTACGCCGCGTTTGTTGAAAGCGCAAAGCCGCAGCGCCTGTTCGCCCTGACCACCAAAGGCACGCCGGCGCACAGCGCGGTGAGCTATCAGGACGGCGATTATCTGATGTTTGGCCCGGAAACTCGCGGACTGCCGGGCAGTATTCTTGATGCCCTGCCGCCAGAACAAAAAATCCGTATTCCGATGATGCCGGACAGCCGCAGCATGAACCTGTCAAATGCGGTGTCGGTGGTGGTCTATGAAGCCTGGCGCCAGCTGGGATATCCCGGCGCGGTACTGCGCAGCTGAGCTGGCTTTCTCCCGGAGGCGGCGCGTAGCGCCTGTCCGGGCTACCAGACTGCGCTCGGCTTTGTAGCCCGGATAGATGCGCAGCATCGCCTCCGGGAAATCAATCAAATACCGTCACCGTACTCGAAGGTATGGTGTATGCCATTAAAGTGCTGATCCATATCCATTGCGGGCTTATCGCTCTCTGGCTTGCCCACAATACGGGCCGGTACGCCTGCGGCGGTGGTATGCGGCGGCACCGGCTGCAGCACCACCGAACCCGCGCCGATTTTTGCTCCGCGCCCGACTTCGATGTTGCCGAGGATCTTCGCCCCGGCGCCAATCATCACCCCTTCACGAATTTTCGGATGACGATCGCCGCTGGTTTTACCGGTACCGCCGAGGGTCACGGATTGCAGAATCGATACATCGTCTTCAATCACCGCCGTTTCGCCGACGACAATACCGGTGGCGTGGTCAAGCATGATCCCGCGGCCAATCTTCGCCGCCGGGTGGATATCCACCTGGAACGATACGGAAACCTGATTTTGCAGGAAGATCGCCAGCGCCCGACGCCCCTGATTCCATAGCCAGTGGCCGATACGATAGGCCTGCAGCGCGTGGAACCCTTTCAGATAAAGCAGGGGGGTCGAGTATTTATCCACCGCCGGGTCGCGCGTTCGCACCGCCTGAATATCACAGGCGGCGGAGGCGATCATTTCCGGGTCAGCGGCGTAGGCCTCTTCCACTACTTCTCGGATCGCGATGGCGGGCATAATCGGAGAAGCCAGCTTGTTCGCCAGCATATAGCTCAGGGCGCTGCCGAGATTTTCGTGCTTGAGTAGCGTGGCGTGGTAAAAACTGGCGAGCATCGGCTCACAGTCAGCTAAAGCCCGGGCTTCGGCTTTAATATTATTCCAGACGATATCCAGTTCTTCACACGGCATTGCTGACTCCAGACGGTATAATCATGACCGGCCAGTTCTTCGCTGGCCGGGTCATTCAGGTGATCCAGGTTCCATTACGGTTAATTGCTGCGCTCGTCCTTGCGTGCACGGCCTAATAAGGTCAATGCTGCCTCGCGCGCAATTTTTCCGCAATACAATACCTGATAAATTTCCTCGGTTATTGGCATTTCGACGCCTAAACGCTGCGCCAGAACGCGAACCTCTTTGGTATTGCGATAGCCTTCAACCACCTGGCCAATCTTCTCCTGAGCGCTTTGCACATCCATACCCTGGCCGAGCATCATGCCGAAGCGGCGGTTACGCGACTGGTTATCGGTGCAGGTGAGCACCAGATCGCCTAAGCCCGCCATACCCATAAAGGTTTCCGGATCGGCGCCAAGGGCCTCCCCGAGGCGAGACATTTCGACCAGCCCGCGGGTAATCAGCGCGGTACGCGCATTGGCGCCAAAGCCGATGCCGTCAGACATGCCGGCGCCGATAGCGATAACGTTTTTCACCGCTCCGCCGAGCTGCACGCCGATAAAATCCGGGTTGATATAGACGCGGAAGCTCTTGCCGCAGTGCAGCAAGCGTTGCAAATCATCAGCAAACTGCGGATCCGTCGACGCCAGCGATATCGCCGTCGGCAGGCCTGCCGCCAGCTCTTTCGCAAAGGTCGGACCGGAAATTACCGCCAGCGGAATATCGTCGCCCAGGGCTTCACGGGCCACGTCCTGCAGCAGGCGTCCGGTTTCAGCTTCCAGACCTTTTGTCGCCCAGACCAGACGAGCGTCAGAGCGCATCAGCGGTTTAATCTGCCGCAGCACTTCGCCGAAAACGTGGCTCGGCACGACTACCAGAATATCGCGGCTGGCAGCCAGCGCGGTCGCCAGATCGCTTTCCAGATGCAGCGTGTCGGGGAAAGGAACGTCAGGAAGAAATGCGGCGTTGCAGCGATCGTGCTGCAGCGTCGCAATATGTTTCGGGTCATGGCCCCACAGCACAACGTGGTGGCCATTTCTTGCCAGGGTGATGGCAAGAGCGGTGCCGTAAGAGCCGGCACCGATTACAGTCATTGCAGCGTTAAGCGCGTTCATCAGGCATCCTGATGTTGTTCAGCACCTTCGCCAGCCTGCTGCTGCAGATAGTTCATAAACAGCGCATCGAAGTTCACTGGCGCAAGGTTCAGTTGCGGGAAGGTACCGCGAGAAACCAGGCTGGTGATGCACTCACGCGCGTACGGGAACAGAATGTTCGGGCAGTATGCGCCGAGGCAGTGCGCCATCTGGGTACCGTCGATGCCTTCGATGGAGAAAATACCGCCCTGCTGAACTTCACACAGGAATGCAGTTTCTTCGCCCAGCGAGGCGGTTACGGTGACACGCAGCACCACTTCATACACGCCTTCAGCCAGCTGGCTGGAAGCTGTATCCAGATCAAGTTTAACTTCCGGCTGCCAATCTTTCTGGAAAACTTGCGGCGCGTTCGGCGCTTCAAAAGAAATATCTTTGGTATAGATGCGCTGAATCTGGAAAGTCATTTCGGTGCTGTTTTGTTCTGACATAGTAAAACCCTTTCGTGTTGTCCTTAAGTACGCCCGTCCAATGGAGATGAGCGCAAAAAATTAGCGCAAGAGGGGATCGAGTCCACCACGTGAATCAAGCGCATACAAGTCGTCACAGCCGCCAATGTGCTGCGCATCAATAAAAATCTGCGGAACCGTCGTCCTACCGCTGCGCTGAATCATCTCTTCACGCTTTGCAGCATCGCCATCGATAGGCAACTCGTTGAACGTGACGCCCTTGCTGTTCAGCAGGGCTTTCGCACGCACGCAAAACGGACATGTCGCTTTGGTATAGATATCAATATTGGCCATGACTTCACTCCTGTTTTTACCCCCGAGGGTTTTACACCGCAGGCAATGTTCCCCCGCTGGCGAATCGCCGGCACAGGGGAAACCGCACTACGCCATAAAGACGCGGGTAAATTATTTACCGCGTACCAGCGGAAGGTTCTCGCCGCTCCAGCCTGCGATGCCTTCCTTCAGTACGAAGACCTTTTCAAAACCGGCTTTGTTCAGCGCGCTGGCGGGTTCTTGCGCCTGCATACCTGAGCCGTCTACTACTATAATGGGTTGTGCTTTGTGCTTTTCCAACTCGCCGACGTTATTTGCTTTGATATCGCTCGGCAGCAGGTTAATAGAACCCGCAATATGACCTTTGCGGAAATCGTCACGCTGACGCAGGTCGACAACCACGGCATCTTCTTTGTTGATCAGGCGCGTCGCTTCACCGCGGGTGATGACTTTAACTTTCGACATCAGCCCTTTAAAGGTGGTGAACAGCACCGCCGCCAGCAGCGCGACCCACGCGATGCTCAGGACGGGGTGACGGCTGATGAATTGCATAATTTCTTGCATGGGGGGTTACAACTCCCGACTAAGTGAGAAAAAAACCAGGGAAGGAGTATACCTGTGCATTGCGGCAAATACAGCCAGTGAGCGCGATGTAATGTATTTTCTGCGGCCCGTCACGAAAAAAAACCGCTCTCGCCGCGGCGATGCGCTCTGGCCGCCCTCTTTCTTTGATCTTTTACGGTGATTTGATCGATTCAGCTGTAGTAAAATTACGCAAATTTTCTGTCTTTGAGCATGAGGTTGTCGCAATGTCGGTTTCTAAAAAACCTATGGTACTGGTGATTCTGGATGGCTATGGCTACCGTGAAGACCAGCAGGATAACGCTATTTACAGCGCCAAAACCCCTGTTATGGACGCACTGTGGGCAAAACGTCCGCATACTCTGATTGATGCTTCAGGCCTGGAAGTCGGTCTGCCGGATCGTCAAATGGGTAACTCCGAAGTGGGCCACGTCAACCTCGGCGCGGGCCGCATCGTATATCAGGACCTGACCCGCCTGGACGTTGAAATCAAAGAACGCACCTTCTTCGCCAACCCGGTACTGACCGGCGCGGTGGATAAAGCCGTTGCCGCTGGCAAAGCCGTGCATATTATGGGCCTGATGTCTCCGGGCGGCGTCCACAGCCACGAAGACCACATCATGGCGATGGTGGAGCTGGCAGCCGAACGCGGCGCGGATAAAATCTATTTGCACGCTTTCCTCGACGGCCGCGATACCCCGCCGCGCAGCGCTGAAAAGACGCTGGCGAAATTCGAAGATAAATTTGCCGCACTCGGCAAGGGCCGCGTCGCCTCAATCATTGGCCGCTACTACGCCATGGATCGCGACAACCGTTGGGATCGCGTTGAGCAGGCTTACGATCTGATGACTCTGGCGAAAGGCGAGTTCCAGGCCGATACCGCCGTTGCGGGCCTGCAGGCCGCTTATGCACGCGATGAAAACGATGAATTCGTGAAAGCAACCGTTATTCGCGCTGAAGGCCAGGCCGATGCGGCCATGGAAGACGGCGATGCGCTGATTTTCATGAACTTCCGTGCCGACCGCGCTCGCGAAATCACCCGCGCCTTCGTTAACGCCGATTTCGACGGATTTGCCCGTAAGAAAGTGGTTAACCTCGATTTCGTCATGCTGACCGAGTACGCCGCAGACATTAAAGTCGCCTGTGCTTATCCGCCGGCATCTCTGGTGAACACCTTCGGCGAATGGATGGCGAAAAATGACAAAACCCAGCTGCGCATCTCCGAAACTGAAAAATACGCTCACGTCACCTTCTTCTTCAACGGCGGCGTTGAAGAGCCGTTCAAAGGCGAAGAGCGCATTCTGATCAATTCACCGAAGGTCGCAACCTACGATCTGCAGCCGGAAATGAGCTCCGCTGAGCTGACCGAAAAACTGGTTGCCGCCATCAAGGGCGGTCAGTTCGACACCATCATCTGTAACTACCCGAACGGCGATATGGTTGGCCACACCGGGGTGATGGAAGCCGCCGTTAAAGCAGTAGAAGCGCTGGATCGCTGCATTGACGAAGTGAGCAAAGCCGTTGAATCCGTTGGCGGACAGCTGCTGATCACCGCAGACCACGGCAACGCCGAGCAGATGCGCGATCCGGCCACTGGCCAGGCGCACACCGCGCACACCAACCTGCCGGTTCCGCTGATTTACGTTGGCGATAAAAACGTCAAAGCGGTCAACGGCGGCAAACTTTCCGACATCGCGCCGACCATGTTGACGCTGATGGGAATGGAAATCCCGCAAGAGATGACTGGCAAGCCGCTGTTCATCGTGGAATAATCCTTCCCCATGAGGGGAAAGGCGACTTATTCAACTACATGGATCGCAACGGCAGTTCGATCCGTCCTTTACGCCAGCGCGCTTAGCGCTGGCGTATTGCTGTGCGCCGCATCTGCTCACGCCGACGATCGCGACCAGCTTAAATCCATTCAGGCCGACATTGCCGCTAAACAGCGGGCGATTAAACAACAGCAGCAGCAGCGTGCTTCCCTGGTTGCCCAGCTTAAAGCGCAGGAGGAGGCCATCTCCGCCGCCGCGCGCAAGCTGCGCGAAACCCAGGAAACGCTGAACCAGCTAAATAAGCAGATCGACGAAATGAACGCCGCGCTCGCGAAGCTGGAGCGTCAGCGCGCCTCGCAGGAGCGCAACCTTTCCGCCCAGCTCGATGCCGCGTTTCGTCAGGGGCCGCACACCGGCATCCAGATGATCCTCAGCGGCGAAGAGGGGCAGCGTAATCAGCGTCTGCAGGCCTACTTTGGCTATCTGAATCAGGCGCGTCAGGAAACCATCGCCCAGCTCAAGCAAACTCGCGAAGACGTGGCGGTGCAAAAATCCATGCTGGAAGAGAAACAGAGCCAGCAGCAAACCCTGGTGTACGAGCAGCGCGCCCAGCAGAGTAAGCTGGAGCAGGCGCGCAACGAGCGTAAAAAAACCCTCGCCAGCCTTGAATCCTCTATTCAGCAAGGCCAGCAGCAGCTCAGCGAAATGCGGGCTAACGAATCACGCCTGCGCGGTCGTATCGCCCAGGCGGCGGCGGCGGCCAAAGCGCGAGCGGATCGCGAAGCCCGCGAAGCGCAGGACGTACGCAATCGCCAGCAGGAAGCCTCACGTAAAGGCACCACCTACAAACCTACCGAAAGCGAACGCTCGCTGATGTCCCGCACCGGCGGGCTTGGTTCACCGCGAGGCCAGGCATTCTGGCCGGTTCGCGGCTCAATTCTCCATCGCTATGGCGAACAGCTGCAAGGTGAACTACGTTGGAAGGGGATGGTTATCGCTGCGTCTGAAGGCACCGAGGTCAAAGCCGTTGCCGATGGTCGGGTTATTCTTGCCGACTGGCTGCAGGGCTATGGCCTGGTGGTGGTCGTTGAACACGGCAAAGGCGACATGAGTCTTTACGGCTATAACCAAAGCGCGCTGGTCAGCGTCGGCACTCAGGTCCGGGCGGGCCAGCCGATCGCTCTCGTAGGCAGCAGCGGCGGTCAGGGCCGTCCGTCGCTCTATTTCGAAATTCGCCGCCAGGGTCAGGCGGTCAATCCACAGCCGTGGTTGGGAAGATAAGTTTTGCTTCAATTTCGCAGAATTGCACTCGCGGTAACCAGTACGCTGGTTATGGCGTCGCCGGTTTTTGCCGGCAAACTCTCCATTGTTATCGACGACTTTGGCTATCGTCCACAAACGGAAAATCAGGTGCTGGCGCTGCCAGCGACGATCTCCGTTGCCGTACTTCCTAATGCGCCCCACGCCCGCGAAATGGCGACGAAAGCGCATAATCTCGGCCACGAGGTGCTAATTCACCTGCCGATGGCGCCGATCAGTAAACAGCCGCTGGAAAAAGATACCCTCCGCCCGGATATGAACAGCAGCGAGATAGAACGCATTATCCGCGAAGCCTACGGTAAGGTTCCGTACGCCGTGGGGCTGAATAACCATATGGGCAGCGCCATGACGTCGAATCTCTTCGGTATGCAGAAAGTGATGCAGGCGCTTGAGCGCTACAATCTCTACTTTCTGGATAGCGTCACCATCGGCAATACCCAGGCCATGCGGGCGGCGCAGGGCACCGGCGTTAAGGTGATTAAGCGTAAGGTTTTCCTCGACGATACCCAAAACGAAGCGGATATTCGCTATCAGTTCAACCGCGCCATCGCTTTGGCGCGACGCAACGGTTCCGCAATTGCTATCGGCCACCCGCACCCGACGACGGTGCGCGTGCTGCAGCAGATGGTGTATAACCTGCCGCCGGATATCACCCTGGTTCGCCCGAGCAGCCTGCTCAACGAGCCGCAGGTGGACACCTCAACGCCGAACGCTGCCCCGCCGCCGAAACAGCCGCCGCGCAACCCGTTCCGTGGCGTGAAGCAGTGCAAATCTAAGCGCCCTCCGGAGCCGATCAACGCCAGCCGCTTCTTTACCATTCTGAGCGAAAGCATCAGCAAGAGTACGCTGGTGCAGTATTACCAGCTGAAGTGGCAGGGCTGGGATACCCCCACCAACTAAACCGTCCTGGAGTCCCGGCGTTTATCCGCCGCGGATTCCGGCTTATCCTGATGGGCATACCAGGCTTTAAAGTATTTCAGAAAGCTATAAAAGGTCGCATAGAGCCCGGTGACCACGCCCACCTTACCCTTTCGCCAGGCCCCGCTGAACAGATACCATTTAAAGAAAGCGCCAATCGCGCTGATCGCTCCGCGTGCGAGAGATGGCCTGATCTTCTGGTATTTAACCAGCCGCGTAGTGTAGCTATTGAGCTTATTAAACACCTCATGCAGGGAGTAAAAGGTGTCGTGTCGCACGAAGCCCGGTAGCTTGCTGGAGTGCTGAAAGCCCACGACCTGATCGTCTACCGGCCGATCGTTGAACCTGGCGACGGAGCGATTAAACAAACGAACCGGGAAATCCGGCGATGATACCGGATAAATGGTGCGAACCTCCTCGCCCAGTACGAACCAGTAACGCGGCAGTCGCCAGGCGCGGGCCGGGTCAGGATCGTCCCCCGCCTTCAGCGCCAGAATAGCCGCCACCACTTCGTCGTCAAGAATCTCATCGCTATCCATACACAGCACCCAATCGTGGCAGGCCAGAGAGGTCGCGTAGTTCATCTGCGCGCCGTGAGAAGTATAGGGATGATGGTGAACGGTGAGCCCGAACTGTTGGCAAATCTGCAGCGTGGCATCCGTGCTGCCTGAGTCGATGACGATAAATTCATCGGCCACCTTAAGCAAAGGTGGTAAAACCTCCCGTAATAAGCGGGATGAATTACAGGTCAATAAGCATACAGAGAGTTTAAGCATAGTACTTGTGTGGTTAAACTGCGATTAAACTGACTGTATAAACGAATAGGTGAGAAAGCGATTTAGAAAAAGTGCGGAGTGGATTAAAAATCAGAAAAGTGGAAGTCAGCTCTCTAAATAAAGCGCCCGCAGGCGCTTTTTTAAGCTCAAATTCGGAGCAGGTTAATCCCAGCTGAGAATAACTTTGCCAGACTGGCCGGAGCGCATCGCGTCAAAGCCCTGCTGGAAATCATCAATGCCAAAGCGGTGGGTGATGATCGGCGACAGATCGAGGCCGGACTGGATGAGCGCGGCCATCTTGTACCAGGTTTCGAACATTTCGCGACCATAAATCCCTTTGATAAACAGCCCCTTGAAGATCACCTTGGTCCAATCGATGGACATATCCGACGGCGGAATACCCAGCATGGCGATGCGCCCGCCATGGTTCATAGTATCGAGCATGGTGCGGAACGCCGGCGGCGCACCGGACATCTCGAGGCCCACATCGAAGCCTTCCGTCATGCCCAGCTCGGCCATCACATCGCTAAGGTTCTCTTTCGCCACATTCACCGCCCGGGTGACGCCCATTTTGCGCGCCAGTTCCAGGCGATATTCGTTAACGTCGGTAATCACGACGTTGCGCGCACCAACGTGTTTCGCCACCGCGGCCGCCATCACGCCGATGGGGCCTGCGCCGGAAACCAGTACGTCTTCACCCACGAGGTCGAATGAAAGCGCGGTATGTACAGCGTTGCCAAACGGGTCAAAAATCGATGCCAGATCGTCGGAGATATTGTCCGGAATTTTAAAAGCGTTAAACGCCGGGATCACCAGATATTCGGCAAAACAGCCCGGACGGTTCACGCCGACGCCCGTCGTATTGCGGCACAGATGCGTACGGCCGGCGCGGCAGTTACGGCAGTGGCCGCAGGTGATATGCCCCTCGCCGGAAACGCGGTCGCCCAGCTTAAAGCCGCGAACTTCCTGACCGATACCCACCACTTCGCCAACGTATTCATGGCCCACAACCATCGGTACCGGAATGGTCTTTTGCGACCATTCGTCCCAGTTATAGATATGTACGTCGGTACCGCAAATCGCGGTCTTGCGAATTTTAATCAGCAGATCGTTGTGGCCGACTTCCGGTTCCGGTACGTCGGTCATCCAGATGCCTTCTTCCGCCTTCAGTTTGGATAACGCTTTCATCTCACACCCTCAGGCAATGACGCCCAGTTGTTTACCGATGCGGGTAAAGGCTTCCACCGCACGTTCAATTTGTTCAGGGGTATGCGCCGCAGACATCTGGGTACGTATACGCGCCTGGCCTTTTGGAACCACCGGATAGAAGAATCCGGTGACGTAGATACCTTCTTTTTGCAGCTCGCGCGCGAACTGCTGCGCCACGGTGGCTTCACCGAGCATTACCGGGATAATGGCGTGGTCGGCGCCCGCGAGGGTAAACCCTGCCGCAGTCATTTTTTCGCGGAACAGGCGCGCGTTCGACCACAGGCGGTCGCGCAGTTCGCTGCCGGCTTCCACCATCTCCAGCACTTTGATCGAAGCGGCGACAATCGCCGGAGCCAGCGAGTTGGAGAACAAATACGGACGCGAGCGCTGGCGCAGCCACTCGACGACTTCTTTGCGCGCGGCAGTATAGCCGCCGGACGCGCCGCCCAGCGCTTTACCCAGCGTACCGGTGATAATGTCAACGCGGCCCATCACGTCGCAGTACTCATGGGAACCGCGGCCGTTTTCCCCTACGAAACCCACAGCATGAGAATCATCGACCATCACCAGCGCATCGTATTTATCCGCGAGGTCGCAAACGCCTTTCAGGTTGGCTATCACGCCGTCCATCGAAAACACGCCGTCGGTGGCGATCAGCACATGACGCGCGCCGGCTTCACGCGCCTCTTTCAGACGGGCTTCCAGCTCCTGCATGTCGTTGTTGGCATAGCGGAAGCGCTTCGCTTTACACAGGCGCACGCCGTCGATGATCGACGCGTGGTTCAGGGCATCGGAGATAATCGCATCCTCTGCGCCGAGCAGAGTTTCAAACAGTCCGCCGTTGGCGTCGAAGCAGGAGGAGTACAGAATCGCGTCTTCCATGCCTAAAAAATCCGCCAGCTTCTTCTCAAGCGCTTTGTGGCTATCCTGAGTGCCGCAGATAAAGCGCACGGAGGCCATGCCAAAACCGTGGCTATCCATACCGCTTTTCGCGGCGGCAATGAGATCCGGGTGGTTCGCGAGACCCAGATAGTTATTGGCGCAGAAGTTAATGACCTGGCTACCGCCGACGGTGATATCCGCCTGCTGCGCCGAAGTAATAATACGCTCTTCTTTAAACAACCCTTCCGCGCGCGCGGTATCGAGGTCATTGGTTAACTGTTTGTAGAAATCACCACGCATTGCAACTCTCCAGATTCGGCAAAATTTGGCACATATTACCTAAAGCTATACGCTGATACGAGATGATGCATTACTGCATGAATTATTTGCAGCATAAATCACGAGACCCTCTTCACCTTATCGGCGAATGGCTGAAGCCTTTCCGATGTGGTGATATGATAGGAGTATTCATGTCCGGATTGTCTCTGGACTACCCACTTCAAAGGTTACAGTTATGATCATCGTTACCGGCGGCGCAGGCTTTATCGGCAGCAATATCGTTAAGGCGCTGAATGACAAAGGCATTACCGACATTCTGGTCGTAGATAATCTGAAAGACGGCACTAAATTCATCAACCTGGTGGATTTGAACATTGCCGATTACATGGATAAAGAAGACTTCCTGATCCAAATTATGGCGGGCGAGGAGTTCGGCGATATCGACGCCATTTTCCATGAAGGCGCCTGCTCGTCCACTACAGAGTGGGACGGCAAGTACATGATGGATAACAACTATCAGTATTCCAAAGAGGTACTGCACTACTGCCTGGAGCGTGAAATCCCGTTCCTGTACGCCTCTTCCGCCGCGACCTACGGCGGCCGCACCAGCGACTTTATTGAATCCCGCGAATACGAACAGCCGCTCAACGTTTACGGCTACTCCAAGTTTCTGTTTGATGAATACGTCCGTCAGATCCTGCCGGAAGCAAATTCGCAGATCGTCGGCTTCCGCTATTTCAACGTCTACGGGCCGCGCGAAGGTCATAAAGGCAGCATGGCCAGCGTCGCGTTCCATCTGAACACTCAGTTGAATAATGGCGAAAGTCCGAAACTGTTCGAAGGCAGCGATGGCTTCAAGCGCGACTTCGTCTACGTCGGCGACGTCGCGGCGGTAAACCTGTGGTTCTGGGAAAACGGCGTTTCCGGCATCTTTAACCTCGGCACCGGCCGTGCGGAGTCTTTCCAGGCCGTTGCAGACGCAACGCTGGCTTATCATAAGAAAGGCAGCATCGAATACATTCCGTTCCCGGATAAGCTGAAAGGCCGCTATCAGGCGTTTACCCAGGCGGATCTCACTAACCTGCGCGCAGCGGGCTATGATAAACCGTTCAAGACCGTCGCCGAAGGCGTAACGGAATATATGGCCTGGCTCAATCGCGACAATCATGCGAATTCATAAAATCATTCGGGCGGTATTAAGGCAGCAACTGAGCGAATCTTCAGGAACATAGGATAACGATGTGACTGAAGTGAACGAAGGCAGCCAACGCAGAGACAGCTTGAAGGATGAAATGAATGAAGATACTGGTGGTAGGCCCGTCATGGGTGGGCGACATGATGATGTCGCAAAGTCTCTATCGTACGCTCAGGGCGCGCTATCCCCAGGCGATAATCGACGTGATGGCGCCCACATGGTGCCGTCCGCTGCTATCGCGCATGCCGGAAGTCAACGAAGCGATCCCGATGCCGCTCGGCCACGGCGCGCTGGAAATCGGCGAACGGCGCAAGCTTGGGCACAGCCTGCGCGAGCGTCGCTACGATCGCGCTTACGTGCTGCCGAACTCGTTTAAATCGGCGCTGGTGCCGTTTTTCGCCGGTATCCCGCATCGCACCGGCTGGCTCGGCGAGATGCGCTACGGCCTGCTGAACGATGCCCGTAAGCTGGATAAAGCGGCCTGGCCGCTGATGGTCGAACGCTACGTCGGTCTCGCATACGATAAAGGCGTGATGCGCTGCGCGAAAGATCTGCCGCAGCCGCTGCTCTGGCCGCAGCTGCAGGTGCATGAAGGCGAAAAATCGCAGGCCTGTAGCGCATTTAATATTTCAGCCGAGCGCCCGATAATCGGCTTCTGCCCAGGCGCAGAGTTCGGCCCGGCAAAACGCTGGCCGCACTATCACTACGCCGAGCTGGCGAAACAGCTGATCGATGAAGGCTTTCAAATCGTGCTGTTTGGTTCCGCAAAAGATCATGAAGCGGGTAATGAAATCCTTGCCGCGCTCACGACTGAGCAGCAGGCATGGTGCCGCAACCTGGCCGGGGAAACTCAGCTTGAGCAGGCCGTCATTCTGATCGCCGCCTGTAAAGCGGTGGTTAGCAACGATTCCGGCCTGATGCACGTTGCCGCGGCGCTGGATCGTCCGCTGGTGGCGCTCTATGGGCCAAGTAGCCCGGACTTCACCCCTCCGCTGTCGCACAAAGCGCGCGTTATCCGCCTGATCAGCGGCTACCACAAAGTGCGTAAAGGCGACGCCGCCGAAGGCTATCATCAGAGTTTGATCGACATTACGCCGCAGCGCGTACTGGAAGAATTAAACGACCTGCTGCTGGAAAAAACGGAACAAGAGGAAGCCTGACGGATGCGGGTATTGATCGTAAAAACCTCGTCCATGGGCGACGTGCTGCATACGCTGCCCGCGCTGAGCGACGCCGCGCTGGCCTTTCCCGGCATTCGTTTCGATTGGGTGGTTGAAGAGGGCTTCGCACAGATCCCCTCCTGGCATGAGACCGTCGACAGGGTCATTCCGGTGGCGATTCGTCGCTGGCGCAAAGCGTGGTTTTCCGCGCCCGTTAAAGCCGAACGCAAGGCATTTCGCGACGCCGTACAGGCGGAAAAGTACCACGCCATCATTGATGCCCAGGGGCTGGTGAAGAGCGCCGCGCTGGTCACCCGACTGGCCCGCGGCGTTAAGCACGGTATGGACTGGCAGACCGCTCGCGAACCGCTGGCGAGCCTGTTCTATAACCGTCGCCACCATATCGCCAAACAGCAGCACGCCGTTGAGCGCACCCGCGAGCTGTTCGCTAAAAGCCTTGGCTACGCGAAGCCGGAAACCCAGGGCGACTACGCTATCGCTCGCCATTTTTTGCGCCAGGCCGACGCCTCCGCTGTGCCCTATCTGGTATTTCTCCACGCCACAACGCGGGATGATAAACACTGGCCGGAAGAGAACTGGCGAGCGCTAATCGCTCTGCTTGCCGACAGCGGCGTGCGTATCAAACTGCCGTGGGGCGCCCCCCATGAAGAAGCGCGGGCCAGACGCCTGGCGGATGGGCACGATTTTGTCGACGTCCTGCCGCGTATGAGCCTGGAGCAGGTGGCCCAGGTGCTGGCAGGCGCGCGCGGAGTGGTTTCCGTCGATACCGGACTGAGCCATCTCACCGCCGCGCTCGATAAACCGAACTTCACGCTGTACGGCCCGACCGATCCGGGGCTGATTGGCGGCTACGGTAAAAACCAGTATGTCGTGCGCCCGGAAAGCGGCAACAGCACGGGGGATATTGCCGCCTCCCGGATTCTGCAACTGTTGAAATCTCAGGAACTGGCTTAATGGGTTCATTATTTAAGCAGATCTATCGCTACACGCATCGACGAGCCTTTCGCCATAACGAAAATCTTTGGCCGTTTACCCATATCACCCGCGCGGCAAGCGGTGAAATCCGCACCCTGAAATACAAAGGAAAAGCGGTCCCGCTGGTCAACCTCAGCGAACTAAAAGATAGCGCTCAGGGCGAAGTGCTGCTGACGGCAACCGGTCCCTCTACGCGCAGTATCGATTTTACGCGGCTGCCGAAAAGCATCCCGGTGATGGGGGTGAATGGCGCGTGGCATCTCTCTGATAAAATTAAATTTTCGCTCTATACCATTGTGGACATGGAGTTTTACGATAAAAAACCGGACATTATTCGTGCGGTGATTAGCCAACCGGACATCGTACTCTTCACCACCATGCATGGCATTGCCAAAATCCTCGACCGCCACGGCTCAGCGCTTCGCTGTCGTTTGGCATTAATTGAAGACGCCTGTTATAAAATTTACCAGCCTAAAGTCCCGAGAAGCGCGATACAGCAGGTCTGGCGCGGCGTCACCGCGCTACGCTTTCATCCGCAAAGGCAGGATATTTGCTTTAGCACCGACATCCGCCATGGCATTTTTGATGCCGGTACCGTGGTCTACTGGGCTCTGCAAATTCTGATGTGGCTGGGATTTAAAACTATTCTGATAAGCGGGCTGGATATGAGCAATTTCAACCAGCCGCGGTTCTACGAAACGGAACAGGATAAACTCCCCTCCTGGCTGGCAAATAAGGTGGATGACCTGGTCATGCCGTCCTTTTCGCACGCTGCCAACGTGCTGCAACAAAACCATATTCGGGTCGTTAACTTCTCCTTAGAAAGCGCGGTTCCGGAAACGATTTTCGAAAAGGTTTCATTTGATGAGTACTTTAAAAATCAGTAGTTATGCCAGACAGGGTTACACCATTTTCTTTCCTTTGTTTCTGTTTTTTAGCGCTATTTTTTGCGTATCAACTCGCGCAAATAACCTTCTTCATTTATCCATTTTGCTGTTTTTGCTTTCACAGCTGAACACAGACAACCGCCGGGCATTAGCGGAGAGCCTGCGCCAGCAGTGGCCGGTCTATGGTCTGCTGGTCGTATTCTGCGTGTACTATGCGCTGAGCAATATTTGGGGCCAGACGCCGCAGCATATCGATTCCCCTCTGACCCACGGCACCTATACCATTTTCTATCTTCTGCTGCTGACAACGCTACTTGGCCATCCTCGCACCCGGCATCTGACGCTGCTGAGCATCGTGGCCGGGATCGCGGTGCTGTCTATCTGGACGATGGTTATCGACTTCACCCTGGTCCTCAAGGAGCGCCTGGTGTCGCCGGATAATCCCGGCCCGACCAACGTTATCGACCTGGCGGGTTATTGCGGTATTGGGGTTCTTATTTGCGCCATGCTGCTGAAAGAAAAAGGCAGCCACCTTCTGTATGTGCCGATGGCTATCATGCTGGTGATGCTATTTCTGACCCAAAGCCGCGGCCCGATTATCGCCCTACTGGTGGCGTTTGTTTGCACCCTGCATCTGCACGTCTTTACCCGCCGTAATATCTTGATTGTCGCCGCGTTAGCGATGATTCTGGGACTGCTTTTCTTCTTCACCCCCACTGGAGACCTGCTGCTGGCGCGCTTTGAGGAGCTGGGGACGCAAAGCGGTTTGCGCATCAGCATCTGGCATCATACGATCGAGGAAGTGGCCAGCCAGCCGTGGCTGGGGCGAGGTTTTGACTACGAGCTGAACTTTACCAACTACAGCGGCGAACATATCACCACCACCCACAGCGTCTATCTTGGCGCCCTGCTGAAAGGCGGCATCATTGGTCTGGCGCTGCTGTTGGCGGTGATTGCCGGAGGGCTATGGCAGGCATGGCGCAAACAGCAGGATGGCCGCTACGGACTGGCGATTTTTATCTATGCGCTGATTTTTATGGCTTCGCAGGGCATGTTTATCATCAGCAATCCTCGCGAAACCTGGCCGCTGTTTTGGCTACCGCTGGGTATTGCGCTGAGCGGCAGCCTGAAGGCGAAACGCTAAGCAAAGGGCCCGTTACGGGCCTTTTTTATGCCTGCTCGCGAGAGGCAACCAGGTCGTCCGCCTGCGCTTTAATCACCGGCCAGACGGCGTCAATCGTCATGTCGGCGACGTGGGTCTCTTCACAGACAATCTGTCTGGCCTTGTCATAACCCGGCGCCCAAATAGTATAGCCCGGCAAACCGGTATCTTTGAGCTTACGTTTGTTGTAAACCGCCACCATGGGCTTGTCGAATGCGCGGGCAATATGCACGATGGCGGTATCCGCCGTAATCACCAGATCGCACTGGCGAACGATCTCTACCGCTGAATTAATATTGCTATCAGGCAGATATAGCGCTTTATCCAGATTTAGCTGGCGAATTTTTTCGCTATGCCCAACCATGATGACGCTCACGGCATACGGAAGCGTATGCAGGCGGTCAATCAGAGTCGCCACCTGATGATGACAAAAGTCTTTATCCGTTGAAGCGGTAAACGGGTTGATCGCAATACAGAGAGCGCGCGCTTTTTCCTGATTAAGTAAAAGCTTAACCCTTTCCCGTTCGTGAAGATCGCCGGGCAGATGATAGTGGTAACGATCGTGTTCTATGCCAAATAGCCTGGCCACTTCTTTGTAGCGGGCGGAAATATGCCTGGCGCTGTCAAAAAAAGGAATGGAGTGATCGTAAAGCTTATATTCTTGTTTATTAAAACCAATAACGCAGCCAGGCCGCAGATCAGAGAGCAGTTTAAAACGCTCGTAGGTTTTAACATCATCAAAATCAACGACCGCGTCAAATCCCACCGCACGCAGCGCATTTAAGGGCATCCGCGGCTGATATAAATAGACCTGCTCAAGAAAATCCGCACCGGCAAGCATCTGTTTACAGACAGGCCCGGTAAGAACAGACACCTTATAGCCCCGGTCAGCCAAAAGCTTTGCGCAGCCGGTCGTCACGACCATATCCCCGACTTTGTCATCCAGGCGCAATAATAAAACATGCTGAATCTTCGCGGGATTAAAAGGCTGGCGTGCGCTTTTATTTCTGTAACGATAGTTAATCAAATTAAATTTAATTTCGCGGAAGAAGGCATTTTTCTTCCGCGTGAACTGCTTCACGATACGCATACGGTACCTGGTTGTGATCTTTTATCGCTGTGCGCGTTTCTGTTGGTAATATTCCGCCAACGTCATTCCCTTCACCTGCGGTGCCAGCCAGCTGAAAAAAGCGTCCAGATCGGCATATAAGCGCTCAATATCCTGCTCGTTTTTAAACGTCGGGCTGCCGCCAGGCATATACTCAGAAGAGTGGAGCATATATTCGACGTAGTCATTACCCTGAGTCAACGTTTGTTCGACCACTTTTTTCATCGTCTCCACGTTGCCGCCCATCGGACGCAGCCAGTGTACCGACGGCGAGCGGACTTTGCCGCGCAGGCGATCGTAACCCTGCTTCAGGCTATTCATCCACGCAGAATGCTTGTACTGAATGCTCATTGGCACTTCCAGCAGCGACGACTGGCCTTCACGACGAATATCGTTCTCGTCGAGAAAGTAGGCGTGCTGCGGGAAGTGACGATAATCGGTACCGCCGTCGCCCTGCGGCGCGCCTTTCGCCGTTTTCCAGTTCACCCTGGGAGTAACCGAGCAATCGACCAGATAGCCATACTCCACCAGCAGACGCGCGTAGCGCTCGTCAAACGCCCAGCGTCCGGCGCGATGGCTGACCATTTTAGTCTGGAAGGTATCCTCCAGCAGACGGGTCATATAGTCGACTTTTGCCCGCATCGCCGTATCGCTGTACTCGATCAGATACGGTTTATGCCGCCAGTCGTCATCGGTAAGCGGGTCGGTCGGTGGGCTGTTCCAGGCATGCAGATGCATGCCGATTTCCGCCGTCCCCCGGGCAATCACATCTTTGGCGAATTCGATATAAACCGGGTCGATGGCCATTTCATAGTTGGTCAAATAAACCGGTTTGAAGCCATACTTTTCGCAAAGCTGCTGAAAACGCGGTAAATAGCGCGCATTCTCGGTGGTGATGCTGTCATGTTTTTGCCAGAGGTTATCGCCCTCTGTATCAATCGTGATGAGAAATGCGGGTTTGTGCACGAAAACGTCCTCAGGCCATACGTATCGGGTCATGGTAGAGCAAGACAAGGCTTCTCTCAATCTATCTGATCCCCTAGAATCGGAGCCCTGACCCTGAATGAAGAACAGAGAATGACGCCTGAAACCCGCACTTCCGGCCGCGTGAACCCGGCGCGAATCCTGGTTATTAAGCTTCGCCATCATGGCGATATGTTATTGATAACGCCGCTTATTCACGCGCTAAAACAGCAATACCCCGCCGCCTGCGTGGATGTGCTGCTTTATGAAGAAACCCGGGATATGCTCGCAGCGAATACTGAGATCCGCCATATTTATGGTATCGATCGGCGCTGGAAAAAACAGGGCACCGGCCATCAGCTCAAGATGGAATGGCAGCTGATCCGCACGCTCCGCCAGCAGCGCTACGATATGGTGCTCAATCTTGCCGATCAGTGGCCCAGCGCGATTATCACTAAACTGACCGGGGCGACCACCCGCATCGGCTTTGACTTTCCGAAGCGTCGTCATCCGGCCTGGCGTTTTTGCCATACCGCCCTCGCCTCAACCGAGCTGCACAACCAGCTGCATACCGTACAGCAGAATCTGTCGATTCTGGCGCCGCTTGGGCTGGATATTGATGATGCGCCGGCAACGATGGGCTACAGCGAACAGGACTGGCTCGCCAGCCGCGCGCTGCTGCCGGAAGGATTTCAGGACAACTATATCGTCATTCAGCCGACCTCCCGCTGGTTCTTTAAATGCTGGCGCGAAACGCGGATGAGCGCTCTGATAAACGCGCTTTCTGAGGCAGGCTATCCGGTCGTGCTGACCTCCGGCCCCGACGCCAAAGAGAAGCAGATGATCGACACGATTATGACGGGCTGTCCCAATGCTCGCCTGTACTCCCTCGCCGGGCAGCTCACCCTGCGCCAGCTGGCGTCTCTCATCGACCATGCCCGCCTGTTTATCGGCGTCGACTCCGTGCCGATGCATATGGCCGCCGCGCTGGGCACACCGCTGGTGGCGCTATTCGGCCCCTCCAAGCTCACTTTCTGGCGTCCATGGCAGGCGCAGGGTGAGGTAATTTGGGCGGGTGATTTCGGCTCGATTCCCGATCCTGACGACATAGATACCAACACCGAGGAACGCTATCTCGATTTAATCCCCACCGACGCGGTTATCGCGGCGGCGAAAAAGGTACTGGCATGAGTAAATTCAGGCTGGCTCTGGTACGCCAGAAGTATCGCCCGGACGGCGGCGCGGAACGATTTGTCTCCCGCGCGCTGGAGGCCCTCGACGACAGCGACCTTGAGCTGAACGTCATCACCCGCGAGTGGCAGGGGCCGGTGAAGCCCGAGTGGAACATCCACATCTGCAACCCGCGCAAGTGGGGGCGGATCAGCCGCGAGCGTGGGTTTGCCGACGCCGCCCGCCAGCTGTGGCAGCGCGAAGCCTTCGATCTGGTGCAAAGCCATGAGCGTATCCCCGGCTGCGACCTGTACCGCGCCGGAGACGGCGTACACCGCCGCTGGCTGCAGCAGCGCTCGCGCATTTTGCCCGGCTGGAAAAGCCGCCTGCTGTTTGCCGATCGCTACCATCGCTATGTGATGCAGGCCGAGCGCGAAATGTACCAGGACTCGCACCTGCGCGGCGTTATCTGCAACGCGGAGATGATTAAACGCGAGATTATTGCAGACTTCGGCCTGCCGGCGGAAAAAATCCACGTTATCTATAACGCCATCGATAACCAGCGTTTTCTGCCGCCGACGGAAGCGGCCTTTGTCGCGCTGCGTACCAAATGGAATCTGCCGCTCCAGGCGACCTGCCTGATTTACGTCGGCTCCGGCTTTGAGCGCAAGGGGCTGGATGCGGCGATCCGCGCCATCGCGCCGACCAACCGCTACCTGCTGGTAGTGGGCAAAGATAAAGAGCAGAGTCGTTATCAGCAGCTGGCGAAAACGCTGAACTGCGAGGAGCGGGTGCGCTTTTTCGGCATGCAGTCGGAAACCCTGCCGTTCTATCAGATGGCCGACGGCCTGCTGCTGCCGACGCTGTACGACCCGTTTCCCAACGTTATTCTCGAAGCGATGGCCTGCGGCCTGCCGGTCATTACCACTACCGGCTGCGGCGGCGCGGAGTTTATTGTTCAGGGCAGCAATGGCTACGTTTGCGATGCGCTGGATATCCCGGCCCTGCAGGAGTCGGTTAGCGCCCTTCCCGCCCGGGCGTTAGGCTCCGCGGAAGGCGAACGCGCCCGCGAGCGCATCATGGCCTGCACCAGCGAACGCCTCTCGGCGCAGCTGCTCTCCCTTTATCAGGATTTGGTGAAATAACGATGCGCATATTGTTTGTTATCGACGGCCTGCCCGGCGGCGGCGCGGAAAAAGTCGTGCTGACGCTGGCGGCGCACTTTCTCAGCCAGGGAGAACAGGTATCGCTTTTTTCCCTGCGCGACGTCTGCGATTATCCGCTGCCGGAAGGACTGGATTATCAGGTCATCGCCGACCGCTGCCGCAAACCGTGGCGCAAACTGACGGAACTCTCCCGGCGCGCGCGCCAGCTTGATGCGGCCATCGATAGCGCAGAACGGCAGGGCCGCTTCGATCTGGTGCTCTCGAATCTGCATAAAACTGACCGCATTGTCTCCCGCAGCCGCCTGCTGAACGGGCGAAACGTCTGGTATTGCCTGCACGGCGTATTCTCTACTTCCTATCTCGGCCATCGCACCGGTTTTGACCGCTGGCTTAAGCAGCAGAAGATCGGACGCGTTTACCAGGGACGCAACGTCGTCACCGTCTCCGATGCGGTAGGTCAAGATCTGGTCGAGCAGTTCGCCATTCGCCCGGCCCAGCTGAAAACCATCTATAACCCGTTTGATATCGCCGCGCTGCGCGCAGCGGCTGAAGAGCCCAGCCAGCGACCCGACGGCGACTATATTATTCACGTGGGCCGCTTTCATCCCGGTAAACGCCACGACCGCCTGATTGAGGCGTATGCGCAAAGCGGTATTGATGCGCCGCTGGTGCTGCTGGGACAGGGAAAACCGGAACAAGAGCAGCGCCTGCGCCAGCTGGCGCAGCAGCTACAGGTTGCCGATCGCGTCCTGTTTAAAGGCTTCCAGAAAAATCCGCTGCCGTGGATCAAAGGCGCGCGGATGCTGGTCCTGAGTTCCGATAGCGAAGGTTTTGGCAACGTGGTGGTTGAAGCGCTGCTGCTGGATACGCCGGTCGCCAGCACCCGCTGCCCGGGCGGCGTGACCGAGATCCTCACCGGCGAGCTGTCGCGCGGCCTGGCGGATCTCAACAGCCCGGCGCTGGCTCATACGATGCAAAGCATTTACCATAGCCCCCCTGCCATCGACGCCTCGGCGCTGGAGAAATTCAGCGTGGCATCGATTTGTCAGCAGTATCGTCAGCTGCGCAGCGCCTGACGCCGTTATTCAACCAGGATCGAATGATTTATGAGTCAAACGCCTTTACTAAGCATCGTAGCCGCCGTCTATAACGGCGAAAAATTCCTTGCGCAATTCTTTGAGTGCCTTGAGCAACAGCAGCTGGAAAGCTATGAACTGATCCTGGTGAACGACGGGTCGACGGACGGTAGCCTTGCGGTTATCGACCAGTGGAAAGAGCGCCTGCAAAACGTGCTCGTACTGGAACAGGAAAACCAGGGCGTGTCGGTGGCGCGCAATACCGGGCTCGCCGCGGCGACCGGTAAATACCTGACCTTTCC
Source organism: Klebsiella sp. HMSC09D12 (assembly GCF_001808475.1). NCBI lineage: Bacteria > Pseudomonadati > Pseudomonadota > Gammaproteobacteria > Enterobacterales > Enterobacteriaceae > Klebsiella > Klebsiella sp. HMSC09D12. The sequence goes on along the minus strand of NZ_KV793429.1, from coordinate 194,145 downwards.
GGATATCGACGATAAGCTTTACCCGGGCATGTACCGTACGCTTCTGGAAATGGCGGAAAAGGGCAATCTTGACGTCGCCACCTGCAACGGCCGCTACGTCTACGAGACGAAAAAAGATATCCATCCTATTTTCCCGCTGGACCGGCTACAGTCGACCGGCGTTTTGCCCGGCCACGTCTGGTTAAAACAGGCGCTGGATTCTCGTAAGTTCCTGCATGTCACCTGGCTCAATATTTACCGCCGCGAGTTTATCGCGGATCACCGCTTCCATTTTGAGCCGGGCCTGCGTCATCAGGATATTCCCTGGACCACGGAAGTGCTGCTGGCGGCAGAACGCGTGCAGTACACCAGCGAGCAGTTCTACGATTACTACATCCATTCGGAATCGGTGTCGCATAAGCCGGACAATGACGATACGCTGATGCGTTCAGCGCGCCACTATATGAAGATTCTTGAGATGCTGGACGCCATCAACCAGCGCTATCCGGACAAGGTTCGCAATATTTCCGCCTGCCGCTGGCAGATCGCTAAAGAGGGGCTGGGAATTATTCATACCTTCGATAGCATGAAAGATGAGTCAAAAAAGCATATTATCATTAAAGAGTTCTTTGACCGCGGTATCTGGAGCCTGATCTGGAAAAATGCCCATACGTTCCGTCTACGCTGGCGTCTTGGACGCCGCTATCTGCGCATCAAGCGCTATCGCGACGCGGCTTAATACTGAATCCCTTAGTTTCCGCCAAAGAGATAGCTTTACGCGGGTTAAATGCTTAGAATTTGCCCGCAAAAACATAAATACGGATAAATCGCTTGGAATTGCTTTATACCGCCCTACTTTACCTCATTCAGCCGCTGGTGTGGCTGCGACTGCTGTTACGCAGCCGTAAGGCCCCTGCCTATCGTAAACGCTGGAAGGAACGTTATGGCTTCTGCCAGAACAAGGTAGAACCGGGTGGCATCCTGCTGCATTCCGTTTCCGTGGGTGAAACGCTGGCGGCTATCCCGCTGGTGCGCGCGCTACGCCACCGCTACCCCTATCTGCCGATCACCGTCACGACCATGACGCCAACCGGCTCCGAACGCGCGATGTCCGCTTTCGGTAAAGACGTCCATCACGTCTATCTGCCTTACGATCTTCCCGGCGCAATGAACCGCTTCTTCAATACCGTTCAGCCAAAGCTGGTTATCGTCATGGAAACCGAACTGTGGCCGAACATGGTCGCCACGCTGCATAAACGCAAAATTCCGCTGGTTATCGCCAACGCCCGGCTGTCCGAACGCTCGGCGAAAGGCTATGCCAAACTGGGCAAATTTATGCGTCGGCTGCTGAGCCGCATTACCCTTATCGCCGCACAGAATGAAGAAGACGCCAGCCGCTTTATCGCCCTTGGCCTGAAACGCAATCAACTGGCGGTCACCGGCAGCCTGAAGTTTGATATTTCAGTCACGCCGGAGCTGGCCGCTCGCGCTATCACCCTGCGTCGCCAGTGGGCGCCGCACCGCCAGGTATGGATTGCCACCAGCACCCACGACGGCGAAGAGCAAATCATTCTTCAGGCGCATAAAAAGCTGCTGGAGCGCTTCCCCAACCTGCTGCTGATCCTTGTCCCGCGCCACCCGGAGCGCTTCGGCGACGCCCGCGAGATGGTGCAGAAAGCGGGAATGAGCTACACCCTGCGCAGTACCGGCGAAATCCCGTCGAACAGTACCCAGGTGGTGATTGGCGATACCATGGGTGAGCTGATGCTGCTGTACGGCATTGCCGACCTCGCGTTTGTCGGCGGTAGCCTGGTGGAGCGCGGCGGTCATAACCCGCTGGAGCCCGCTGCTCATGCGATACCGGTACTGATGGGCCCGCACACCTTTAACTTCAAAGATATCTGCGCCAAGCTGCAGCAGGACGATGGACTGATTACCGTCACCGACGCCGACTCGCTGGTGACGGAGGTGTCAAACCTGCTGACCGATGAAGATTACCGTCTGTGGTATGGTCGTCACGCGGTGGAAGTCCTGCACCAAAACCAGGGCGCGCTCTCCCGTCTGCTACAGTTACTCCAACCCTATCTGCCGCAGCGGAGCCACTAATGTCGCCTCGACTCTCGGTCGTGATGATCGCCAAAAACGCGGCGGATCTGCTGCCTGATTGTCTGGCGTCGGTAAGCTGGGCCGATGAGATAGTGCTGCTGGATTCCGGCAGTAGCGACAACACCGTCGAATTAGCCCGCAGCATGGGCGTTCAGGTGCATGTCAATCGCGACTGGCAGGGCTACGGTATTCAACGCCAGCGCGCCCAGGACTACGCCACCGGCGATTACGTGCTGATGATCGATACCGACGAGCGCGTCACTCCGGAGCTTGCGCAGTCTATCCGCAGCGTGCTGGCCGCGCCGCAAACCGGCGCAATATACAGCATTGCCCGGCGCAACTATTTTCTTGGCCGCTTTATGCGCCACAGCGGCTGGTATCCCGATCGCGTGATGCGCTTGTACGAACGCGGCCGTTACCGCTATAACGATAATCTGGTCCACGAATCTCTCGATGCCCGAGGCGCGCCGGTTATCGAGCTCGCGGGCGATCTGCTGCATCTGACCTGCCGTGATTTCTCCGGCTTTCAGCAAAAGCAGCTGGCCTACGCCGCCGCCTGGGCGCAGGAGCGCCATCAGAGAGGCAAAAAGACCTCGCTGGCCGCTATCTTCGGCCATACGCTGGGCGCCTTTGTGAAAACGCTGCTGCTGCGCGGCGGCATTCTGGATGGGAAACAAGGCTGGCTACTGGCGGTGGTCAACGCGCAATACACGTTTAATAAATACACCGAGCTGTGGGCCCTGAGCCGCGGCTACTCGGAGAAAGTGTCATTATGAGCACAAAAGCGATCTATCCGGGAACCTTCGACCCTATCACCAACGGCCATATCGATATCGTCACTCGCGCGGCCAGCATGTTCGATAAGGTGCTGTTGGCTATCGCCGCCAGCCCGAGCAAAAAGCCGATGTTCACTCTCGACGAGCGCATCGCACTGGCCACCCAGGCAACGGCGCATCTGGTCAACGTTGAGGTTATTGGCTTCAGCGATTTAATGGCCAATTTTGCCCGCGCGCAGCAGGCGAACATTTTAATTCGCGGCCTGCGGGCGGTGGCGGATTTTGAATATGAGATGCAGCTGGCCCATATGAACCGTCATTTAATGCCGACGCTGGAGAGCGTGTTTCTGATGCCGTGCAAAGAGTGGTCGTTTATCTCCTCTTCGCTGGTAAAAGAAGTGGCGCGCCACCAGGGCGACGTCTCCCACTTTCTGCCGGCAAACGTTCACCAGGCGCTGCTGAAGAAGCTGTAATCCTGCGCCATCGGGTCTCTTCCCGCAGGCGATGCTGCGCATCTGTCCGGGCTACCCAATCAAATCGCACGGACGCGTAGCCCGGCTAAGCGCAGCGCGAGCCGGGTTCACCGCAACCACCGCATATTATTTCTGGCACTGGCGACAATAAAACGTCGCCCGCTGGGCGTGTTTACTGCCGATAACCGGCGTCCCGCAAATGCGGCACGGCTCGCCCTTGCGGCCATACACCTGCAGCTCCTGGGCAAAATAACCCGGTTTACCGTCGCTTTGCAGGAAATCTTTCAGCGTCGTCCCACCCTGTTCGATGGAGCGCAGCAGGACCAGCTTAATCACTTTCACCAGCTGTTCGCACTCCTCGCGCGACAGCGAAGAGGCCAGCCTGTCGGGGTGAATACCCGCCGAAAATAGCGATTCGCTGGCGTAGATATTACCCACGCCGACCACCAGCTTGTTATCCATTAGCCAGGGCTTGATCGCAGTTTTCTTCTTCGCGCATTTCTGCTGGAGATAATCGGCGTTGAACTCATCGCTCAGCGGCTCCGGTCCCAGATGCGCCAGCACCGGATGCCCTTCCAGCTCTTTAGTCCACAGCCAGGCGCCAAAGCGTCGCGGATCGGTATAGCGCAGGACCTTGCCGTTACTCATCACCAGGTCCACGTGGTCGTGTTTTTCCGCCGGCAGATCTCCGCTGAGGATACGCAGGCTTCCCGACATGCCGAGATGGACGATAATCCAGCCGTCGGGCAGTTCGAGCAGCAGATATTTAGCGCGGCGGCGCACGCTGAGCACAGGAACGTCGCTCAGGCGATAGATCTCTTCGGAAACCGGCCAGCGCAGGCGCCCGTTGCGCACAACGGCGTGCAGGATGGTCGCACCAACCAGGTGAGGCTCAATGCCGCGGCGGCTGGTTTCTACTTCAGGTAATTCAGGCATTCTTTTCTCGAACAAAAACGGCTGGATGCTCTATCTTACCGCGTTCAGCGACGAGGTTCAGGGCAATTATTGTTCAGCTTGCTCTTCCGCCTGCCACAGGAGGGCTAAACTGCCGCCAGCGCCGACGGTGGCGTCGTTTTAATAACAAAAAACCCCGCCGAGGCGGGGTTTTTCTTTACAAGGAACCTAAAATTATTTGATTTTAGCTTCTTTGTATAAAACGTGCTGACGGACAACTGGATCGAACTTTTTCAGTTCCAGTTTTTCCGGCTTAGTACGCTTGTTCTTCGTGGTGGTATAGAAGTGACCAGTACCAGCAGAAGAAACCAGCTTGATTTTCTCACGAATACCTTTAGCCATGATTTATTTCCTCTAAGTACTTAGTACTTTTCGCCACGGGCACGCAGTTCGGACAGAACTGTATCAATGCCTTTCTTATCAATAACACGCATACCTTTAGCAGATACGCGCAGGGTGACAAAACGCTTCTCGCTCTCAACCCAGAAACGGTGAGAGTGCAGGTTCGGCAGGAAACGGCGTTTAGTCGCGTTCAGTGCGTGGGAACGGTTGTTACCGGTCACCGGACGCTTGCCAGTAACTTGGCAGACTCGGGACATGTCTATTCTCCAAAAATCAAATTAGCTCGAGCTTCGTATGGGGTATTGGCGCCTCGTCAGGCTTTACAGCCCGGTCATCGCATAGTTCTATTGAACTCTCGATTGCCAGGCCCAAATGCCAAACCCGAGATTCTCAAAGGTGGCGTAGTATACGCTGACTCTGCGATGTGCTCAAGTCCCGAACAGACAAAGATCCCGATGGATCGCATGATCGGGGCTAAATCCAGCCGCGTTCAGCAAAAGATACGTACGCTCCGCGGCCGATAACAAGGTGATCGAGCACACGTATATCCATGAATCGACAACATTTTATCACTCTTTCGGTAATCAATCTGTCGGCCTTACTCGGCTCAGGACTTCCGGATGGATGATTATGTGCCAGGATCACCGCGGCGGCGTTCACTTTGATGGCTTCGCGTACGATTTCTCGCGGATGCACCTCAACGTGGCTAAGAGTACCAGAAAAAAGTCGGCTATGTTTCAATACCCGGTTCTGATTGTCTAAAAAGATCACCATGAAGATCTCGCGCTCTTCGTCGGCCAGCTGGCTTTGCAGAAACTCCCGCGTCATCGACGGGGTGACCAATGAGGGCTCTTCCGTCATCCGCAGGCTGAAATAGCGTCGCGCCAGTTCAGCAATCCCTTTTAGCTGCGCATATTTCGCCAGACCAATGCCTTCAATCTCAGCGAACTGTGACTCTTCCGCCGAAAGCAGGCCGTACAGCGAGCCAAATCGCTGCAGCAGCTCTCGCGAAAATGTCATCACGTCCTGCGTGCGCGTACCAGTACGTAAAAACAGCGCTAACAGCTCGATATCCGATAAAACTTCGATACCGTAACGCTGCATCTTTTCCCTCGGCATGAGGGTTTCCTGTATCTCCATCGCGGCCTCTCCTTCCCACTCCCCGCTATCCTGACACAGCCTTTTTGCGCCGCCGACAGGCAAGTTTTATCCCTGCGTAGCGCCTCGCAAAGTGGATCGCCACCAGGCACACGATGCCGTGAGGATTGTGATAAGATGCGCGAATTCTGGTGTACCGCAACAGGAAAAAATCATGATGAGTCTGGCTGGTAAAAAGATCGTTCTCGGCGTGAGCGGCGGCATTGCTGCCTATAAAACGCCGGAACTGGTGCGCCGCCTGCGCGACCGCGGTGCGGATGTCCGCGTCGCCATGACGGAAGCCGCTAAAGCCTTCATTACGCCATTAAGTTTACAGGCGGTATCGGGTTATCCGGTTTCCGACAGCCTGCTCGACCCGGCCGCCGAAGCCGCAATGGGCCACATTGAGCTGGGGAAATGGGCCGATCTGGTTATTCTCGCTCCGGCGACCGCCGATTTAATCGCCCGAGTCGCGGCAGGCATGGCTAACGATCTCGTCTCGACGATTTGCCTGGCGACGCCGTCGCCCGTCGCGGTCGTGCCCGCCATGAATCAGCAAATGTATCGCGCCGCCGCCACCCAGCATAATCTTGAGGTGATTGCCTCGCGCGGTTTGCTGGTCTGGGGCCCGGACAGCGGCAGCCAGGCCTGCGGCGATGTTGGGCCGGGGCGGATGCTGGACCCGCTGACCATTGTGGATATGGCCGCGCAGCACTTCTCTCCTGTCAAAGATTTGCAACATCTCAACATCATGATTACCGCGGGCCCAACCCGCGAGCCGTTGGATCCGGTGCGTTATATCACTAACCACAGTTCTGGTAAGATGGGCTTCGCGATTGCCGCCGCCGCCGCGCGTCGCGGGGCAAACGTCACGCTGGTAAGCGGCCCGGTTTCTCTACCTACGCCGCCGTTTGTACAAAGAATTGATGTCACCACGGCGCTGGAAATGGAAGCCGTGGTGCAAAACGGCGCCTCACGGCAGCATATTTTTATTGGCTGCGCGGCGGTCGCCGACTACCGTGCGGTCACCATTGCCAAAGAAAAAATCAAAAAACAAGGTGATGAACTCACCCTGAAAATGGTTAAAAATCCGGATATCGTCGCAGGGGTCGCCGCGCTTAAGGCCAACCGCCCTTACGTCGTTGGGTTTGCCGCCGAAACGAATAATGTGGAAGAATACGCACGGCAAAAGCAAGCCCGCAAAAATCTTGATCTGATCTGCGCTAATGATGTTTCACAGCCAAATCAGGGATTTAACAGCGACAGCAATGCATTACACCTTTTCTGGCAGGAGGGAGATAAGCGCTTACCACTTGAGCGCAAGGAACTCCTGGGCCAATTATTACTCGACGAGATCGTGACCCGTTATGATGAAAAAAATCGACGTTAAGATTCTGGACCCGCGCGTTGGTCAGCAATTTCCGCTGCCGACCTATGCCACCTCCGGTTCCGCCGGACTTGACCTGCGAGCCTGTCTCGATGACGCCGTAGAGCTGGCGCCTGGCGCTACGCTCCTCGTGCCAACTGGCCTGGCGATTCATATTGCCGATCCGTCTCTGGCAGCAGTGATTCTCCCGCGCTCCGGGCTGGGTCATAAACACGGCGTCGTCCTGGGTAACCTGGTCGGCCTGATTGATTCCGACTATCAGGGTCAGCTGATGGTTTCCGTCTGGAACCGCGGTCAGCAGAGCTTCACCATCGAACCCGGCGAGCGTCTCGCGCAAATGGTGTTCGTGCCCGTTGTACAGGCGGAATTTAACCTGGTGGAAGAGTTTGACACCACCGATCGCGGCGAAGGCGGCTTCGGTCACTCAGGGCGTAAATAAGCCCGGCAATAGACAAAAATCTTCGGGGCGTCGCCGATAAACGGGCAGTCCCAAAGATGAAGTGGAACCTGCATCGCAAAGCGCACTAATGCAATAACATCACCGCAGGCAACAGCTTGCGGTCGCTTTGTGGATGCCTGCCTGACAAGTGCTTTTTTTCAGGGGTATTTTAAAACATGGCAGAAAAACAAACTGCGAAAAGGAATCGTCGCGAAGAAATACTTCAATCTCTGGCGCTAATGCTCGAATCCAGCGACGGGAGTCAGCGTATCACCACGGCGAAGCTGGCGGCCTCCGTTGGCGTATCCGAAGCGGCTCTGTATCGGCATTTCCCGAGCAAGACCCGCATGTTTGATAGCCTGATTGAGTTTATCGAAGACAGCCTGATTACGCGCATCAATTTGATTTTAAAAGATGAAAAAGACACCACCGCGCGCCTGCGTCTGATTGTGTTGTTGATTCTGGGGTTTGGCGAGCGTAATCCTGGGCTGACAAGAATTCTGACCGGCCACGCGCTGATGTTTGAACAGGACCGGCTTCAGGATCGCATAAACCAGCTTTTCGAGCGTATTGAAGTCCAGCTGCGTCAGGTGATGCGTGAAAAGAAAATGCGTGAAGGTGAAGGCTACTCCGTCGATGAAGCCCTGCTGGCCAGCCAGCTGTTGGCATTCTGCGAAGGGATGCTGTCGCGCTTTGTGCGCAGCGAGTTTAAATATCGCCCGACGGACGATTTTGACGCCCGCTGGCCGCTGGTCGCCGCCCAGCTGAAGTAACCCTCTCCTGTCTCTATGCAGCCCGAAAGGCTGCATCTCTCTTTTTTGATTATTCTGGCATAACGCCCAGAACAATTCGTAGAACTGCCAGATGTTTTCGGCTCTCGCTCTCTCATACCATCCTTTGATTGTATCTTTGCAATGGATAAGGAGAGGGCTGATGGCGACATCACGACGGGAATTGCTCAAACTGGGCGGTCTGGCAACCGCATCACTCGTGCTTAGTCAAAAAAGCTTCGCGGCCTGGGCGCCATCTGCACGTTATCCCGATCCGCGTATTATGGCGGTGGATGATAGCTTTCGCCGCTATATGCTTGCCAGCGCAAAAGTGGAGCAGATCGCCACCGGCTTTCGTTGGGCGGAAGGGCCGGTATGGTTTGGCGATACGCGCATGCTGCTCTGGAGCGATATTCCTGACAACGTCATTATGCGCTGGGATGAGGCCACCGGCGCTACCAGCGTATTTCGCCAACCGGCAAACTACGCGAACGGCCACGCCCGCGATCGGCAGGGACGGCTCATCAGCTGCGAACACGATACTCGACGAATTACCCGCACTGAATATGACGGTAGCATCACCGTACTGGCGGATAACTTCGAAGGCAAACCGCTGAACTCGCCAAACGACATCGTCGTGAGGTCAGACGGCAGCATCTGGTTCACCGATCCGCCTTTCGGTATCAGCGGATTCTATGAAGGGCATAAGGCCACGCCGCAGCTGCCGCAAAACGTTTATCGACTGGACCCGGAGAGCCGTAAACTGAGCGTCGTGCTGGGCGACGTCAAGGGGCCAAACGGCCTCTGTTTTTCCGCCGATGAAAAAACGCTCTACGTGGTGGAAAGCCGCGCTACCCCAAACCGGCTTATCCTGGCGTGGGATGTTGTCGATAACACATTGAAAAACAAAAGAGTGCATATTGACTGCGATAACGGAACCGCTGACGGCATCGCCTGCGACATGGACGGGAACCTGTGGTGCGGGTGGGGTACGGGCAGCGAAGAGCTGGACGGCGTCCGCGTCTTCAATCCGCAGGGGAAAAACATCGGTATTATTCAGTTACCGGAACGCTGCGCCAACCTGTGCTTCGGCGGTGAACAGCGCAACCGCCTGTTTATGGCATCCAGCACGTCCATCTATTCGCTCTACGTCAATGCGCAAGGCGCAAAGCTGGTCTGAAAATATGCCCGGCGGACGTTGCCGGCCGGGCTGATATTTACACCCCGTACGCTTCGCGATAGGCGCGAACGGCTGCCAGATGTTCAGCCATTTCCGGCTTCTCTTCCAGATAGCTGATCAGGTCTTTCAGCGTCACGATGGAAATCACTTTACAGCTGTAGTCGCGCTCAACTTCCTGAATCGCTGAGATTTCACCGCGTCCGCGTTCCTGACGATCCAGAGAGATCAGTACGCCGGCTAACTCGGCGCCGTTGGCCTGAATAATTTCCATCGATTCCCGAATCGCGGTGCCTGCGGTGATAACATCATCTACCAGCATCACGCGGCCCTGCAGCGCGCTCCCCACCAGATTTCCACCTTCGCCGTGGGTCTTTGCCTCTTTGCGGTTAAAGCAGTAAGGCAGATCGCGGTCATGATGTTCCGCCAGCGCGACCGCCGTGGTAGTGGCGATAGGGATGCCTTTGTAGGCCGGGCCAAACAGCAGGTCAAAATCAATCCCGGAATCCACCAGCGCTTCGGCATAAAAACGGCCTAACAGTGCCAGATCGCGCCCGGTATTAAACAGGCCGGCGTTGAAGAAATAGGGACTCTTGCGCCCGGATTTCAGCGTAAACTCGCCAAACTTAAGTACCTGCTTGTTAAGCGCAAACTCAATAAACTGGCGCTGATACGGTTTCATGGATTCGCTCCTCATCTTACTTTTCTACGGACAAAAAAAAGGCGACTTCTCAGTCGCCTTAAAAACTAGTTTTGCAACGCCGCCTTCTGCGTCGTGACAATGGATTCGATGCCCCCTCGGGCCAATGCCAGCAGGGTAAGGAGCTCTTCATGGGTGAACGGTTCGCCTTCTGCCGTACCCTGCACCTCAATGATGCGACCATCTTCGGTCATCACCACGTTCATATCGGTTTCCGCCGCGGAATCCTCAACGTATTCCAGATCGCAAATCGCTTCGCCATTCACGATCCCTACGGAGACTGCCGCCACCATTCCTTTCATCGGGTTAGTTTTCAGCTTACCGGCCGCAACCAGCTTATTCAGCGCATCCGCCAGCGCCACGCAGGCTCCGGTAATCGATGCAGTACGGGTGCCGCCGTCGGCCTGCAGCACGTCGCAGTCCAGAGTAATGGTGAATTCGCCCAGCGCTTTCAGGTCAACTGCCGCGCGCAGCGCACGCGCGATCAGGCGCTGGATTTCCATGGTGCGGCCGCCCTGTTTACCTTTGGCGGCTTCACGCGCGTTACGCGTGTGGGTAGAACGCGGCAGCATGCCGTATTCGGCAGTGATCCATCCCTGCCCCTGGCCTTTCAGAAAGCGCGGCACGCCTTCATCAATAGAAGCGGTGCACAATACTTTCGTGTCACCAAATTCGACCAGCACGGAGCCTTCTGCGTGTTTTGTGTAGTTACGGGTCAGGGTTACTGGACGCACTTGATTAGCGCTACGGCCTGCTGGACGCATGATGTTCTCCGGCTTGAAACGAATGTGGCTGCGCATTATACGGATAATGCGCGCTTATTCCTATCCTGATAAGGTCGCGAAAGCTATAATCCACCCCACTCTCCTTTAAAAACAGGAACGTCTATGATCCGCAGTATGACCGCCTACGCCCGGCGTGAAATCAAGGGTGAATGGGGTAGCGCCGCGTGGGAACTGCGCTCGGTAAACCAACGATATCTGGAAACTTACTTCCGCCTGCCGGAGCAGTTCCGTAGCCTGGAGCCCGTGGTGCGTGAACGTATTCGCTCCCGTCTGACCCGCGGTAAAGTCGAATGCACCCTGCGTTTTGAGCAGGACCCGAGCGCACAGGGCGAGCTGATTCTCAACGAAAAGCTGGCAAAGCAGCTGGTTAATGCCGCCAACTGGGTAAAAATGCAGAGCGACGAGGGCGAAATTAATCCGGTGGATATTCTGCGCTGGCCCGGCGTAATGTCGGCTCATGAGCAGGATCTGGACGCCATTGCCGCCGAAATCCTGGGCGCGTTGAACGGCGCGCTGGACGACTTTATCGTCGCCCGTGAAACCGAAGGCCAGGCGTTGAAAGCGCTTATTGAGCAGCGCCTGGACGGGGTCACCGCCGAAGTGGCTAAAGTACGCGCCCATATGCCGGAAATTTTACAGTGGCAGCGCGAGCGTCTGGTTTCCAAACTGGAAGACGCCGAAGTGCAGCTGGAAAATAACCGCCTTGAGCAGGAGCTGGTGCTGATGGCGCAGCGTATTGACGTTGCCGAGGAGCTGGATCGCCTGGAAGCGCATGTGAAAGAGACGTGGAATATCCTGAAGAAGAAAGAAGCGGTCGGTCGCCGCCTCGACTTTATGATGCAGGAGTTCAACCGCGAGTCGAACACGCTGGCGTCTAAATCGATTAATGCCGAAGTGACGAACTCCGCCATTGAACTGAAAGTGCTAATCGAACAAATGCGCGAGCAGATCCAAAACATCGAGTAACGATGACTCGCCCCGCAAATCGTTTTTGAACAAAAGGTCATGGTAAATCATGGCCTTTTATTTTCGCTGCGTTTCAGAAGGAATCGTTCTTATCCAATATCCGGCAGGTTAAAAATGCCCCTGCCGCGCACAGCAGCGTGGGGGCCAGATAGCTGTGATCCATATGGGTGAATTCCATCACCAGCGCCACCGCCGTTATCGGCATCTGCATGGATGCGGCAAGAAACGCCGCCGCGCCAACCAGCGCAAAACTGCCGTAATCTCCGCCGGGAAGCAGCTGTTGCCAGAGCATACACAGCAGCAGGCTGGCCAAGCCGCCTACCGCCAGCCCCGGCGTCAGCAGGCCGCCTTCCGCACCGCCGCGCAGCACCGCCAGAATCACCACCATCTTCAGCACCAGCAGCATCGCCGCCCCGGGGAAACCCAGTTCATCGCTGAGAGCCAGCTGCATAGGTCCTTTACCGTTTCCCGGAAGCTGGGGGAAATAGAGGCTGAGGGCGGCAAGCAGAGAAAACGCCAGCAGACAGAAAACCGGCATCTGCCAGTTGCTTTGGACGTGCGAACGAGCGGTACTGGTCGCTTTGCGAAAGAGCCAGGCCCCGGCGCCGAGAATGGGGCCAGAGATAATCGCCCACCAGAGAAATGAATGCGGCAGGATGTCGGAAGTAAAATGGTATTGCGACTCATCGCCTAAGCCGAGGGTAGCCGTCCACGCGGCAATCGCCGATGTGATGATAGCCGCCAGCGTTTTTTCCCAGCTAAACGACAGCAGCATCACCTCAAGGCTGAATAACGCGCCGGCCAGCGGGACGTTATACACCGCCGCCAGACCCGCACCTGCGCCGCAGGCAATCAGCGTTCGGCTTTCATCTTCCGGCAGACCCAGCTTACGCGCCACCATCCCTGCCCCCAGCGCGCCCATTTCCCGCGGCGCGACTTCGCGACCAAGAGGTGAGCCCAGCGCCACGGTGACGATCTGCAACAGGGCATGAATCGTGGTGGTACCCGCAGGCATTGGCACGGAAGGATTGGCCACCGCTGACGCAATTGAAACCCGCTTCTGCCCATATCGCCCAAGCAGCCACCAGCCGAACCCGGCGACTGCACCGCCAGCGACGATTGCCATGATCCGACGCGGCCAGGAGGAATCCGTGACGCCCTGTAAAAATGACTCTGAGCCAACGAGCTGGCCGTGGCTGTAGCCAAACGCCAGGTGCTGAATCGCGTGTAAAATCAGCGCCAGAACCATGCCTGACAGGCCAGCCAGTATCCCCGTCAGCACAACGGCAAGCAGGCGGATGAGATAGTTTTTATTGTCAGCGGCGGCAGTCATTTTCTCAGACCTTGAAGGGGGAAACTAAAAGGATAAAAGCCCAGAGTTAAACATTAAGTATTCATACCGCTTTCAATATCGATGCGCATAGAGGGCTTAGCCATTATTTTTTCTAATCAATGGATGAAGAAACAGCAATTAAATAACCATTAAATAAAGCCAATATAAGCACATCTCGCATTAGTTTAATCTGGTTAAATGCGAATGCTTTAGAAAATCTCAGTCGTGATACTGAGCACAAATCGTTAACCTTCCGCCATCATCGTGGGGGATTTATGCTGCTTCATATTCTTTATCTGATTGGGATCACGGCGGAAGCCATGACCGGCGCGCTGGCTGCCGGGCGCCGCCGTATGGATACGTTTGGCGTGATTATCATTGCGACAGCGACCGCCCTCGGAGGCGGTTCGGTGCGCGATATTCTGCTTGGTCACTATCCGCTTGGCTGGGTACAACACCCCGAGTACGTCATTATTGTTGCCGTTGCTGCGGTCCTCACCACGATTGCCGCGCCGGTCATGCCGCACCTGCGCCGTCTGTTTCTGGTACTTGATGCGCTCGGCCTGGTGGTGTTCTCAATTATTGGCGCCCAGATCGCGCTGGATATGGGCCAAGGCCCGGTAATCGCCTCCATTGCCGCGGTCATCACCGGCGTTTTTGGCGGCGTGCTGCGTGATATGTTCTGCAAGCGTATCCCGCTGGTGTTCCAGAAAGAGCTGTACGCCGGAGTATCGTTCGCCGCCGCGATTTTATATATCGCGCTTCAGCATTACGTCAGCAGTCACGATGTAGTCGTCATTTCCACCCTGCTGTTCGGCTTTACTGCTCGTATGCTGGCGCTGCGCTGGAAGCTGGGCCTGCCGGTATTTAACTACAACCACAGCGCGCATTAATACTTTCAGAACCCCGGAATGCGTTGCCCGCTCAGCCACTTCGCCAGCGCGGCAACATCCGGGTGATGTAAGAACGTCACCAACTGCCGCGCCCTTTCAGCCCCGACGCCCGGCAGCCGTTGCCACTGCTCTTCGTTTCGATCCTGCATCTGCCGCCAGCTGTCCTCCTCCAGTCTGACAAAAGCCGTCTTCGGTATGGGCACTCCCATCGCCTGGATCCAGCGTAGAAAAGGCCGTTCGCGCGCAAGATTGAACTGATGCCACAGCCGCTGCCCGCGCTGCGCGGAGATACCTGGTATGGCTTGCAGCTGTTCCGGCGTAAAAGCCAGCCATGAAAAGAGATGCTCCATGCCGCGGGCATCGTGCAGTGTCCGCCACAGCGTCTCTCCCGCGCCGTCAATGTTGAGAATCGAGCGGGATGAGAGCCAGACCAGCCGCGAGAGAAACTGCTCCGCGCACTCTGGCGTGGCGAAATAGCAGGTTAAGGCATTGTACCGTGCTGCCGGCGGCTGGGGTTTATTACGCTGCGCCGTGCGCCAGACGACCGAATCGATGCGCGGAATTCCCTGCCCGGCAAGGCTGATTTGCAGCTGATCGCCAATACCGATATCCAGAGTGGACCAGCGGGATACCGAGCCGACGTTCACCCGCTGCACGCGCTTATCGTCCAGCAGCTGCGGCTCCAGATGCGCCACCACCGCTATTTTACCGCTACGCCCGATGCTGAAGCTGATACCGCGAACCTCCATAACCCGTGAGGCAGGAGGATATTTCCAGGCGATAACCCAATCACCCTGTCCCGGTACCCAGAAGCGCCCGGCTGACTCTTTTCCCCGCCGCACCACTACGCCATCGCTGGCAAAAGGCAGTGGCGAAGTAAACCAACGCTGGCGCCACTGTTCCACCTGCTGCGCATTCGCGACAGGATGCGAAAAGCGCGCGCTGTAAACAAAGCCGCCCTGCCGCAGCAGCGTCAGCCGCTGTTGCATATCCTGCGGACCATCGGGCCATGCCCAGATAAAGATGCCCAGTTGATTAAGTTCCGCCGCAGCCTGCTGGCGCATCATCATGCCGGCCACCTTTGCGCGCGCGTTCATGCCCCCCATCTGCTTTTGCACATGCCCCGCGCGAAGCAGGAACAGTTCTCCCTGCAGAACGCTATTGGCCAGTGCACCGTCAGAGACTTTAGGCACGGAGGGGATCTGTAAAACCCTGGCCGTCCAGTCTTCTCCGGCCAGACCATTCCCCCGGCTTATTGCCTGCACCAGGCGCCCCTGTCGATAGACCAGAGTCACTGCGACGCCATCGACTTTAGGCTGTACCCACAAGCCGGATTGACCGCGCATCCAGCGCGCCACCGCAGCGCGGTCCGGCAGTTTACGCACGCCGGTGTGCGCGACCGGATGCCTGACATCCCCCCTCAGCAGCGGAAGAGCATCGTGAGCGGGAGCCTCGCCGGTGAAGCAGCGCCGCCAGAACGCCAGCCGCTCCGCCAGCTGGTCATAGACTTCATCGCTTACCGCACTGTTCCCCTGCTGCCAGTAGGCGTTTTTCCATTCCGTTATCTGCTGGCTGAGGCGTTCCATTTCCTGTTCGGCCCTCGCCTGCGGCCACGCGGGGCAGGCTGCCTGCGCGTATCCCACCAGCATCCACAACACCAGCGCCTGGATTCCCTTTTGCATCGCGATGCCCTCCTGTTTATTCGCCGGGAATTGTGCCGCAGGCGTATTTTCATCGGCGATAGGGGATTGTTAAGGCTGCGAGCAGACGTCCAGGTTTTCTATGTTGTTTCTGCAATGCCCGGAGAAATCAGGGAAACGGCAAGCAAAATGAAAGAAAAAATGCAAAAAGTGTGACAGGGACTGCGTCACGCAGCGGCGGCGTGTATAATAGGCTCGTATGTAAGCTCTATTTCGACCATCACATACAAAAGACACTCATGGCTCAAGGCACGCTTTATATTGTTTCCGCCCCTAGCGGCGCGGGTAAATCCAGCCTGATTCAGGCTTTATTAAAAACCCAACCGTTGTACGACTCTCAGGTTTCTGTTTCGCATACCACACGCGCTCCGCGCCCGGGTGAAGTGCACGGTGAACACTATTTCTTTGTCAATCACGACGAATTCAGGACGATGATTGGCGAAGACGCTTTTCTTGAACATGCAGAAGTCTTTGGCAACTATTACGGCACCTCGCGCGAAGCTATCGAGCAGGTACTGGCGACCGGCGTCGACGTCTTCCTTGATATCGACTGGCAGGGCGCACAGCAAATCCGCAACAGAATGCCCGGCGCACGCAGCATTTTTATTCTGCCGCCGTCAAAAGATGAGCTTGATCGTCGCCTGCGCGGCCGCGGTCAGGATAGCGAAGAGGTTATCGCGAAACGTATGGCACAGGCAGTTGCAGAAATGAGCCATTACGCGGAATATGATTACCTGATTGTGAATGATGATTTTGATACCGCGCTGAGCGATCTGAAAATTATTATTCGCGCCGAACGTCTGCGCATGAGCCGCCAAAAGCAGCGACATGGCGCTTTAATCACCAAACTGTTGGCAGACTGAACCCACATTCAGTATCATGCCCAGTCATTTCTTCACCTGTGGAGCATTTTAAGTATGGCACGCGTAACTGTTCAGGACGCTGTAGAGAAAATTGGTAACCGTTTTGACCTGGTACTGGTCGCCGCGCGTCGCGCTCGTCAGATGCAGGTAGGCGGAAAGGATCCGCTGGTACCGGAAGAAAACGATAAAACTACCGTTATCGCACTGCGCGAAATCGAAGAAGGTCTGATCAACAACAAGATCCTCGACGTTCGCGAGCGCCAGGAACAGCAAGAGCAGGAAGCCGCTGAATTACAAGCCGTTACCGCTATTGCTGAAGGTCGTCGTTAATCACACAGCGGGTCGCCCTTGTATCTGTTTGAAAGCCTGAATCAGCTGATTCAAAACTACCTGCCCGAAGAGCAAATCAAACGCCTTCGGCAGGCTTATCTCGTTGCACGTGACGCTCACGAGGGCCAGACACGTTCAAGCGGTGAACCCTATATCACGCACCCGGTAGCGGTAGCCTGTATCCTGGCCGAGATGAAGCTCGACCATGAAACGCTGATGGCTGCCCTGCTGCACGACGTGATAGAAGATACCCCCGCCACCTATCAGGATATGGAGCAGCTTTTTGGCAAAAGTGTTGCAGAACTGGTAGAGGGGGTGTCAAAACTTGATAAGCTAAAGTTTCGCGACAAGAAAGAGGCTCAGGCCGAAAACTTTCGCAAAATGATTATGGCGATGGTGCAGGATATTCGCGTCATCCTTATCAAGCTTGCTGACCGCACCCACAACATGCGCACGCTGGGCTCATTGCGCCCGGATAAGCGCCGCCGCATCGCCCGCGAAACGCTGGAAATCTACAGCCCTCTGGCGCACCGTTTAGGTATTCATCACATCAAAACCGAGCTCGAAGAGCTGGGCTTTGAGGCGCTGTATCCTAACCGCTACCGCGTTATTAAAGAGGTAGTTAAAGCGGCGCGCGGCAACCGTAAAGAGATGATTCAAAAAATCCTCTCCGAAATCGAAGGGCGTTTGCAGGAAGCGGGAATACCCTGTCGCGTTAGCGGTCGCGAAAAGCATTTGTACTCCATCTACTGCAAGATGGTGCTCAAAGAGCAGCGTTTTCACTCGATTATGGATATCTACGCCTTCCGCGTGATTGTCCATGATTCTGACACCTGCTATCGCGTGCTAGGCCAGATGCACAGCCTTTACAAGCCGCGTCCAGGCCGCGTCAAAGACTACATTGCCATTCCAAAGGCGAACGGCTATCAATCTTTGCACACCTCGATGATCGGCCCGCACGGCGTCCCGGTTGAGGTACAAATTCGTACCGAAGACATGGACCAGATGGCGGAAATGGGGGTTGCGGCGCACTGGGCTTATAAAGAGCACGGCGGCGAAAGCAGTACCACGGCGCAAATCCGCGCTCAGCGCTGGATGCAGAGCCTGCTGGAGCTCCAGCAGAGCGCCGGTAGCTCATTTGAATTTATTGAGAGCGTGAAATCCGATCTGTTCCCGGATGAGATTTACGTTTTCACCCCGGAAGGGCGCATCGTCGAACTGCCCGCTGGCGCGACGCCGGTGGACTTCGCCTACGCGGTGCATACCGATATCGGCCATGCCTGCGTCGGCGCGCGCGTCGACCGCCAGCCATATCCCCTGTCGCAGTCGCTCTCCAGCGGCCAGACGGTGGAGATCATCACCGCGCCGGGCGCTCGTCCGAACGCCGCGTGGCTGAACTTTGTCGTCAGCTCCAAAGCGCGCGCCAAAATTCGCCAACTGCTGAAAAACCTCAAGCGCGACGATTCCGTTAGCCTCGGGCGACGCCTGCTTAATCACGCGCTCGGCGGCAGCCGCAAGCTGGCCGAAATTCCGCCAGAGAACATTCAGCGCGAACTTGACCGTATGAAGCTGGCAACGCTTGACGATCTGCTGGCCGAAATTGGCCTCGGTAACGCCATGAGCGTCGTCGTAGCAAAAAACCTGCAGCAGGGTGAAACCACAGCCGTGCCTGTACAGCCGGCGCCTGTCGGCCATAACCATCTGCCGATTAAAGGCGCGGATGGCGTGCTGATCACCTTTGCCAAGTGCTGCCGTCCGATTCCCGGCGACCCGATTATTGCGCACGTCAGCCCGGGCAAAGGCCTGGTTATTCACCACGAGTCCTGTCGTAACATTCGCGGCTACCAGAAAGAGCCGGAGAAATTTATGGCGGTTGAGTGGGACAAAGAGACGGCGCAGGAATTTATCACCGAAATTAAGGTGGATATGTTCAACCATCAGGGTGCCCTGGCGAATCTTACCGCCGCAATCAACACCGCCTCTTCCAATATTCAAAGCCTGAATACGGAAGAGAAAGATGGCCGCGTTTACAGCGCCTTTATTCGCCTCACCGCGCGCGACCGCGTGCATCTGGCGAATATTATGCGCAAAATTCGCGTCATGCCGGATGTGATAAAAGTCACCCGTAACCGAAATTAGCTCTGACACAAAATCATTCGAATTGCATCAAGGCGGCAAGCGAATGACAAATCTGCCAGGAGCAGATTTGAACGCTGCTTACAGCGGCTCCGTAAGGGGCGAGGCCCAGGGATGGGCCGAGTAATCCGCAGCGATTAAAGAGTCATTCGAAGGATGAAGTGTAATGAATTTACAGCGTTATGCGCGTATCTGCGAGATGCTCGCCAGGCGTCAGCCTGACCTGACGGTCTGCATGGAGCAGGTCCATAAGCCTCATAACGTCTCTGCGATTATTCGTACCGCAGACGCCGTTGGCGTGCATGAAGTGCACGCCATCTGGCCCGGTAGCCGTATGCGTACCATGGCCTCCGCAGCCGCAGGCAGCAATAGCTGGGTGCAGGTGAAAACCCATCGTACTATTGGCGATGCCGTCACGCATTTAAAAGGCCAGGGCATGCAGATTCTGGCAACCCATCTCTCTGATAACGCCGTTGATTTTCGTGAAATCGACTATACCCGCCCCACCTGTATCCTGATGGGCCAGGAGAAAACCGGCATTACTCAGGAAGCGCTGGACCTGGCGGATCAGGACATCATTATTCCGATGATTGGCATGGTGCAGTCGCTGAACGTTTCCGTCGCCTCGGCGCTTATTCTGTATGAAGCCCAGCGCCAACGGCAGAACGCCGGCATGTATCTGCGCGACAACAGCATGCTGCCGAAAGAAGACCAGCAGCGTCTGCTGTTTGAAGGCGGCTATCCGGTGCTGGCGAAGGTCGCAAAACGTAAAGGTCTACCCTACCCCCACGTCAACGAGCTGGGCGAAGTCGAAGCCGATGCCACGTGGTGGGCCACTATGCAGGCTGCAGGATAAAAACGATGCAAGGTCGCCTGTTAGATGCCGTCCCCCTTAATACCCTAACCGGCGTTGGCGCGGCACAGAGCAGCCGACTGGCGAAAATCGGCCTGCACACGGTGCAGGATCTGCTTCTGCACCTGCCGCTACGCTACGAAGACCGCACCCATCTGTATCAAATCGGTGAACTGCTGCCCGGCGTTTACGCCACCGTTGAAGGCGAAGTTCTTAACTGCAATATCACTTTCGGCGGCCGCCGGATGATGACCTGCCAGATAAGCGACGGCTCCGGCATCCTCACCATGCGCTTTTTTAACTTCAGCGCAGCGATGAAAAATAGCCTGGCAACCGGGCGTCGCGTGCTGGCCTACGGAGAGGCTAAGCGCGGTAAGCACGGGGCGGAGATGATCCACCCGGAATATCGGGTTCAGGGTGATATGAGTACCCCTGATTTACAGGAAACGCTGACCCCGGTTTATCCCACCACCGAAGGCATCAAGCAGGCTACGCTGCGTAAGCTCACCGACCAGGCGCTGGAGCTGCTTGAAACCTGCGCTATCGCCGAGCTGCTGCCGCCGGAGCTGGCGCAGGGGATGATGAGCCTGCCTGACGCCTTGCGCACGTTGCATCGCCCGCCGCCCTCTTTACAGCTTAGCGAGCTGGAAAGCGGCAAACATCCGGCTCAGCGACGCTTAATCCTGGAAGAGCTGCTGGCGCATAACCTCAGCATGCTGGCGCTGCGGGCAGGCGCTCAGCGCTACCACGCTCTCTCGCTCAGCGCTAACGACACGCTAAAAGACAAGCTGCTGGCCTCTCTCCCCTTTACGCCGACCGGCGCGCAGGCGCGCGTCACGGCTGAAATTGAGCGCGATATGGCGCTGGACGTGCCAATGATGCGTCTGGTGCAGGGGGATGTTGGCTCCGGTAAAACCCTGGTTGCCGCGCTGGCCGCCCTGCGCGCCATCGCGCACGGCAAGCAGGTGGCGCTGATGGCGCCGACAGAACTGCTGGCTGAGCAGCATGCCAATAACTTCCGCAGTTGGTTTGAACCGCTGGGCGTTGAAGTAGGCTGGCTGGCGGGCAAACAAAAAGGCAAAGCGCGCCTGGCGCAGCAGGAGGCTATCGCCAGCGGACAGGTGCAGATGGTGGTCGGTACCCACGCCATCTTTCAGGAACAGGTCCAGTTTAACGGCCTCGCGTTGGTGATTATCGACGAACAGCATCGTTTCGGCGTCCATCAGCGGCTGGCGCTATGGGAGAAAGGCCAACAGCAGGGCTTTCATCCGCACCAGCTGATTATGACCGCGACGCCGATTCCGCGGACCCTGGCGATGACCGCTTATGCCGATCTCGACACCTCGGTCATCGATGAACTGCCGCCGGGCCGTACGCCGGTTACGACGGTAGCCATCCCGGATACCCGCCGCAGCGATATTATCGACCGGGTACGGAACGCCTGTACTCACGAGGGTCGCCAGGCCTACTGGGTTTGTACGCTGATTGAAGAGTCGGATCTGCTGGAGGCCCAGGCGGCGGAAGCCACCTGGGAAGAGCTGAAGCTGGCGCTGCCGGAGCTGAATATCGGCCTGGTGCACGGGCGCATGAAATCTGCCGAGAAACAGGCGGTCATGAGCGCGTTCAAGCAGGGCGAGCTGCATCTGCTGGTCGCCACCACGGTAATTGAGGTCGGCGTGGACGTGCCTAATTCCAGCCTGATGATCATCGAAAACCCTGAGCGTCTGGGGCTGGCTCAGCTGCACCAGCTCAGAGGGCGCGTCGGGCGCGGTGCGGTGGCCTCACACTGCGTGCTGCTCTATAAATCGCCGCTTTCTAAAACCGCGCAGAAGCGCCTGCAGGTTCTGCGCGATAGCAACGACGGCTTCGTCATTGCCCAGAAAGACCTGGAAATTCGCGGTCCCGGCGAGCTCCTCGGCACGCGCCAGACCGGCAACGCTGAATTCAAAGTCGCAGATTTAATGCGCGATCAGGCCATGATCCCCGAAGTTCAGCGCATCGCCCGTCATATACATGAAAGATATCCTCAGCAGGCCCAGGCGCTTATCGAGCGCTGGATGCCGGAAACCGAACGCTATTCCAACGCGTAGCGCGCACGTCATCCCGCCACGCTGCGCATAATTTTTTATTCAGATGAGTGGATTATGAAACGAGAACTGGCCATCGAATTTTCGCGCGTCACCGAAGCCGCCGCGCTGGCAGGCTATAAATGGTTAGGCCGTGGTGATAAAAACACCGCCGACGGCGCCGCCGTCAACGCCATGCGCATTATGCTCAACCTGATCAACATCGACGGTACTATCGTGATTGGCGAAGGCGAAATCGACGCAGCGCCGATGCTGTATATAGGCGAACGCGTCGGTACCGGCAACGGTGATGCGGTAGACATCGCCGTCGATCCCATTGAAGGCACCCGCATGACGGCGATGGGCCAGGCCAACGCGCTGGCGGTGATGGCGGTAGGCGATAAAGGCTGTTTCCTGAACGCGCCGGATATGTACATGGAAAAGCTGATTGTCGGTCCGGGCGCGAAAGGCACCATCGATCTGAACCTGCCGCTGGCGGAAAACTTGCAAAACATCGCCCGCGCGCTGAATAAGCCGCTAAGTGAATTAACCGTTACCATCTTAGCCAAGCCGCGCCATGACGAGGTCATCGTTGAGCTGCAAAAACTGGGCGTGCGCGTATTCGCTATTCCCGACGGCGACGTTGCCGCCTCTATTCTGACCTGCATGCCGGATAGCGAAGTTGACGTTATGTACGGTATCGGCGGTGCCCCGGAAGGGGTCGTTTCAGCGGCGGTGATCCGCGCGCTGGACGGCGATATGCACGGTCGTCTGCTGGCGCGCCACCACGTTAAGGGCGACAGTGAAGAGAACCGCCGCATCGGCGAGAACGAGCTGGCACGCTGTCAGGCCATGGGCATCGAAGCAGGCAAAGTGCTGCGTCTGGACGATATGGCGCGCAGCGACAACATCGTTTTCTCGGCGACGGGCATCACCAAAGGCGATCTGCTGGACGGTATTACCCGTAAAGGTAATATGGCCACCACCGAAACCCTACTGATCCGCGGTAAATCCCGCACTATCCGTCGAATTCAGTCGATTCATTATCTCGATCGCAAAGACCCGGATATCCAGCTACACATCCTGTAAAACATTTGATCAATAGAGCTTTCCAGCCTTTTCGGGCTGGAATTCTGCTCTCGTCGCGGTGAAGATACGCTAACAGGATTGAGAGGAGAGACGCTATGGCAAACTGGGTTACAGGCAAAGTCGTAAAAGTTCAAAACTGGACGGATGCACTGTTTAGCCTCATCGTTCACGCACCGGTTGAACCGTTTACCGCAGGGCAGTTTGCCAAACTGGGGCTGGATGTCGACGGTGAACGCGTGCAGCGCGCCTATTCCTACGTCAATGCCCCCAGTAATCCCGATCTTGAGTTCTACCTGGTGACGGTTCCGGAAGGCAAACTTAGCCCACGGCTGGCGGCGCTGAAGCCGGGCGATGAAGTGCAGGTGGTCAGCGAAGCGGCCGGCTTCTTCGTGCTCGAAGAGGTGCCGGATTGCGACACCCTGTGGATGCTCGCCACCGGCACGGCGATTGGCCCGTATCTGTCAATTCTCGAAGAAGGGAAGGACCTGGATCGTTTTAAAAATCTCGTACTGGTGCACGCCGCGCGCTATGCCGCGGATCTCAGCTATCTGCCGCAGATGCAGGCGCTGGAAGCGCGCTATGCGGGCAAGCTGCGCATCCAGTCGGTCGTCAGTCGGGAAACCGCGCCGGGCATGCTCACGGGACGTATCCCGTTCCTGATTGAAACCGGCGCGCTGGAAGAGGCCGTCGGCCTGCCAATGAACGCCGAGAGTAGCCACGTCATGCTGTGCGGTAACCCGCAGATGGTGCGCGACACTCAGCAGCTGCTGAAAGAGACCCGGCAGATGAGCAAGCATCTGCGCCGCCGACCGGGTCATATGACCGCCGAACACTACTGGTAATCAGGGCTCCGCTTTCCAGCGCACGTCCAGCGTCTCTTTGCCAAACTTATTTGCCCCCTGGGTGCCGATAAACGCCCCCAGGTCGATAAGCATCATCACGATAATCAGCGTCGGTATAAACCGCCCGACGCCCCACTGCCAGACGCCCGGCAGCATCGACCAGTTACCCGCCAGCAGCATCCACGCCAGAATCATCAGCAGCGCCCAGAGGCCGGATTTCCCCCGGTCGTGCAGACGTTTAATGGTCACCGCCGCCGTCGGCCACAGCAGGCATACCAGAATAAACGCCGCGGTCTGTAAGTTGAGTAGGTTGCTGCCAGCCAGCGTGAACAGCGCGCTCATGGTCGCAATCCAGATAGCAATCCAGATCCAGAAGTCGCGACGTCCAATCCGCCCTTTAATTGAGAATAGCCACTGCTGTAGGGTCATGTTTTATTCCTTATCATCATCACCGACGTAGTTTACCCTGAAGGCGTGACTTTTTGACAAGCGTGACGGTTCTCGTTTTAATCGTCGGCAGACAAAAAAAGGAAAGATGGGCATGAAGAAGTGGGCAACTTTATATTTAATTGGGCTGACGGCGCTATCCGTCGGCCAAAATGCGTTGTCCGCCGAGCCTGACTCCGCCGCTACGGCGCCCTATCTTCTCTCCGGCGCGCCGGTGTTTGATATCTCCATCAGCGCGTTTCGGGAAAAATTCAATACCGATAACCCGAAGCTTTTGCTCAATGAGTTTCGCGCCGTCGCCTCCAGTAAAGACCAGGCGAATTTGACCCGCGCCGCCACCAGGATCAACGACAATCTTTATGCCTCGACCGCGCTTGAGCGCGGTACGCTTAAAATTAAATCGATGCAGATAACCTGGCTGCCGATTCAGGGGCCGCAGCAGAAAGCGGCGAAAGCCCGGGCCCTCGAGTATATGAGCGCCGTCATGCGCGCGTTCGTGCCGACGCTCAGCCAGGCGCAGAGCCAACAGAAGCTACAAAAGCTGCTGGCCGCCGGAAAAGGCAAACGGTACTTTTCGGAAACCGAAGGCGCGGTACGCTATGTGGTGGCGGACAACGGCGAAAAGGGGCTGACCTTCGCTGTTGAACCGATTAAGCTGGCGCTATCTGAAACGCTGGAAAACAACAATAAATGACAAAAAGCAAAGCCTTTCCAGTGATGAATCTCTATACTGTTTCACAGACCATGCTGCCCGCGGGGGCGGCTATATTCCTTAATTCGCTTTAAAGCGTGGAGAATAAAAATGCGACATCCTTTAGTGATGGGTAACTGGAAACTGAACGGCAGCCGCCACATGGTAAACGAACTGGTCGCGAACCTGCGTACCGAACTGGCAGGCGTTACCGGCTGTGCAGTTGCCATTGCTCCGCCTGAGATGTACATCGACCTGGCTAAACAAGCCGCTGCCGGCAGCCACATTCACCTGGGCGCGCAGAACGTTGATCTGAACCTGTCCGGCGCATTCACCGGCGAAACCTCTGCCGAAATGCTGAAAGACATCGGCGCTGAATACATCATCATCGGCCACTCCGAGCGTCGTACCTACCACAAAGAGTCCGACGAGTTTATCGCTAAGAAATTCGCGGTACTGAAAGAGCAGGGCCTGATCCCGGTACTGTGCATCGGTGAAACCGAAGCGGAAAACGAAGCGGGCAAAACCGAAGAAGTGTGCGCACGTCAGATCGACGCCGTTCTGAAAACCCAGGGCGCGGCGGCGTTCGAAGGCGCGGTTATCGCTTACGAACCGGTATGGGCGATCGGTACCGGCAAATCCGCTACCCCGGCTCAGGCTCAGGCAGTACACAAATTCATCCGCGATCACATTGCGAAAGCCGATGCGAAAGTGGCTGAACAAGTCATTATCCAGTACGGCGGTTCCGTTAACGCGGGCAACGCAGCAGAACTGTTCACCCAGCCGGACATCGACGGCGCGCTGGTTGGCGGCGCATCCCTGAAAGCGGACGCTTTCGCGGTAATCGTTAAAGCAGCAGAAGCCGCGAAAAAAGCGTAATTCGCTTTACAGGCACTCCCCGGTCGCGCTTCGCAACCGGGGAGTGCCTGGTAGCCCGGACAGGTGCGCAGCGCCGCCTCCGGGAAAATCCCCGAACGAAACAGGCTACAGTTTGCCCAACGCCTGATACCACAGATAGTCCAGCGGCAGCAGAATTAAATAGCTCACCGCCGCCAGCGCAATACACAGCAGCATTCCCGCGCGTGCAGGTACTTTCCCTAGCCCCATCGCCACTACAATCGGTGACGCCTGATACGGCAACAGCGGCGTGGAGTATCCCAGCACCTGAATCATAATCACGCTCAGCAGCGGGAAGCCGGTCGCATCGGAGAAGCTCTGTGCGAAAGTGGTATACAGCGCCGGTACGCCGTTCGCGGTCATAATAAAGTTTAGCGCGCTGGTAATACCGGTCAGCGCGAGAAAGCTGGTAAACGGGCTCTCTTTATCCAGCGGCATAATCTGCAGCAGGGCATTCCCCACCACACCGCCGATCCCGGTCTGGGTCACGGTGATTGCCAGCCCCAAAATTCCGGCGACGTAAATACAGGTGCGGATGTTCACGCCGCTGGAAAACTCCTCGCCGCTGATAAAACCGACTCGCGGCAGCAGCGTTATCACCGCCGCCGCCAACCCCGTCCAGGCTGGCCCTATGCCGTGCCAGCTCTCCGTAACCCAGAGCGTCAGCACCACGACCAGCAGCCAGGCAAGGCGCTTCTCATCGCGGCTCATCGGCGGCAGCGGCGACAGATCGCGCGGCGGGTGCGGTTTCCCCGGGAACAGCCAGCATATCAGCACGATCAGCGCCGCCCCCTTGAGCCAGCCGAGCACCGGCGTATGCAGCAGTAAATAGGGCAGATAATTCAGATGGATACCGTACGATCCCTCCGCCGCGCCGCTCATCACCAGATTCGGGACGTTGGCGGGCAGGATAGTGGCAGACAGCTGGAAGGTACCGAACCCCACCGCCAGCGCCAGGCCAAACCAGGGGCGCGTTCCCTCTTCAATACCGGCACGCCTGGCCATTGCCGCCACAATCGGCATCAGCAGCGCGATGCGCCCCATATTGGACGGCATCACAAACGCCAGCGCATAGCTGAGCAGCACCACGCTGCCGACCATCAGCGGCCAGGAATCCGTCAGACGCGACGAAAGCGCCCGTGCCGCCCTGTCCGCCAGCCCGGTTTTGCGGATAGCGATCCCCAGCACAAAGCCGCTGAACACCAGCCAGAATGCCGACGACGCGAAGCCGCCGAAAATCACCTCCGGCGGCGCGATTTTAGCGATCATCGCTGCGGCAAAAAACAGCAGCGCGGTCATAAACTCCGGCAGGAGCGATGTCGCCCAAAGCAGGATAGTGAGGCCAACGATAATTGAAGGAAGGAACAGAGGATGGGACAACCAGAGCGACATACCTGTCTCCTGTCGGTTTTTTCAGCAAGAATACGACGGACAACAGGGCAGGTAAACGCCAGATATAGTGGGGGTTATGACAACTCTGGTGCGGGCAGATTAGTGATAATGAATTTCGCCAAAGTATTCCGACAGCACGTAATAGCGGCAATATTCGAAAGGGCTGTTATGCCCGGCCTGAAACGTCTGTCTGGCGACAGATAATAGTGGTTTATTCGCCGCAATCTGCAGCTTTTCGCACAGGTCGGCGGAAGGTAAGATCGCCTCCACCTTTTCAGTCGCCGAGTCACTGGTGACGTTTAATAGCGAATAAAGCGACGTATGTTCCAGCGCCTCTGGCGTGAGCTGCAGATTGGGAAAGAAGCTAAGATCGAGATAGATCTTTTCATGGTTAAACGGGCGATTGTTCAGGCAACGAATACGCGAGATATAGAGATAATGATGATGGGCGGGCAGGCTCAAACCATCTGCCTGAGCGTCACGCGCGCGACGCGGCGCGATCTCAAGAATACGGTTCTCTATCTCGACGCTGGCATCCTGAAGATCGCTGGTAATGCCGCGAAACGTGTGGCCGTAGCTTACTCCCTCCGGCACAGAGCACACTACCGATCCGCTTCCGCGCTGGGACGAAATAATGCCCGCATTGATTAATTCGCTCCAGGCCTGTTTAACCACGATGAGCGAGACGTTATAGGCTCTGGCAACCTCTTTTTGCGTCGGCAGCTGGCTGCCTAACGGCAAGGACCCATTCTGAATCTGCTGACAGATGATAAAAAATAGTTGCTTATAAAGCGGAGTAAAGCTCGTTTTATCAACCTGCAAACTGCGCACCTCACGTCTTCGCCAGCAGGGGACGTTTTACCGTCCCCGGCAGGGTGAATTCGCTACCCTGCGATTTGCCTGGCCAGTTGTGCCAAATCGAAATGATTCATACGATCCACGGTCGTTAAATAATCGGCGGGAAAAGCCTCCACGCCATGGAATGCGCCGGAAATCGCTCCAACCATGGTAGCGACAGTATCAGTATCATTGCCGATATTAACGCCGGAGATAATAGCATCTACGGCAGAATTCGGACAACACGCGAACAGGCCAAAGGCCGCCGGTACGGCTTCACTGACGTGCAGCCCGGAACCAATAATATCGGCAAGTTCCACCACCGCCGTTTCCCAATGACGATGCCGTTGACCGATAGCCACGGCCAGTTCGATGCGTCGGGCAACGGATGGGCCTGCCACCATCATCGCCCCTTGATCCTGCGCCAGCAGATAGCCTCTTTGCGCGCCATAAATACCGGCGGCAATAATGGTGTCCGCATTGGTCTGCGATCGTAACGCTTCGCTGGTTGCCGCCGCCATCGCCGCTGCGCCGGACATCGCCAGCACGTTATTATGCGTAAAGCGGCAAATCTGCAGCGCGCAGTGAATCGCCGCATCAATATCTCCCGGATGCAGTACCGCCGCAGGCCAAATCTTCATGGCGGCGCCGTTGGTGGCTTCCGCGTTTCCCTTATTAATAATCTGTACCGACTGCTTTTCGCCTTCAAGATCACCCTGCAAAGAGGCACGATGGTCATTGAATATCGCTTTCATTGCCGCACGCGTTGTCGGGCCGGTAAAGTTGGCGTAGTAAGGGTAATCCAGCCACTGCTGAAAGGCTTCGCGCATCGCCTCATCGCTGACCTGGCGCTGGTGGCGCAGCAGCGCGTCCATAATGTATTTCGCCTGAATAAAATCATCCGTGCACATACCCGCTTCGTTACAGCGACCAAACGTATCCGCTGGCGGTTTTTGAAAGGTCGTCACCCAGCCGCCGAAATAGTCCTTAATTTGCTGCTGAGTCCGTACTTCCGTCGCCGCGCCCATCGCGTCCGCGGCGGCGGCACCCACCAGGCATCCCAGTATTTTGTTTTGATCAACGTGCATGATGACTCCTTATTTCACGGTCATGGCTTGTGCCAGCGAACGGCTGGACAGAAAAGTATTGAGCTGGTCGGGAAACGGCAGAGCAGTCATTGCCCCTTTTGCCGTCACCGCCATCGCTCCGCAGGCGTTGGCATTGCTGATCGCCTCCGCCAGCAGGGCATGATTCCAGTGGTTTTCGCGGGAAAGCGTGAACAGCAGGCCGCCAACAAAGGCATCACCGGCTCCGGTGGTATCGACGACCTCCACGCGCGGGGCAGGAAAAAGGAACTCTCCCTCGGCGGTGATGAGCAACGCCCCTTCGGCCCCCAACGAAATGATGGTGGTATCGCAGCCCAGATCGCGCATGTAATACCGCGCATCCTGCCAGTGGCTGGCGCCGCTCAGCTGACACAGCTCATCTGCCGAGACTTTGCAGATAGACGCCAGCGCAGCGGAGCGGGCGATCAGGTCAGGGATCTCAGCGGCATTGCGCCACATCTTGCTGCGCAAGTTGACATCAAACAGAACGTAGCCGCCGGCCTCCCGCATTCTTCGCGCGCCCTCAAGGCATGCCTCGCGAGCGGGGCTGTCGGTGAGACCAATGGAGCTAAAGTAAAACCATTCGTATTTTCTGAACGTCGGCAGATCCTGAGGTGAAACGAAGGTATCAGCCCCCGGATGTACCAGATAGGTAAAGCTGCGCTCGCCGTCAGCCGTCAGATTGACGATCAGTACCGCGCTGGTCAGGCTCGCATCCAGCCGCAGCGAAGAGACATCGACGCCGTTATCCTGAAAAACCTGGCGCAGGAAACGCCCGGCGTCATCGTCGCCAAGGCAGCCGATAAAACCGCACGTTCCGCCCAGCCTGGCAACGCAGACCCCCACGTTCGCCGAAGCGCCTCCGGGACATTTCAGGTAGCTGTTCTGTTTTTCCGGTACGAGGTCTACGGAGGCGTCGCCGATCGCCCAAACCTTATTCATGGCATTCATTTACGCCTCCTTATGCCTGTTTTTGCGCAAGGGCTAGCTGAATATCACGATAATATTCGTTATTAATCAGATACTTTTTCATAAGCAGCCCAACCGCAAGATGGAAAAGGGCCGGAATGAGCGTCATCATCAGCGCAATACCGGTGAGCGAACGCGCGCTCTGTTCAACGTCGGCCTGATAGCCAAAGTGGCTCAGCAGAAATCCCAGTACGCCCCCCGCGATCCCCATACCAAACTTCTGGAAGAAGAGGATGCCGCCAAACGCGAGGCCGGATACCCGCAGCCCGGTTTTCTTTTCGCCATAATCCACCGCTTCGGCGATAGAGGACCAGAACACCGGCATTTGCATATCGCAGAAGAAATTAATAAGAAAATAGAACGTAAATGCCAGGATAAGATTTTCACGCCCGACGAAGAAATACATCAGCGCGCTTAGTACAAAGGTAATAATCTGGGTGTAGCGGAACATCTTAATCTTATCCCAGAATTTAGTTATCCAGGTGGTGGCGATCATCGCCAGAATAGAGGCGACAACACCGGTAGTCAGAAAAGGTGAAATCAGGCTATCGCCGCCATTAAGATAATATTTGGCATAATAGGCCGCGACGGAACCGCGAATAACGTAACCGCACATCAGCAGTAAAATAACAACCCCAAGAATAATCCACTGATCGTTACGTAACAGATACTTAAACTGCTTTCCTACCGATAGCGAAGTAATTTCCGGCTCGCTACGTTCACGAGTGGTGAGAAAACAGAAGATAAACAGCAGGGCCCCCATCGCGCCCATTAGCCCCATAGAAAACTGGTAACCCAGGGCCTTGTTGCCCTGCCCAAGCCAGACGGCAAGCATCGGGACGACAATAGTCACCAGAAAAGCGGCAATTTTGGTCATCACAAAGCGATAGCCGTTTGCGCTTAGCCGTTCCACGGGATCGCTGGTAATCACGCCAATCATCGAGATATAGGGAATAGTGATAGCGGTATAGACCAGGGTCATCAGAATATAGGTGCCATAGGCCCACGCCAGCTTAGCCATATAAACCATATCAGGCGTGATAAACATTAAATAAACGGCGAAGCCAAAAGGGATGGCAAACCACAGCAGCCACGGGCGATAGCGTCCCCAGCGCGTATTCAGCTTATCGGTAAGAACGCCCATGGCCGGATCGATAATGGCATCGATCATCCGCACAACCACGAAAAGTACGCCAACATCAGCGGCGCTCAGGCCGTAGATATCGGTATAAAAATAGGCGAGAAGCAGCTGCATGGCGATGATCACAACGTTTATCGCCATATCTCCTGCGCCGAAGCCGATTTTTTCCACGATAGAAAGTTTCATGTTGATATTCCTTTACGCTTAGCCGCGCAAATAGAGGAAACAATTAATGATGTCACTACATGAAATAAAAACGTTTTTATAAATAAGCCGCCTGTCCGACACGCAATGGAGGCTATGAAGAGAGTGTAACCATCCTCAAAAAGATATAAAGGTATACCTTTATATCTTTTGATCGGTTTCACATATTTTTATGCACCCGATCCTACCCCGGCGTTAAACCGGGATAAGAATCAAGGAGATAATGAATGGCGGGAACGTAAAGAAAATTAACGGGATGTCAGAATGGCGCAGCTATGGTCCTGAACCTCTTCTGCCGATGCGCGATTCAGCGTCAGCAGGTTACGCTCGGTTGCCAGCAGCAGCAGCGAGCCGTCGCTCTGCTTCGCCATCGCCAGCGCGAAACGGCCCATATGGTCTCGCGCTTCCGGCACCTCTTCAGCCAGCATCAGGAACGGACTGCGCTGCGCCAGTTCGGTTTCGGTTACGCGGCGCGCCAGATATTCATGGCCCATGAGCCCACCGGGCAGCGGTAACCAGCGGCTGCTGATAGCGGCAGCCTGGCTATCCAGCTGATGGCGCACATCAGGTCGCAGGCAGGAGATATGAATATGGAAATGATTTTGCGTGCGTCCGCTGCGCGAGTTGATGGCCAGCGAGACCGCCTCATCCGGTACGGCAGAGCCACGGTGCTGGCTCATGATTTCGCGTCCCTGCCAGGCTTGCCAGAAGAAGTTCGGCGTCAGCGGTTCAAGCAGCAGCGGGCTTTCAGTGCCGTTGATACGGTAGGTTGGCATCAGCAAATACTGCAGCGGGCCATTGCGGTCCTTAAACAGGACATAGCCGCCCTTCAGGTTCACTTCCGCGCAGGGCGCGGGATTGTGATTCTGCTGTTGATGAGGGACGCACTGTTGCAGAACAATGTGACGCAACGCGTCACGGTTGCCGGAATGAAGCCAGTAGTAGCCGCCAGCCATCGCCGCCACAACCACCACCACCAGCGCTAAAAAAAGGTGTCGTACTCTTCGCATTATTTTTTCCTGTCTCAGCCAGAAACGGAAGAGTAGCGCAGTTTGATGACCAAATGAAAACGAGAGGAGGTACGGTGAGTTTTGCCGGAAGCGGTGCTTAACGCGCCTGAGCGGGCTACCAGACTACTCTGCCCCGGGTCGCGGCTTACGCCTTACCCGGGCGACAAGAGTTGTCGCCCCGCTACGCGCAGCGCGAGCGGGGATAAGGAGAGGCTATTTAACGCTGGTTGATCTGGTCAAAGGTGCCGCCGTTGGAGAAGTGCTCTTTCTGCGCTTTAGTCCAGCCGCCAAACACGTCATCGATGGTGAACAGCTTCAGTTTCGGGAACTCATCCGCGTATTTTTTCGCGATTTCAGGGTCACGCGGACGATAGAAGTTCTTCGCCGCAATCTCCTGGCCTTCCGGCGAGTAGAGATACTTCAGATACGCTTCCGCCACCTGGCGAGTGCCCTTTTTGTCGACCACTTTATCCACCACGGAAACGGTCGGCTCGGCCAGAATCGATTCGCTCGGGGTGACGATCTCGAATTTGTCTTTACCCAGTTCGTTGGTCGCCAGCAGGGCTTCGTTTTCCCAGGCAATCAGCACATCGCCGATCCCGCGTTCCACAAAGGTGTTGGTCGAACCGCGGGCGCCGGAATCCAGTACTTCGACGTTCTTAAACAGCGCTTTTACGAACTCCTGCGCCTTAGCCTGGTCACCGTTGTTCTGGTGCAGGGCATAGCCCCAGGCCGCCAGATAGTTCCAGCGCGCGCCGCCGGAGCTTTTCGGGTTCGGGGTAATCACCGACACGCCCGGTTTGATCAGGTCGTTCCAGTCATGAATCTGCTTCGGGTTACCTTTACGTACGAGGAACACGATGGTTGAGGTATACGGCGCGGAGTTATCCGGCAGACGCTTCAGCCAGTTTTTGTCGATTCGTCCACGCTCGGCGATCGCATCGACGTCATAGGCCAGCGCAAGGGTCACAACATCGGCTTCAATGCCGTTGATCACCGAGGTCGCCTGTTTGCCGGAGCCGCCGTGTGACTGACGAATCACCACGTTGTCGCCGGTTTCTTGCTTCCAGTGCGCGCTAAAGGCTTTGTTGTACTGTTCGTACAGCTCGCGCGTCGGATCGTAAGAAACGTTTAATAGCTGAATGTCTTTTGCCAGAACGCTGGCGGATGCCAGCAACAGAGTTAACCCCACGCCCCACTTATTCATCGCACCGCTCTCTATATGTAGTGTTGTGATGGATTAAGCGTGCCAGAAAGCAGACTGATGATTAAAGAATAAAAAAAGATTGGCTATAACTTGTGAGTATATAGAGCGAGGTGAGTTTGCCTCCTCCCGAACGGGAGGAGGCGGGAAGCATTAGACTTCTTCCATACGGCCCAGCAGCGCCTGCAGACGATCCTGCCAGCCCTGCTGCTGTTCTTTAAGCTGACCGTTTTCACGCTCAAGCTCTTCACGGCTATGCTGGGCGCTTTGTACTTCCTGCGCCAGCGTATTGTTCTTTTCTTTCAGCTCTTCGATTTCCATCTGTAACAGAGTGATGGTATCAATCGCCTGCTGAACTTTAGATTCTAATTTCTCAAACACTTCTAATGACATCGTCATACCTCTCCTGAACTTGCAAGGCGTTGATAGAAACCGTCCGTTTCGTATACGCGTTGACGCCTTAACGAAAATTAGCGCACTACAGTGGTGATGTAGTCGATTGTATGAAGCCCCGCCGCCCCTGTCCAGCGACAACCCGCGTAGATTGCGGTTTGCAACACTTTTCAGTCTTTACCTGGTCCGTTCGCCGCTTTTACCCGGTACTTTTTCGTAATTGTTAATCACCTCGTTAAAAAAATGAGCGGTGAAACGCTCCTGCAAATGACCGAACACGCGTTTATGGCGCGAAAACGCTCATTTTCTTGACGAGGCACACACATTTGAATTTCGATATTTCTCGTTTTTGTTCGTTAACGATAAATTAACACTATGCCTACATGGCAGCGTGGTCGCCTGCGACCTTCACACATACAATAATCATCACTTCGCTTCAGGATTCGATTATGAGCCAAACATCAACACTAAAAGGCCAGTGCATCGCAGAGTTCCTCGGTACCGGGTTGTTGATCTTTTTCGGCGTTGGGTGCGTCGCTGCGCTTAAGGTCGCGGGAGCCAGCTTCGGTCAGTGGGAAATCAGCATCATCTGGGGTCTGGGCGTCGCCATGGCGATTTACCTGACCGCAGGGGTTTCCGGTGCGCACCTTAACCCGGCGGTGACCATCGCGCTGTGGCTGTTCGCCTGCTTTGACGGTCGTAAAGTTGTTCCTTTTATCATTGCGCAATTCGCTGGCGCCTTTTGCGCTGCGGCTTTAGTTTACGGGCTTTATTACAATCTTTTCTTCGATTTCGAACATACCCACAATATGGTGCGCGGTAGCGTCGAAAGTCTTGAGCTGGCGGGTATTTTCTCTACCTATCCAAACCCGCATATCAATTTTGTGCAGGCCTTCGCGGTAGAAATGGTGATTACCGCTATCCTGATGGGCGTCATTCTGGCGCTGACCGATGATGGCAACGGCGTGCCGCGCGGCCCGCTGGCGCCGCTGCTGATTGGTCTGCTGATCGCCGTCATTGGCGCATCCATGGGCCCGCTGACCGGCTTCGCCATGAACCCGGCGCGTGATATCGGACCGAAAGCCTTCGCCTGGCTGGCAGGCTGGGGCAACGTCGCCTTCACCGGCGGTAAAGATATTCCTTATTTTCTGGTGCCGCTGTGTGCGCCAATCGTCGGTGCTGCGCTGGGCGCATTCTGCTACCGCAAGCTGATTGGCCGCCACCTGCCTTGCGACACCTGCGTCGTTGAAGAGAAAGAAGCCGCATCTCCCTCTACGACACAACACAAAGCTTCGCTGTAATCTGACTACGGGACTCATACTATGACCGACAAAAAATATATCGTAGCGCTCGACCAGGGCACCACCAGCTCCCGCGCCGTGGTAATGGATCACGATGCCAATATCGTCAGCGTCTCTCAGCGAGAATTCGAACAAATTTATCCGCGTCCAGGCTGGGTTGAGCACGACCCGATGGAAATCTGGGCATCGCAAAGCTCTACGCTGGTTGAAGTGCTGGCAAAGGCCGATATCAGTTCCGATGAAATCGCCGCGATCGGCATTACCAACCAGCGTGAAACCGCCATCGTGTGGGAGCGCGAAACCGGTAAGCCGATTTATAACGCCATCGTCTGGCAGTGCCGCCGTACCGCCGAGATCTGCGAACAGCTCAAGCGCGACGGCATGGAAGAGTACATCCGTAAGGCAACTGGCCTGGTGGTTGACCCCTACTTCTCCGGAACCAAAGTGAAGTGGATCCTTGACCACGTCGAAGGTGCGCGCGAGCGCGCAAAACGCGGCGAGCTGCTGTTCGGCACCGTAGACACCTGGCTTATCTGGAAAATGACCCAGGGACGCGTTCACGTTACCGACTACACCAACGCCTCGCGTACCATGCTGTTCAATATCCACGAACTGGACTGGGACGACAAAATGCTCGACGCGCTGGATATTCCGCGCGCCATGCTGCCGGAAGTGCGCAAATCTTCCGAAGTGTACGGCCAGACCAACATCGGCGGTAAGGGCGGCACGCGTATTCCGATCGCCGGCATCGCGGGCGACCAGCAGGCGGCGCTATTCGGCCAGCTGTGCGTTAAAGAGGGGATGGCGAAAAACACCTACGGCACCGGCTGCTTTATGCTGATGAATACCGGCGAGAAAGCGGTGGCATCAACGCACGGCCTGCTGACGACTATCGCCTGCGGCCCGCGCGGTGAAGTGAACTATGCGCTGGAAGGCGCGGTATTTATGGCGGGCGCCTCCATTCAGTGGCTGCGCGATGAGATGAAGCTGATTAGCGACGCGTTCGATTCCGAATATTTCGCCACCAAAGTGAAGGATACCAACGGCGTGTACGTGGTTCCGGCGTTTACCGGGCTCGGCGCGCCTTACTGGGACCCGTATGCCCGCGGGGCGATCTTCGGCCTGACCCGCGGCGTCAATTCCAACCATATTATTCGCGCCACGCTGGAATCGATCGCCTATCAGACCCGCGACGTGCTGGAAGCGATGCAGGCTGACTCCGGGATCCGTCTGCACGCCCTGCGCGTTGACGGCGGCGCGGTCGCCAACAACTTCCTGATGCAGTTCCAGTCCGATATTCTCGGCACCCGCGTAGAACGCCCGGAAGTCCGCGAAGTCACGGCGCTGGGCGCAGCCTATCTGGCCGGTCTGGCGGTGGGCTTCTGGCAGAATCTGGATGAGCTGCAGGAGAAAGCCGTTATCGAGCGCGAGTTCCGTCCGGGAATTGAAACCACCGAGCGTAACTATCGCTACAGCGGCTGGAAGAAGGCGGTAAAACGCGCGCTGGCGTGGGAAGAGCACGACGAAGCGTAAGATTGTTGAGGTATTCCCGGCTGGCGGCGTAAACGCCTTAGCCGGGATACAACCCGCAGACCGCACACCCCGTAGCCCGGCTAAGCGCAGCGCCAGCCGGCGAGAAGCCACGCCGAGTCATGAATCCCGGAGTATCCCCGGGTTGCGGCGTATACGCCTTACCTGGGCTACAGCCCGCAGACCGCATAATCCCGTAGCGCACCGCCTCCGGGTTTTTATCAGCCAAATACCGGCAGCAGCAGATAGAGCTTAATCACCAGCGCGTTAACGATATCGATAAAGAACGCCCCCACCATCGGCACCACCAGAAACGCCATATGCGACGGACCGAAACGATCGGTAATCGCCTGCATATTGGCAATCGCCGTCGGCGTCGCGCCGAGGCCGAAACCACAGTGGCCGGCGGCCAGCACCGCGGCATCGTAGTTTTTACCCATCATTCGATAGGTCACAAACACCGCATACAGCGCCATTGCTATCGTCTGCACCGCCAGAATGGCAATCATCGGCAGCGCCAGCGACGCCAGCTCCCACAGCTTGAGGCTCATCAGGGCCATCGCCAGGAATAGCGACAGGCTGACGTTACCCAGCACCGACACCGCGCGGTCGAATACGCGGTACAGGCCAAGTGCTGACAGGCTATTGCTGAGGATAACGCCGATAAACAGCACGCAAACGAAGGTAGGCAGTTCGAATACGGTCCCCGCCAACAGTTGCGCAACGATCTTCCCTACCGTCAAACAGATGGCGATCAGCGCGATGCTCTCAATCAGCACCAGCGACGTGATCATGCGCCCCATATCCGGCTTTTCAAACGCGGTCGGCGCGAGCTGATCGTCCGGCGTGCCGTCCGGTGATGAAGAGTGTTTGACCAGATAGCGCGCCACCGGCCCGCCGATCAGGCCGCCAAGAACGAGACCGAAGGTTGCGCAAGCCATAGCCACTTCGGTGGCGTTGACAAAGCCATAGCGCTCAATAAACAGTTTACTCCACGCCGCGCCGGTACCGTGGCCGCCGGAAAGGGTAATCGAACCGGCCAGCAGCCCCATCAGCGGGTCGAGGCCCAGCAGCTTCGCCATGCCGATACCGAGGGCGTTTTGCAGCAGCAGCAGCCCCACCACCACGATCAGGAATGTCCCCACCACTTTGCCGCCAGAGCGCAGGCTGGCGAGGTTGGCATTCAGGCCGATAGTGGCGAAGAAAGCCAGCATCAGCGGGTCTTTCAGGCTCATATCGAAATCAATTTCGATATCCATGCTTTTCTTTAATACCAGCAGCGCCAGAGCGACCAGCAGACCGCCCGCAACGGGCTCAGGAATGGTGTATTTCTTCAGGAAAGGGACGGTTTGAACGAGTTTTCTACCTAGTAGCAACACTAATGTTGCGGCAACGAGCGTCGATAAGGTATCGAGATGAAACATAAAAAGAGCTCCTTATAGGCGCATGATCCATTCACACGCGACGAAATTCCCGGTGTCGATTGCTTCTCATCATGAGTAATCGGGAAGGGATTTTAAGCAGAAGTACGGAAAAAAGGACAGGAAAAGATATTTTGTAGGGATAATGATGCGATCAAGCATACAAAATGTTAATAAATATTTGACACCTATTCCCTGCATAAATATTTGCCGCTAAAGAGTGGCAAACGTTTGCTTTTGGTCTACAGTCCGATAAAATCCCCGCTTTGCCACCTTTGGGATTGTTGTGATGTCCGTTAACACCGCAGAATCAGAAAATGCGCAACCGGTTGCGCATAAGCAAACCAGCGAATTAATCTACCGCCTTGAAGACCGCCCGCCGCTACCGCAAACGCTGTTCGCCGCGTTCCAGCACCTGCTGGCGATGTTTGTCGCGGTTATCACTCCGGCGCTGTTAATTTGTCAGGCTCTGGGCCTCCCGGCTCAGGATACACAACACATCATCAGCATGTCCCTGTTCGCCTCCGGCGTGGCATCCATCATTCAAATTAAAGCCTGGGGCCCGGTGGGTTCTGGTCTGCTTTCGATTCAGGGCACCAGCTTTAACTTCGTCGCTCCGCTGATTATGGGCGGAACCGCGCTGAAAACCGGCGGCGCCGATGTTCCGACCATGATGGCCGCGCTGTTCGGCACCCTGATGCTGGCCAGCTGCACGGAGATGGTTCTCTCGCGCGTTCTGCATCTCGCCCGCCGCATAATCACTCCGCTGGTCTCCGGCGTAGTGGTAATGATTATCGGCCTGTCGCTGATTCAGGTTGGCCTGACCTCCATCGGCGGGGGCTATGCCGCCATGGCCGACCACACCTTCGGCGCGCCAAAAAACCTGCTGCTGGCGGGGATCGTGCTGGCGCTGATTATTATCCTTAACCGCCAGCGCAACCCGTATCTGCGCATCGCTTCGCTGGTTATCGCGATGGCGGCCGGATACCTGGCGGCATGGCTACTCGATATGCTGCCGACCAATACCGCACCGACGGAAAGCAGCCTGATTATGGTTCCCACGCCGCTGTACTACGGACTGGGCATCGACTGGAATCTGCTGCTGCCGCTGATGCTGGTGTTTATGATTACCTCGCTGGAAACCATCGGCGATATCACCGCCACCTCTGACGTTTCCGAGCAGCCGGTTTCCGGCCCGCTATATATGAAGCGTCTGAAGGGCGGCGTGCTGGCCAACGGTCTGAACTCGTTTGTTTCGGCAGTATTCAACACCTTCCCGAACTCCTGCTTTGGCCAGAACAACGGCGTGATTCAGTTGACCGGCGTCGCCAGCCGCTATGTTGGTTTTGTGGTCGCGCTGATGCTGATCGTGCTCGGCCTGTTCCCGGCGGTGAGCGGCTTCGTGCAGCATATTCCTGAGCCGGTGCTTGGCGGCGCAACGCTGGTGATGTTCGGCACCATTGCCGCCTCCGGCGTGCGTATCGTCTCCCGCGAGCCGCTGAACCGCCGCGCGATCCTGATTATCGCCCTGTCGCTGGCCGTCGGCCTTGGCGTTTCCCAGCAGCCGCTGATCCTGCAGTTCGCCCCTGACTGGCTGAAGAATCTGCTCTCCTCCGGTATCGCCGCCGGCGGTATCACGGCGATTGTTCTGAATCTGATTTTCCCGCCAGAGAAAAACTGATCCTCTCTGATGCTCCGGCCGCGCAACGTCGGCCGGAGCGCAAACATCATCAACCTCACATCATCTCATTACACAATTCCTGTCTTGAGGATTGCGCATAATTCGGGCATAACAGCCTTATGTGCCTCGCTCAGGATCGAAGATCATGAAATTTCTCAGAAAGCTGATTCTCTGGCTGCTGATTGCTCTGCTGGTAGTGATTATTGCCGCTTATTTCCTGCTGCAAACCCAGTGGGGAGGGCGTCAGGCCAGCGCCTGGCTAAGCGACGGTACCGGCTGGAAGGTCTCTTTCAACAAAATGGACCATAATTTCTCTTCGCCACTGCACCTGCAGCTGCAAAACGTCACCCTCGGTCGCGACGGCAAACCCGCCACGCTGGTGGCGCAAACCGTGGATATCGGATTTAGCAGCCGCCAGTTTAGCGACCCGCTGCATGCTGACGAAATCATTCTCAGCGACGGTACGCTAAACTTCTCCCCTTCTTCCGCAGCGCTGCCGTTCGCCGCCGATCGTCTCCGGTTGCGCAATATGGCGTTCAACAGCCCGGAGAGCGACTGGGATCTGAGCGCGCAGCGCGTCACCGGCGGCGTCAGCCCGTGGGCGCCGGAAGCGGGTAATGTGCTGGGCAAGAAAACGCAAATTCAGATGAGCGCCGGGTCGATGACGCTCAACGGTATTGAAGCCAGCAACGTGCTGATTCAGGGGAATATCGATAACGGCGAAGTGACGCTCTCGACCCTCGGGGCGGACGTCGCTCGCGGCACGCTCACCGGCACGGCAAAACGCAGCGCCGACGGCGGCTGGCAGGTCGATAATTTGCGCCTCAACGAGATCCGTCTGCAAAGCGATAAATCACTCGCCGACTTTTTCACGCCGCTGACCACCCTGCCCTCGCTGCAGATTGGCCGCCTTGACGTGACCGACGCCAGCCTGCAGGGGCCTGACTGGGCGATCGCTGGCCTCGACCTTAATCTGCGCAACCTGACCCTGAGCCGCGGCGACTGGCAAAGCCAGGATGGCACGCTGTCGATGAACGCCAACGAGTTTATTTACGGTTCGCTGCACTTCCTCGACCCAATCCTTAACGCCGGATTCTCCCCGCAGGGTATCGCGCTGCGCCAGTTCACCTCACGCTGGGAGGGCGGGATGGTGCGCACGTCCGGCAACTGGCTGCGCGCCGGCCATGCCCTGGTGCTGGACGACACCGCGTTCGCCGGACTGGAATATACGCTGCCGACCAACTGGAAGCAGCTATGGATGGCGCCGCTACCCGAGTGGCTGCAAAGCCTGACGCTGAGAAAGTTCAGCGCCAGCCGCAACCTCATTATCGATGTTGAACCGGCGTTCCCGTGGCAAATCACCGCGCTCGACGGCTACGGCGGCGAGCTGCAGCTGGTGAAAAACCGCAGCTGGGGCGTGTGGAACGGTAGCGCGACGCTGAACGCCGCCGCCGCGACCTTTAATCGTATTGATGTCCGCCGCCCGTCGCTGAAGCTGAGCGCCAATGCCTCAACGGTGAACGTTAACGAGCTCAGCGCCTTTACCGAGCGTGGGATCCTGCAAGCCACCGCGGCGGTGTCGCAGCTTCCGCAGCGTCAGGTCAACCTGAGCCTGAGCGGTCGCGGCGTGCCGCTAAATATTTTGCAGGCCTGGGGCTGGCCAGCGCTGCCGATATCCGGCGATGGCAATCTCCAGCTAACGGCGACCGGCAGCGTGCTGCCAGATGCGCCGCTGAAGCCAACCGTTAACGGTCAGCTCAGCGCAGTCAATATGGAGAAACAGCAGGTAGCGCAGGTCATGCGCAACGGTGAAGTTACCAGCGCTCAGGCTCCTTCTGCTCCGATAATTTCTACCCCCTAGTTTCCTCTCACCCTAACCCTCTCCCCGCCGGGGAGAGGGAACCGCCCTCTGCACTCTTTATTTTTTATGCCCACACCGATCGACCCCCTCTCCCTTTCAGGGAGAGGTTTGGGGTGAGGGTCATATAATATCCTTAATGGTGAAACCTGTTGCCATTTAGCGGCTATTTGTACCTATTTTCCGCAACCTGTTCCTTTCAAATAGCGGACTTGCTATAACAAAAATACTGGAAGCGAAAAAAATAATTAAAGTCCCTGAACCTATACCCAAAATAATTCGAGTTGCTTAAAGGCAGCAAGGGAGTGAGTCCCCAGGAGCATAGATAACTATGTGACTGGGGTGAGCGAGCGTAGCTAACACATAAGCAACTTGAAGTATGACGGGTATACAAAAATAAAGGAACGACCATGTCCGTAATACGTCAACGTATTCTGGAGAATATGCAAAAATTCTCCAGAGCAATGATCGGTGCAGTATTGTTCTTGCCGGTCATCGGCTTAATTTTGGCACTCAGCTCAGTCTTAACCAACCCAACATTAATTTCAGAGACCAGCTTTTTACACCAGCTTGGACAGCTACTCGGCGATACCTTCTGGCCTTTATTCGGCAATCTGGGATTACTCTTTTGCGTCGGCATCAGCTATGGCCTGGCAAAAGATAAAAAAACCGAAGTCGCGCTGGTTTCAGTGATGTGTTTTATTATGTTTCTTGGCGCCAACCACTCCTGGCTGGAGCATACTCACGGCCTGGCGGAAAAAATTAACGGCGAATATTACGGCACCGGGCAAACCCAACTGCTGGGCTTTGTGGTGGTCGATATGGGGGTTTTCCTCGGCATTATTCTCGGCTGCACCATCGCCTGGGTGCATAACAAAGTATCGACTATTGAGCTACCCGGCGCGCTCTCCATGTACGGCGGGGCCAAGCTGACGCTGGTGGCGATGACGCCGGTCATCATTTTCTACGCCATCGCTTTTACCTGGATCTGGCCGTTTATGACCCACGGCATCGCGGCGCTGACCGGCTTTATGAAAAACGCCGGCGTGGCGGGGGTCTTCGTTTACGGCTTCTTTGAAAAATTCCTCATCCCCACCGGCCTGCACCACTTCGTCTGGTCGCCGTTCCAGCTCACGCAAATCGGCGGCACGCTGAACGTCGACGGGCAGATAGTCTCCGGAACCCAGGCGATTTTCCTCGCCTATATGCGTCACCCGGATCTGACGCCGGTGATGAACGAGGCGCTGCGTTTCTCACAGCAGGGGATGACCACCATCTTCGGCCTGGCCGGCGCCTCGCTGGCGTTCTACCATACGGCGAAACCGGAGAAAAAAATGATGGCTAAAGCGATTCTGCTACCGGCCATTATCACCTCCATGCTCACCGGTATCACCGAGCCGATTGAGTTTACCTTTCTGTTCGTTTCCCCGCTGCTGTGGGTGATCCATGCTACCTTAACCGCAGCTTCGCAGGCGATTTGCGACATCTTTACCGTCCGTCCGTGGGGCGCCTCGGGGCTGATTGAGTTTCTGATTTACAACCTGCCGCTGCCGGTCGCCCTGACCCGCTGGCCCGGCTACGTGCTCATCGGGATCGGCCAGTTCGCCGTCTACTACGTTATCTTCCGCACGCTGGTCGTTAAGTTGAATCTCAAAACGCCGGGCCGTGAAGACGATGAAAACGTGAAGTTATATAGCAAAGCTGATTATCGTAAAAAAATGGGCGAACCGCAGTCGGTGACCAACGAGATTATTAATGGC
Source organism: Klebsiella sp. HMSC09D12 (assembly GCF_001808475.1). Taxonomy (NCBI): domain Bacteria; kingdom Pseudomonadati; phylum Pseudomonadota; class Gammaproteobacteria; order Enterobacterales; family Enterobacteriaceae; genus Klebsiella; species Klebsiella sp. HMSC09D12. Next base: position 150,207 of record NZ_KV793429.1, on the reverse strand, counting down.
TTAGGCGGCAAAGCGAATATTATTTCCGTCGACAACTGTTTTACCCGCCTGCGCGTCGCTATTCACAATATGGATTTAGTTGATGATGCAATATTAAAAAGCACCGGTGCAAACGGCGTAGTACGAAATCGAAATGAAGTTCAGGTTATTTACGGCGTCAAAGTGGGACAGGTCCGTTCCCGGGTTGATAGCTGGCTAGCAGAAAATTAATTAGGAGTTGTTTATGAAATTAACCGTATTAGGCGGGGGCGGCGTTCGCTCTGCGTTCCTGGCAAAATCTCTGGCATATAACGCGCACCGCATTGGTTTAACGGAAGTTGTATTTCTCGACAGCTCCGCTGAGAATCTGGCAATTTTTGGCGAAATCGCCCGCTATGTGTTTAATACGATTCGCCCGGATATTCACTTCAGCGTAACCAGCGACCCGGTGCCGGCACTCAAAAATAGCCACTATGTCATCACCACCCTGCGGGTAGGCGGCGATGAGAGTCGCATTCGCGACGAGCGTATCGCCCTGCAGCACAACACCCTGGGCCAGGAGACCACCGGCGCTGGCGGTTTCGCCATGGCGATGCGTTCCATTCCGGCGATTCTTCACTACTGCCGCCTGATTGAAGAGCACGCCGCCGAAGACGCTATTCTTTTTAACTTCACCAACCCGTCAGGGCTGGTCACCGAGGCGATTATCAAATCCGGCTTTAAGCGCCGGGTGTACGGCATCTGCGACGCGCCGTCGGAGCTGATTCGCGAGCTGCCGGCAATCCTCGGCTGCGACGAGCGCGATCTCGGCGTTGAGTGCTACGGGTTGAACCACTTCTCCTGGTTTACCCACTTCACCGTAAGCGGCGAGGATGTCACCGAGCGCCTGATTACCAGTCCTGAGCTGTATCGTAAGACGGCGATGCAGTATTTTTCGCCGGAGCTGGTTCAGCTATGCGATAAGCAACTGCTTAATGAATATCTTTACTACTACTACTATCGAGAAGTGGCTTTAAAAGCGATTCAGAACGCAGCGGAAACCCGCGGCGAGCAGATTGCCCGTATCAATCACGATATGCGCGAAGAGCTGCGGACCGTGGATGTGAAAGCCAACCCGGAAGCGGCGTTTACCATCTGGATGAAGCACTATCTGCGCCGGGAAAATAGCTATATGCAGAACGAGTCGCAGCAGGAAAAATTCCATACCCGCGAGCCGTTAACCTTAAAGCAGTTTATCGAGGAGCCGGATACCGGCGGCTACGCAGGGGTGGCGCTGGATATTCTGGAGGCGGTCAACAGCACCACCACCAAGCGTATTGTGGTGTCGATGCCCAACAACGGCACGCTGGACTTCCTGCGCCCGGACGACGTGATTGAAATCAGCTGCGATCTCAGTAAAGAGGGCCTGAAGCCGGTGACGCCGAAGCATGTGCCGACAGCGCAGAAAAACATGATCGCCAGCGTAAAGGAGTATGAGCGGCTGGCGGTGGCGGCGATTCTGCAGCGGGATAAGTCACTGGCGGTACGGGCGCTGATGGCGCATCCGCTGGTCGGCTCTTATTCGCTGGCAAAAGCGCTTGTTGAAGCTTATCTCGATGATAAGCAGTTCGCCGACTGGCAATAATCCCACCCTCGCGCCACCGCACTCCTCCCGGTGGCGCTGCGCTGACCGGGCTACGGTTTGACCACCGTCTGCGGGGCGGTAGCCCGACCAGGCGCCTCAGGCGCCGCCTCCGGGGCTCCCCGTGTGTGTAAACCACATCTTCAGCAGCCGCTCAAACCCGAGTATGCAGTAGCCAAAAAACGGGTTGCTCCAGTAAATATCATCATCGAATTTCTGCGGGTCGTGAATAATAAACGCCGTATCCGCCGCCTGCGCCAGCGGGCTTTGATAATCCCCGGTGAAGCAGACCAGATTAATCTTCTTCCCTTCCAGCGCCTTCACCCAGTTCAGCGCCGAACTGCTGCGCCCGGATTTGGAAATAATCCAGATCGAATCAAATTTGGCGGCGTTCTTCTGCTCAAGAATTTCGTAATCCGGCCACAGCGCCAGGCTGGCGTTTACCCCGGTCACCAAAAATTTATTGTAAATATACTGGGCGATCAGCTGCGAAAAGCCGCTGCCGTGAATCAAAATGCGATGATGTTGCAGGCTTTCCAGTAGAGGAGTTATCCGCTCTATCGGCTGAATGCTCATGTAGTCGATATCGTTGGTGACATCGAGTTTCGGCATGGTGATATTGAATTTAATAAAATAGACCAGCTCCAGCCAGCCGCTGAATTTCAGTTTCTTCGCCAGCCGCACTAGCGAGGAAGGGTTGCTATAACAGTGTTCCGCGACGGCGCGGATGCCCTCGCGTACGCATTGCTCAGGGTCATTCTGAATAAAACGCAGCACGGTCATTTCGGTTTTGCTTAGCTTAACGTCACGAAAGATGTTTTCTAAATCCATTCCGGGCTCCTCTCAGCGGTAAACTACGCTATCACCTGACGGCGCGAGTGTCTGTGGGCTGAATCACCAGAATGAAATGAACGTTACTTTTTCAGAAGAAATGGAATAAAAAAACCCTCTCCGCAAACGAAGAGGGCATAGCCTGTAGCCCCGGTAAGCGTCGCGCCACCGGGGAGGATAACCTGAAGCTACATTGCGCCTGTATCCCGGAGGCGGCGCCTGTCGCGCCTTGTCCGGGCTACGGGTCCGCAGATGGCTGTGAACCCGTGCTTCAGGAAGCAAAAACTTACAGCGTGATGGTCAACGCATTGCCCTGCGCGGTCACCACCACGCCCAGCTCACTGCCTGCCTGAACACCGCCCTGCACGCTCGCTACCTGCTGGATATTGCGCAGGCACAGCGTCCAGCCGCTGGCCTCGCCGTCACCGCTGACGGTAATGACATTGCCCTGGCGTTTCGCCTTCAGGGTAAAGACCACCGACCCGTCCGCTGCCGGCACCTGGCTGACCGCTTCGCGCCCATCTTCGAGATTAAACAGCTGGAAGGCGGTGCCTTCATTCCACGCGTAGTCCGGTTTCTGGTCATTGTTGCCCAACGCCAGCAGGGTGTTGTCACGCACGTACACCGGTAGGCTCAGCACATCATGATTCTGCTTATGCCAGCGGCTGCCCTGCGCTTCATCGTTGTGCCACAGATGGGTCCAGCGGCCTTCCGGCAGCCAGAACTGGACGTCGCCCGTTTCGCTAAACACCGGCGCCACCAGCACCGAATCCCCCAGCATGTACTGCCGGTCCAGATAGTCGCAGGCCGGGTCGTGCGGGAACTCCAGCATCATCGAACGCAGCATCGGCGTACCGAACTCGTTGGCCAGCGCCGCCTGACGGTACAGATACGGCATCATGCGGCATTTCAGCTGCGTGAAGTGGCGCACCACGTCGCAGGACTCGTCATCGTAGGCCCATGGCACACGATAGGATTTGCTGCCGTGCAGACGGCTGTGGCTCGACAGCAGGCCGAAGGCGCACCAGCGCTTGTAGACGTGGGCGGGCGCGGTGTTTTCGAAGCCGCCGATATCGTGGCTCCAGAACCCAAAACCGGACATGCCGATCGACAGGCCGCCGCGCAGGCTTTCCGCCATCGATTCATAGTTGGCGTAGCAGTCGCCGCCCCAGTGCACCGGGAACTGTTGCGCGCCCACCGAGGCGGAACGAGCGAACAGCACCGCTTCTTTCTCGCCAACGGTCTCTTTCAGCACGTTCCACACCAGCTCGTTATAGATGAAGGCGTAGTGGTTGTGCATTTTCTGCGGATCGGAACCATCAAACCACTGCACGTCGGTCGGAATACGCTCGCCGAAGTCGGTTTTGAAGCAGTCTACGCCCATCGCCACCAGGCCTTTCAGCTTGTCGGCATACCACTGGCAGGCTTGCGGATTGGTGAAGTCATAAATCGCCAGGCCCGGCTGCCATTTATCCCACTGCCACAATGAACCATCCGGACGTTTCAACAGATAGCCTTTCTCCTGGAGCTCTTTAAACACCGGTGAACGCTGGCCGATATACGGGTTGATCCACACGCAGACCTTCAGTCCTTTCTCTTTCAGGCGTTTAATCATCCCTTCCGGGTCAGGGAAGGTCACCGGATCCCACTCAAAATCGCACCACTGGAAGGCTTTCATCCAGAAACAGTCGAAATGGAACACGTGCAACGGCAGGTTGCGCTCTGCCATACCGTCAATAAAGCTGTTAACCGTCGCTTCATCGTAGTTGGTGGTAAACGAGGTGGTCAGCCACAGGCCGAAGGACCAGGCTGGCGGCAGCGCTGGACGCCCGGTAAACCGGGTATAGCGGTTCAGCACCTCTTTCGGAGTCGGGCCGTCGATGACGAAGTACTCCAGGTATTCCCCTTCGACGCTGAACTGCACCTTCGAGACTTTTTCGGAGCCGATTTCGAAAGAGACGCGCTCAGGATGATTCACCAGCACGCCGTAGCCGCGGTTAGTCAGGTAGAACGGGATATTTTTATACGACTGTTCGGTACTGGTGCCGCCGTCTTCGTTCCAGGTTTCGACCGTCTGGCCGTTACGCACCAGCGCGGTAAAGCGCTCGCCGAGGCCATAAACGGTGTCGCCGACGCCGAGATCCAGACGCTCGAACATATAGTTGCGATTTGTTTTGGTATCCTGCACGTAGCCGTCATTTTTCAGCTGGCTACCGGTAATACGCACGCCGTCGCGCAGAAAATCCAGCGACCAGAAATCGCCTTTCATGACGCGTGCGGTCAAATTGCCGCTTTTCAGCTCGGCATATTCAGCGCCATTATTAATCTCCACGTTCACGTCTTTCAGCACGTTCAGCGGGTAATGCGGGCCGTTGTTCAACGCGCCCTGGAAGTGCTCCATGCGTACGCCAATCACCCCTTCCTGTGGGGAGAAGAAGCGCACGGTAAAGAGCGGAACGTCCAGCTGGGCGGCGCGTTCGCGAACTTCGCGAGACGCCACATAGACGACCATCTCGTTACCTTGCTGCTCAACCTCATAGACCTGCACGGGTTGGATCAGATTGAGCCCTGGTTGAATAAGCCAGTTTCCATCACTGATTTTCATGAATAGCTTCCTCTTAGTTTTGCAATTCTTTGCCTGTCGGCGCTGAAGTGAAGTCGTGTTCGTTGCGGCGCGCGCCCTGAGCCAGTTCCGCCATCATCTTTTTCAGGAACGGCGTTTTCAGGGTGTAGTAGCGTTTCGCGATAACCGCGCTCAGCAGGTAGCAGACCGCCGGAGCAAGGGTGAACAATGAGATGATGATGGTGATAGTGGCGCTGTTCTGGGTTTTGGCCGCGGCATCGTAACCGCCGCCCGCCAGCATCCAGCCAATCAGCGCGCCGCCCAGCGCCAGGCCCAGCTTGAGCACGAACAGGGTGCCCGCAAAGCTGATGCCGGTCAGGCGTTTGCCGTTACACCATTCGCCGTAGTCGACGGTGTCGGACATCATCACCCACTGAATCGGCGTCACCAGCTGATGCAGCACGCCAATTACGAAGATAAAGGCGAACATGGTGATTTCGGCGTCCATCGGCACGAAGAACATCGCCACGCTCAGCGCCGCCAGCAGAGCATTGGTCCACCAGAAAACGCTGACTTTGCATTTCCAGTCGGTAAGCGGCTTCGCCAGCGCCGAGCCAATCAGGTTGCCGACGCAGTAGGTGGTGAGGAAGGCGGTGAACAGACCCGCGGATCCCATAATCCAGGTGGTGTAGTACATCATCGCGCCGCCGCGAACGCAGACCGCGAGAATATTGAGAATGGTCAGCAGGCCAACCACTCGCCACTGATCGTTGCGCCAGATATCGCGCAGGTCTTCCCGCATCGAGGTAGAGCTCGGCGGCGCTTCGACGCGCTCTTTGGTAGTGAAGAAGCAAAACGCCAGCATCAGGAACGCGATCACCGAGAGCACAGCGATGCCGCCCTGGAAACCAAACGCTTTATCTTCGCCGCCGATAAAATTCACCAACGGCATCATCAGGACGGTGGAGAGCATACCGCCCGCCGTCGCCAGCACAAAGCGCCAGGACTGCAGTGAGATGCGCTGCGTCGGATTGTCGGTAATGACTCCGCCCAGCGCGCAGTAAGGGATGTTGACCACGGTGTAGAGCAGGGTCAGCAGCGTGTAGGTTACCGCGGCGTATATCAGCTTGCCGTTATGACTCAGGTCCGGCGAGCTGTAGGCCAGTACGCACACGAGACCGAACGGAATCGCTCCAAACAGTATCCACGGGCGGAATTTTCCCCAGCGGCTGCGGGTACGGTCGGCCAGCAGCCCCATGCAAGGGTCGGATATCGCGTCCAGCGCGCGGGCCAGCAGGAACATGGTACCGACATAGCCGGCAGGGATACCAAAGATATCGGTATAGAAAAACATCATATACAACATGACGTTATCGAAAATGATGTGGCTAGCGGCATCGCCCATGCCATAGCCAATCTTCTCTTTGACGGACAAAATATGATCTTTCATCGCACACTCTTCTCTCAGCGCTACCGCGGGTTGGTACCGGTTACATGCTTTGTAAACCATCCGTGCTGTAAGATGAATTGCGATATCTCATAATCAAATTACGTTTCTTGTTTTATGTGATCCCGGTAGCCTGAAAGAGTGTGTAAAAGTGTAAGCCACGGATTTTGCAAGGGAATGTTTCAGAAGGTTCTGTAAAGTCCAGTTTTCGCAGTAAAAAAGTGCCTTGGGGGATGTGGTTAATGCAGGAAAGTAGCTATAATGCGCCCGCCTCCATGTAGCAATCGAGGCGCGGAAGATCGTCATCTCCGGTGAGGTGGCTGGACTTCAAATCCAGTTGGGGCCGCCAGCGGTCCCGGGCAGGTTCAACTCCTGTGATCTTCCGCCAGTTCAATCATTTTTATCCATGTGAACTTATCCAGAAAATCAGCCTTTCGGTTCAATGCCTTTCGCTTTTAGCACGCTTCTCGCCAGTTCTTTAAACCAGCTCGCGAGACTCACCCCCTCTTCCGCCGCCACGGCATCCAGTTGTTCCTTTAAAAGCGTCAACAACACGCTTCATCTCGTCTGACGGCCGGACATGTTCACCTTCTGGATAGCCGCTCCCAAATGACGCCGGGTTAATCGCCCGTCTAATGAAATTTATGCTCTTCTGACATGCTATGCGAACCAAAGTAGGTTAATCCGGAGGTTATATGGCAAATGAACACTTAACGTCGTCCCTCATAGATAACTTAAATGTAAACATGCCCCCTGCAAAACAGGTTTAAGACTCACCAGACGGCTGAGTTGTTTGGTTATCTCGAACAACTCAAGCTTGTAGTCGTTTAAATAGCATACTGATAATGCGCTAATTCCTTTACCGTCATCGGTAAACCCTGCTTTAGCAGCATTTCAAGAAATTCATCGACCGCCATAGATGGATGTTTTAGAGACAGTCGCTGCCGCCTGACGGCTTCAAGCGTCAGAGCATGATTAAGATCGAAGAGATCGGAAATAAACGCATCAGGGTGAAGCGTTTCTATTTCATATGGACCCAGAAGTTCTGGCGGAAAGTCCTTATGGTTAAGCGTTACAATAATTTCAGCTTTCGCTCTTATCGCTGCGGCAAGAACATGTCTGTCGTTGGGATCCGGCAGATGCAGATTACTTATTAATCCCTTATATCCCGTAACATTGGCATCTGGTAAGGCGGAATTCATCATTTTGACAGTACGCTGAAGCGTCTCTGGCAGAATGTCAGGCCGATTAGCAATCAAGTTTCTGCACCATTCATCCTGAATGCAGCGGCTCCATTTTGGTTGATACAGCCCGGCAATCCCCAGGTGCATCAGCAAATCTCTGAGTCGTGCCGGATATAACACACAGGCATCTAAAATCACCGGATAAGGTGAATGTCGCATTAATACATCCCTAAGTCCTGCGCCTGATCGGCCAATGATTGCATCGCGTCCAGGCTCTCCTGTTCCCTGCGTTTCTTATACTCCATAAGATCGGCAAACAACACTCTGCGATGACGCCCCGTTTTATGAAATGGGAGCTTCCTCGCTTCCAGGAGCTTAACCATATGCGGACGAGAGACATTGAGTATATTTGCCGCCTCCTGGGTTGTGAGTTCCGCATGTACGGGAACGATTTGTACCGCATTTCCGCTAGCCAACTCCCCCAATATCTCCATCAGCAATGTCAGCGCACTTGTAGGTAGCTCTATGGTATGAGCTTTATCATCCTCTCCTACAATGGCAATACGCTGTGTTTCCAGCCTGGTGGAAAGATACGCCGCAAGCTCACGCTGTCCGCGCTGCGCAAGTTCGCTCTCCTGGCGATCGGGAAGGTTGAGATGAGTCAGTGTAGTCATATGATTGTCTCCTGTGAGTCATACAGGCGAGTATATTCGAAATATTCGAAACCCTCAATATTCGAAATAAACGAAAATAAGCCTGCCGATTTCAGATCCCATCTCCCCAGCCAATCATTTCCATCCAATGTTTGCGTTATTCCCTTCACCTTTAAATCCTTACACTAACGGGATAACGTGGCTTAAAAAGGAGACCAATGATGACACCCGAACTCAAACACAGCTTCTCTATCACCATTCAGGTCGACAAACCGGTCATCATTTCCCGCAGCCCGCAGAGCGGGAAACGTCAGCTGATCCCTATCCTCAGCGGAATCGTACGCGGTGAGCTCAACGGCCACGTCTTACCCGGCGGCGTCGACAGCCAGATCATCGAGCCTGACGGCACCTGCCGCCTCTCCGCGCGCTATGCCTTACACGTGGAAGGAGGCACGGTATATATTGAAAACAATGGCATTCGACGCCTACCCGAAGAGTATAAAGAACGTCTTTTTGGCGACGATATGCGCTTTTTTAGCGATATTCCGCCGGAAGCGATCTATTTTCGCACCGTACCGACTTTCGAAGTGGACGCGCCGGCGCTGCGCTGGCTCACCACCTCGCTGTTTATCTGTTCCGGCGGGCGCTCCCAGGACGGCGTAACGCTCGATTTTTATCGCGTCCGCTGATTTTCACTTTTTCAATATAACTGTTATCGCCGCCGGGCCATTTTTCCCCCACGTGCCGCGGTCTATCCTCAATACATTCAAACGATGAACCTCATTCAAAACCGGAGAGTGTATGAAAGCGATCGCCATTACTCGCGCAGCGACCGAAGGCAGCAACATTCCTTTTTTAACCGACATCGAGCTGCCGCAGCCGGTTGCCGAGGGGCATGATCTGCTGGTTGAAGTGAAGGCCATTTCCGTCAACCCGGTGGATACCAAAGTCCGCGCCGGCTTTAACGCCGATACCCCGCGCGTGCTGGGCTGGGACGCGGTTGGCGTAGTTAAAGCCGTCGGCAACGCGGTAACCCTGTTCGCCGCGGGCGATGAAGTGTGGTACGCCGGCGCGCTGGGCCGTCCGGGCAGCAACAGCGAGTTTCAGTTAGTGGACGAACGCATCGTCGCCCGCAAACCGCGTTCGTTGGATAACGCCGCCGCCGCCGCGCTGCCGCTCACCGCCATCACCGCATGGGAGCTGCTGTTCCACCGCCTTGGCGTAGAGGAAGGCGGCAACGCGGGCGACACGCTGCTGATCGTCGGCGCGGCGGGCGGCGTCGGTTCGATACTGACCCAGCTCGCCAGCAAGCTCACCGGTATGACGGTTATCGGCACCGCCTCGCGTCCGGAAAGCCAGAAATGGGTACGGGAAGCGGGCGCGCATCATGTTATCGATCACAGCAAACCGCTTGCTGAAGAGCTGGCGCGGATTGGCGTCAAAGCGGTAACCCACGTCGCCAGCCTGACCAATACCGACCAGCACTATCCGCAGCTGATCGCCGCTCTCGCACCGCAGGGCAAGCTGGCGCTAATCGACGATCCGCAAACCCTCGACGTGGTGCCGCTGAAGGCGAAAAGCATCTCCCTGCACTGGGAATTTATGTTTACCCGCTCGATGTTCGAAACGCCGGACATGATCGCCCAGCATCAGCTGCTGACCCGCGTGGCGGCGCTGATTGACGACAACACCATTAAGACCACCCTCGGCGAGCACTACGGTGCCATCACCGCCGCCAATCTGCAAAAAGCGCACGCGCAGCTGGAAACCGGGCGCTCGGTGGGCAAAATCGTGCTGGAGGGTTTTTAAGATGAGCGGCGAGGCGATTTCATTTATCGCGGTGCTGACGGCGAAACCGTGCCACAACGACGCGCTGCGCCAGGCCCTGCGGGCGCTCCTGTTGCCCACGCGTCAGGAGCCGTGCAATCTTGATTACGCCCTGTTTCAGCTGCGCGATGCGCCGGATACGTTCTATATGCGCGAATCCTGGCGCAATCAGGAGGCACTGGACGCGCATATCGCCCTGCCGCACTTCCAGGCTTTTATTGCGCAGATGGATAACCTGCTTGCCGGGCCGCTGCGGCTGGATTATCTGATGCCCGTCGCGCCCTGATATTTTCTGCACTCCATTTGCGGGGGTGAGCCTATCTTTAACCCTTTGAGCTCTCCCCCACCCATCGCGCCTCAACCAGGCTACGCTTGATCCTGCCGCTCAAAAAACGCTCTCCCCCCTCCGTTTTATTCAACGCCATTATGTAGAAGAGGTTTTGCTATGCAGATCAACGCTATTGGAACGAATTCGGCCAGCCAGCCGTTGGGGTCTATGGCCATCACCCGCCGCGAGCCGGGGCCGGACGATGTGCAGATCGCCATTGATTATTGCGGCGTCTGCCACTCGGATGTGCACCAGGCGCGCTCCGAGTGGGCAGGGACGCTCTATCCCTGCGTGCCGGGTCATGAAATCGTCGGCCGGGTGACCGCCGTGGGCAGCCGCGTCTCCGGTCACGCCGTTGGCGATTTGGTGGGCGTCGGCTGTATGGTCGATAGCTGTAAAGAGTGCGAGGAGTGCCGGGACGGGCTGGAAAACTACTGCGATCATATGGTGCTCACCTATAACGGCCCAACGCAGGATGCGCCCGGCCACACGCTCGGTGGTTACTCCCAGCAGATCGTTGTTCATCAGCGCTACGTGCTGCGCATATCCCATCCCAAAGAACAGCTGGCCGCCGTCGCGCCGCTGCTGTGCGCGGGTATCACGACCTACTCGCCGCTTCGCCACTGGAACGTTGGGCCGGGCAAAAAAGTCGGCATCGTGGGCATCGGCGGGCTGGGGCATATGGGCATCAAGCTGGCCCACGCCATGGGGGCCCACGTGGTGGCCTTTACTACCTCGGAATCCAAGCGTGACGCGGCGCGAGAGCTGGGCGCGGACGAAGTGGTGGTCTCGCGCAACGAAAACGAAATGGCCGCCCATCTGAAAAGCTTCGACTTTATACTTAACACCGTGGCGGCGCCGCATAACCTCGATGCCTTCACCACGCTGCTCAAACGCGACGGCACCATGACGCTGGTGGGCGCGCCCGCCACGCCGCATCCCTCGCCGGAAGTGTTTAATCTGATCTTCCGCCGCCGGTCAATTGCCGGATCGATGATCGGCGGCATCCCGGAAACTCAGGAGATGCTCGATTTCTGCGCCGAGCACGGCATCGTCGCCGATATTGAGCTGATTCGCGGCGACCAGATTAACGAGGCCTGGGAGCGGATGATTAAAGGCGACGTGAAATACCGTTTCGTCATCGACAGCGCCACGCTCGGCGGCTAAGCCCCGCGACGAAAGGTGCGCCGCCACTCCACCGGGCTGACGCCAAAGCGCGCTTTAAACTGCTGACGCCAGGTTACGGCGGAGCGATAGCCCACTTCCTCCGCCACCTGCCCGACGGGTAAATCCCCGGCCTCCAGCAGGATCTGGCTGCGCCGCAGGCGCTCGGCGGCCAGCCAGTCGGCAATGCCCATACCGGTCGCTTTGGCGAAATGGCGGGTCAGGGTACGGCGGCTCATCGCCGCCACCTGCGCCAGCGAATCGAGATTATGCGATTCGCGGATATGCTGCTGAAGATACTCAAGCAGGCCGTTTATCCGCGCGTCGCGGGTGTTTTTCGGTACCGGCTGAGCGATAAACTGCGCCTGTCCTCCCTCCCGGTGCGGCGGGACGATCATCCGCCGGGCGATCTGATTGGCGGCAAGGCTGCCGAAGCGCTGGCGAATGAGATACAGGCAGCAGTCGAGCGCCGCCGCGGTGCCCGCCGAGGTGATGATCCCCTCATCGTCAACGTACAGCGCGTTGATATCCAGCCGCACCTGCGGAAACAGGCGCTGAAAATCCTGCTCGAACTCCCAGTGGGTTGCCGCGCGCCTGCCATCCAGCAGCCCGGCGTAGCCGAGCACAAACGCCCCGAGACACAGGCCGACGATCTGCGCGCCGTTGTTACGCGCGCTAACCAGGCCGTCAAGCAGCGGCTGCGGTGGGCGCTGATTCACCGCCCCCCAGTAAGGCACCACCACAATATCCGCCTGCTCCAGAGTGGAAAAATCGCCGCTGGCGTTCAGCGCAAAGCCGTCGCGAGCGTTCAGCAGCCCGGGGTGTTCGGCGCAAATATGCAGGTTAAAGCGTTTGGTTTCCGAGACCGTATCGCCAAACAGCATACAGGGCACCGAGTAGTGAAACGGACTAAACCCGTCCACCGCCACAATCGCCACTTCCGTCAGTTTCATCGCCCGCTCCGCTTCTAAAAGATCATACTTTCCCCATCCTGCGGGATGCTGACCGCCCCGGCAATCTGATTGTCAGCCACGTACTGGCGCAGCTCATCGCGGCTCAGCAGACAGTGGTTCACCGCTTCCATATGGCTGGCGACGATTTTGGCTTCCGGTAGGGTGAAGTGCGCCTTCAGCACATCCTCTTTGCCCATGATGATCGGCCCAAAACCGATGACGTGCGCATACCCGGCATTCAGCACCACCACCTCAGGGCGCAGCCTGAGCATGTCGGCTTCCACTTCATCGCGCCAGATAGAGTCCCCCACCAGCCACAGGGTTTTCTCCTGCGGATGGCGCAGCACCACGCCGCAGGCTTCGCCCAGGCGCTCGGCCATTGCCGGCACCGCATAGGTGCGGTCGCTGCCGTGCTGGCCCGAGGTGGTTTTTACCAGCGCAACGTCAGCAAACGCGCTGTCCTCAGAGAGCAGACGAATATCGCGAAAGCCCTGCCCGCGCAGTAGCTGTCCGTCGGCCTCATGCTGGACGTAAACCGGCAGGGTTTTGGGGATCGCGGCGATCGCCGCTTCGTCCCAGTGATCCTGATGGGTGTGGGTAACAATCACGGCATCCACGTCAACGATCGCTTCGATGGAAAAAGGCAGGTCCACCAGCGGGTTACGCAACTCGCTGCGCGCGGTACCGGCAAAGCCCGCCCAGGCGTCTTTGGCAGAAAGCATCGGGTCAATGAGAAACTTTTTACCCGCATAATCAATAAGCTGGGTGGCATTACGCACATGGGTGATTTTCATGATGTTCATTCCTCTTCGCGGTCATCTGCTGAACATCGTACGTCCCACAAGCCTGGCGCAATATGGGCGTTTGGGCAATGAACGATGAAATCGGGCCAATCTGCGACGGTTGCCATCGCCGCCCGGCTATGGTGTGCTGAAGGCTCATTTTTCAGAAACAGTGGCGACGATGAAGAAGAAACTCACCTCCGACGACCTGCATGATGCCGAAGTTCTGGCGCATTGTCCGTGGTTCAGTATGCGCAAGGTTGGGATTGATATGGCGCCCGGCGATCGGCGGGATTTTTACTCTATTCACTACCCGCACCCGGCGGTAGGGATTGTGGCGATGCAGGATGACAAAGTGCTGCTGATTCGCCACTACCGTTACCTGATCGATCGGGTGGTATGGGCAATTCCTTCCGGCGGCGTCGATGAAGGCGAAGACCCGCGCGAGGCGGCCCTGCGGGAGCTGCGAGAAGAGACCGGCTGGCAGGCGCAGCACGCTGAAGAAATTATCCGCTATAACCCCTCCTACGGCAGCAGCGATCAGCTGTTTATTACCTGGCTGGCCCGCGATTTGGCCTGGGTGGGAATGGATGAAGATCAGGACGAAGTGATGGAAACGGGCTGGTTTACCCTCGAAGAGATAGGCCAGATGATCGCCCGCGGCGATATGCCGGACGGGCTATCGCTGGTGCCGCTGCTGCATCTGATGGCGCAGCGGCGTACCGGTTTAGCGTAGCGGCTTCAGCATTCGCCAGCGGAACCATAGCTGAGCGACGAGGATCAGCAGGCCGCCGATAATTTTCTGCAGCGGTAGCTGTTCGCCGTACCACAGCGCCGCGGCAATCACCGTCAGCAGCGGCTCTAGCACCATAATAATCGCCGCGCTGGCGACCGCCGCGTACTTCTGCCCCTTCATTTGCAGGCCGAAGCGCAGGCTGGTGGCGATAACGATACTGGCGAGCAGCCAGCCGAAGGTCGGCAGCGTAAACGGCTGATCCCAGCTTTCAACGGCGGCGGAGACCCCCAGTCCAACAATCCCGGTAATGCCGAGCTGCACGGTGGTCAGCGGGATTAGCGGCACCTCGCGGGCGCTTTTGCTGGTGTAGCAAAACCAGATCGACTGCACCAGCGCGGTCAGCAGAAACCAACCCTGGCTGGGGTGAAACGCAATCGGCATATGCAGGCTGAGCAAGCCGAGACCGACAACCGCTATCGGCAGGCACTCCCAGTAGGCCCGCGCCGGCCTCGCCTTCATCATCACCCAGGCGGTAAGCGGCACGAACAGCATCGACAGGCTCATGATAAACGCCCCTTCGCCCAGCGACGGGGTCGTCGATACCGAGTAGATCCACAGGCACAGGTTTAAGGCAAACCACAGACCGCTGATTATGATGCGCGGCCAGTGCTCCCTGCCGACGCGAAAGCCGCGGCAGAAAGGCAGCAGCAGCAGCGCGGCGAAGAAAAAGCGCAGACCGAGGAAAGCGAAAACCGGCATACCGGCAATCGCTTCCCGGGAAAAAATCCATCCGCAGGCGGCGATAACCGTCGCGGCTATGAGCAGCAAATCAGCCTGGCGTTGCCGGGTCATCGCCACGTCTCCTTGTGTGAGTGATTACCAGCCGGGCACCGCGCCGCCGTTAAAGATTGTCTCTGCCGCTTTCGCCACTTCCGGCGACTGGTAGGAGTGGATAAACGCTTTGACGTTTTCCGCGTCTTTGTTGTCTTCGCGGGTCACGATGATGTTCACATAGGGCGAGTTTTTATCTTCAATAAAGATACCGTCGCGCACCGGGGAAAGGCCCGTTTGCTGCAGGTAGGTGGTGCTGATGATCGCTACGTCGACCTTCGGGTCGTCGATAACGCGCGGCAGTTGCGCCCCTTCCAGCTCCATAATTTTCAGGTTATGCGGGTTGTCGGTGATATCGACCGCCGTCGGCAGCAGGCCGGTGCCCGCTTTGAGGGTAATCAGCTTTTCCTGCTGGAGCAGAAGCAGCGCGCGCCCCAGGTTGGTCGGGTCGTTCGGTATGGCAATCGTCGCGCCGTCTTTCAGCTCGGTGACGGATTTAATTTTGCGCGAGTAGCCCGCCATCGGGAAGACGAAGGTGTTGCCTACCGCTACCAGGTGATAGTTGTGGGCTTTATTATCCTGTTCGAGGAACGGGCGATGCTGGAAGACGTTGGCGTCCAGATCGCCAGCGTTGGTGGACTCATTGGGCAGCAGCGAGCCGCTAAAACCCACCAGCTCAACGTCGAGGCCATATTTCTCTTTGGCCACTTTCTTCGCCACTTCCGCCACATCCTGTTCCGCGCCGTTAATCACGCCGACTTTAATGTGTTTCGCATCGCTGCCCTTCTGGTCGCAGCCCGCCAGCAGCAGGCCCGCCAGCACCACGGCGGCGGCTGTCCGTAAACGCAATTTCATTGTTATCACCCCGTCAGTCCATAGAAGATCGTTATTTTTTTTCGTCTGAAACTATAACGACTTTGTGGGGAGGTTTTAAACGCAAAAACCGCAACCGGAAATAAAATCATCTTCCCCTTTCTCCCGGGGGCGGCGTGATGCGCCTGCCCGGGCTACGGATTCACCGCCGGCTGCGATCGAGTAGCCCGGACAGGTGCGCAGCGCCGCCTCCGGGGATCTCTTTAACGGTGAGGCTCGTTCCGCAGAATAGCGCCTTACAGCCCCAGCTCACTCAGCCCCGGGTGATCGTCCGGACGACGGCCCTGGGGCCAGTGAAACAGACGCTCGCTTTCGGTTATCGGCAGATCGTTGATGCAGGCGTAGCGCGTCTGCATCAGGCCGTGCCGATCAAACTCCCAGTTTTCGTTGCCGTATGAACGAAACCAGTTGCCGCTGTCGTCGTGCCACTCATAGGCAAAGCGTACCGCAATACGATTATCGTTCCACGCCCACAGCTCCTTAATCAGCCGGTACTCCTGCTCTTTACGCCATTTGCGCTGCAGGAAGTCGATAATCTGCGTTCTGCCGTGAACAAATTCGCTGCGGTTACGCCATTCGCTATCGACGGTATAGGCCAGCGCGACCTTAGCGGCATCGCGGCTGTTCCAGCCATCTTCAGCGGCTCGGACTTTTTGCGCGGCGCTCTCGCGGGTGAACGGCGGCAGAGGCGGACGTTGTTCGGTCATCATGAATCTCCTGTATGAATACGCTGCTGCAGACGCTGATTTTCCTGCTCCAGCTCGTCAATACGCTGTTGCAGCGTCTGGCTATACTCCGCCACCTGTCGGGCGGTGTAGCGCGGGGTAATATGCTGCGGGCAGTTCCAGTCAAAAGCCTGTAAGCGGAAACGATAAATGCGCTCAATCCGGGCCCGATAGTTCTCCGGGGCCACCCGCGCCAGCAGCTGCGGGTCGGCATCCACCGCCACAACCTCTACGGTGGCGTAGATTTTCAGCCTGGCACGCCGCGGGTAATCCATCAAAAACAGACAGGCTCGATTGCTGCCGCGCAGGTTGCCGGTGGTGATGTACTGGCGATTACCGGAAAAATCCGCCATCGCCAGGGTGGTTTCATCCAGCAGATGCACAAAGCCCACCGGACCGCCGCGATGTTGAACATAGGGCCAGCCGGTTTGCGAAAGGGTGGCCAGATAGAAGCTGTCGCGGGTGACAATCATCGCCTCCTCGCTGGCGCCGAAGCGCTCACCCCGGCGCTGGCGATGCGGCGCCTGCCACAGCTCATCGCTGCCCATTTCATGCTGGACATCCATTACGTCCGGCGTCATGGCGATATCAAGAAATTCTGCTGGCATAGATCCTCCCGATGCGTTGCGGCGTAACTCATCATGGACTGTGCTGGCAGAAAAGATAATAGTGGGAATATGACAATCATCTTTCCGTAAAACGGGATAATTATGGACCGACTTAGCGCGATGGCGCTGCTGGTAAAAGTGACCGAACTCGGCAGTATGTCGGCGGCTGCGCGGGCGCTGAATATGTCCCTGACTACCGTCAGTCGCCAGATTGGCGAACTGGAAAATACCCTCGGCGTACGCCTGATGATCCGCACTACGCGCAAGCTGACGCTGACCGATGCCGGCGTCGATTATGTCGCCGCCGCGCGGCGCATTCTGGAAGAGGTAGAGCGCGCCGAGCGCCAGGCGACGGGTGAATATCAGGAGCCAAAAGGCGAACTGGTTCTCTCAGCCCCAACCATGTTTGGGCGCCTGCATGTTTTACCGATAGTCGCCCGTTTTCTCGCTCGTTACCCGCAGATTCGCGTCCGTTTGCTGCTCAGCGACCGCAATGCCGACCTGGTGGGCGACCATATTGACTTAGCGGTACGTATCGGCCCGCTACCGGACAGCGGGATGGTGGCCACCCGGCTGGGCGAGATGCGCATCGTGACCTGCGCCCACCCGGCATTGTTGGAAAAATACGGCATACCACAACGCCCGCGCGAGCTGGCCGCGCTACCGATCATTGGTATTGAATCACCGATGCCTTACCGCGGCTGGCGCTTTCACGCCGAAGAGGCGGAGGACCGGCTGGTGGTGCTGCAGCCGGTGCTGTCACTGACCACGCCGGAGAGCGCCGCCGAGGCTGCCCGCCAGGGAGTCGGCGTGGCCCGACTGCTGCATTACCAGGCGATCGATGGCCTGGCCCGCGGCGAATTACGGATGATCCTGCAAGCGATGGAGCCGGAACCTGTGCCGGTGCACCTGCTGTACACCTCCCGGGATCTGGCTCCGCTCAAGCTGCGTAAATTTATCGATTTTGCCACACCGGCACTGCGCCAGGCGCTGTTACGTATTGCCGCCGCCGTCTAGCCTGCAGTGGTTTTTAACGGCGCTTCTTTCAGGAACCAGGAGAGCGCGAACGCTACCGCCATAATGCCGGCGGCCATCAGAAACGCCGCATGAATAGCGGACCCGAAGGCATCCAGGTAATCGAGGCGAATCTCCGCCGGAAGATTCTGCACCGCCGCCGGGTTCAGCGCCCTCGGCAGCTGCGCGCCTTCCGGCAGCAGGCGCTGGAGATTGCTTTGCAGCACATGCGTAAACACCGCTCCAAACAGCGCCACGCCGATGGAACCGCCAATCGATCGAAACAGCGTGACCCCGGAGGTCGCCACGCCGTACATCTGCGCGGGCATCGCGTTCTGCACCGCCAGCACCAGCACCTGCATCACCAGCCCCAGGCCCGCCCCCAGCACCCCGGTAAACAGGTACAACTGCCACATCGCGGAGTGAATAGTGATGCGCGTCAGCAGCACCATGCCGATGACCCCCAGCAGAGTACCGATAATCGGAAAAAGGCGATACTTGCCGGTGCGGCTGATAATGCGCCCGCTGATGATTGACGTCAGCAGCAGGCCACCCATCAGCGGAATTAACTGCAGGCCCGCCTCGGTCGGCGTCGCCTCTTTGACCACCTGTAAATAGAGCGGCAGAAAGGTCACCGAACCAAACAGCGCCATGCCGATAACAAAGCCAATCAGGCTGCACAGCAAAAAGCTGCGGTTGCGGAACAAGGAGAGCGGAATAATCGGCTCGCTGGCCAGCCGCTCTTCATGAATAAAGCCAACGATCCCGACCAGACCAAACGCCAGGATGCACCACAGCTGCGGGTCGCTCCACGCGCGGACGCTGCCGCCCTCGGAGGTAAACAGGATGATGCACAGCAGCGCCATGCTGAGATAGATCGCTCCCAGCCAGTCGATCTGATGCTGGCTGCGTTTGTTGCTGCTGTGAAAAACCGCACCGATCACCAGCAGCGCAAACAGCCCCAGCGGCAGGTTGATATAAAAAATCCACCGCCAGGAGGCGTGCTGCACCAGGAAGCCGCCAATTAACGGCCCGATGACCGTCGCCAGGCCAAAGACGCCGCCAAACAGTCCCTGATAGCGGCCGCGTCTGGCGGGAGGGATAACGTCAGCCACCGCCGCCATACTGATCACCATCAGGCCGCCGCCGCCCAGCCCCTGCAGGCCGCGCATCAGCACCAGTTGGGTCATATTTTGCGCCAGCCCGCAAAGAACGGAACCGGCAAGAAACAGTACAATCGCCACCTGCAGGACGATTTTGCGCCCGAACAGATCGCCAAATTTGCCATACAGCGGCACCGCGATGGTCGAACTCAGGATATAGGCAGTGACCACCCAGGAAAGCTTATCCAGCCCGCCAAGTTCACCGACGATGGTCGGCAGCGCGGTGGAGACGATGGTCTGATCCAGCGCCGAGAGCAGCATCACCAGCAGCAGGGCGCTGAAGAGCAGGCGGATCGAGGGTACCGCCGGTTGGGTGGCGACTTCAGATGTCATAACATCACTCGCTTGAAATTAATTAAATGCATAATTAATATTTAGGGAAATGATGAATCTGGTCAAGGGATCGCCACAAGATGTCAGCACAAAAAGACAACGAAGCACCGCGTCGTCCCGGTCGTCCGCGCGGGCAAAAATCCGGCTCCGCCAACCGCGAACAGCTGATGGATATTGCCCTGGCGCTGTTTGCGCGCCACGGGATCGCCCGCATTTCGCTGAACGCCATTGCTAAAGAGGCGGGGGTGACGCCCGCGATGCTGCACTACTACTTCAGCTCGCGCGAAGCGCTGGTGGAAAAGCTGGTTGAGGAGCGCTTTATGCCGCTACGCAGCGAGATCGGACAGATTTTTGTCGCGCACGGCGACGATCCGGTCACCGCCTTTACGTTGCTCATTAAAACCCTGGCGACCATGGCGGAGAAAAACGCGTGGTTCGCGCCGCTGTGGATGCAGGAGATCATCGGCGAGATGCCGGTGCTGCGCCAGCATATGCACGCGCGTTTTGGCGATGAGAAGTATCATAAGATGCTGGAGACGGTGCGCCGCTGGCAGCGGGAGGGCAAGCTTAATCCGGCGCTCTCCCCGGAGCTGCTGTTTACCACCCTGATAAGCCTGGTGCTGGTGCCGTTCTCCCGCACCCACACCGATCCGCGGTTAAAATCGGTAGACCGGGAGATGATTGTCAGCCATGCCCTGGCGTTAACAGGCAATGGCATCGGCGGCTAATTCCCCCCGGCTCGCGCTGCGCTTAGCCGGGCTACAGGTTTATAACCGTCTGCGGTTGAGTAGCGCGGATAAGGCGCAGCCGCCATCCGGGGGATTTAACCCGATTCACAGCCGCCTGCAATTGGGTAGCCCGGACAGGCGCACAGCGCCGCCTCCGGGATGGTCTCCTGAAGCCAGATTTACAAGACTTTCGATAAATAATGGCGCTGCATACCCGCGTGCGGAAAATCCGGCAGCGACATCTGCAGCTGATAGCCCAGCTTCTGATAAAACGGCAGCGCCTGAAAGCTGAATGTATCCACCAGCATATGGCTGCAGCCACGCGACCGCGCCTGAGCTTCCGCTTCATACATCAGCTCGCTGCCCAGGCCGCTGCCGCGCGAAGCTTCGCTGACCCACAAATACTCAATGCACAGCCAGCTGCCTTTGCGTTTGGCAATCAACCCGCCGCGCATCGCGCCAGCTTCATCGCGTGAATAAACGCCCAGCTCGCCGAACTGAGCCGGGTCGAGAAAGCGCAAATTGTATTCCCGCAGGCCCGCCAGCAGCTCTTCTTGATCGGTAGGATTAATGTTCTCTGTTATTATTAATGCCATTGATTATCTCCATTTTTTATTTTTCACAGACCATTCACCACCCTACTTTCACAAAATATCCTTTTTTTCTCCATTATTTCCTGACTAAATTCCCTGCACTAAATTTTGTGTAAAAAATCTTCCCATCATTCGGTTCAGACGTATAATGGAAAAAATGAGAACGATCATTCTCATCATCTTAAACCATGGAGAAACCCGTGATAAATAGCCTGTAGCAGGCATGACTACTCGGTTCAGAGCCTGTAACCGCCGTCTGATGCCGTATTCGCCGCACAGGAAAATCTCGGAAAAACCGCGCAATCAATAGCGGTATTCACCGAGTTATTTACTGCAAACAGGAATATTTATTTCCCACTTTGTTATTTGTGCTTGCCCGGAGATGCATCATCGCCCGGCCCATCACCCCGCCAGTGAATTTGCGGGGCGGACGTCGTTCATCCTGAGAAAATATAATGAAATACACTATAGCCCCCATCGCAGCAGCATTATTTCTCCTTAGCGGGTGCGATAATGCGCAAACCTCCTCCCCGCAGCAGATGACGCCGGAAGTCGGCGTCGTCACTCTGCAGGGGCAACCTGTCCCGGTGGTAAGCAGCCTGACCGGACGCACCACCGCCTCGCTTAGCGCTGAAGTTCGCCCGCAGGTGGGCGGGATCGTGCAAAAACGCCTGTTTACCGAAGGCGATATGGTCAAAGCCGGACAGGCGCTGTACCAAATCGACCCGTCAAGCTATCGAGCAACGTTTAACGAAGCCGCCGCATCGCTGAAACAGGCCCAGGCGCTGGTGACCGCCGACTGTCAAAAAGCCCAGCGCTATGCGGTGCTGGTCAAAGATAACGGCGTCTCCCGTCAGGACGCCGATGACGCAATAGCGACCTGTAATCAGGATAAAGCCAGCGTCGAGTCGAAAAAAGCGGCGCTGGAAAGCGCGCGTATCAACCTGAACTGGACCACCGTGACCGCGCCGATTGCCGGGCGCATCGGGATCTCATCCGTCACGCCGGGGGCGCTGGTATCCGCCGATCAGGACACCGCGCTGGCGACGATCCGCGGCCTGGATACGATGTACGTCGATCTCACCCGATCCAGCGTCGATCTGCTGCGCCTGCGTAAGCAAAGCCTGGCGAGCAACAGCGATACGCTCAACGTGACCCTGACCCTTGAAGATGGCAGCACCTACAGCGAAAAAGGCCGCCTGGCGCTGACCGAAGTGGCGGTAGATGAATCGACCGGATCGGTCACGCTGCGCGCGGTCTTCCCCAATCCGCAGCATGTGCTACTGCCCGGTATGTTCGTTCGCGCCCGCATAGACGAAGGCATTATGAACGATGCGATCCTCGCCCCGCAGCAGGGCATTACCCGCGATGCCAAAGGCGATGCCACCGCGCTGGTGGTTGATGCTAATAACAAGGTTGAACAGCGCAGCGTGGAAACCGGCGAAACCTACGGCGACAAATGGCTGATCGTTAACGGTCTGAAGAGCGGCGACCGGCTGATTGTCGAAGGGACCGGCAAAGTGGCGCCGGGCCAGCAGGTCAAAGCCGCCGAAGTCAAAAATGACGGAGGCAACGCCTGATGTTTTCCCGCTTCTTTGTGCGACGCCCGGTCTTCGCCTGGGTTATCGCCATTCTGATTATGCTCGCCGGGATTCTGGCTATCCGCACCTTGCCTGTCGCCCAGTATCCTGACGTCGCGCCGCCGGCGATAAAAATCTCCGCCACCTACACCGGGGCCTCTGCGGAAACCCTGGAAAACAGCGTCACCCAGGTGATTGAGCAGCAGCTCACCGGACTGGATAACCTGCTCTACTTTACATCCACCAGCAGCTCCGACGGCTCGGTCAGCATTACCGTCACGTTCGAGCAGGGTACCGATCCGGATACCGCCCAGGTTCAGGTGCAGAACAAAGTGCAGCAGGCGGAATCCCGTCTGCCGAGCGAAGTTCAGCAGTCTGGCGTAACGGTGGAGAAATCGCAGAGCAGCTTCCTGCTGATCCTCGCGGTGTATGACAAAAACAACAAAGCCACCAGCTCCGATATCTCCGACTGGCTGGTCAGCAACATGCAGGATCCGATGGCGCGTATAGAAGGCGTCGGCAGTCTGCAGGTGTTCGGCGCCGAATACGCCATGCGCATCTGGATGGACCCGACCAAACTGGCCTCCTATTCGCTGATGCCATCCGATGTGCAATCGGCTATAGAGGCGCAGAACGTACAGGTGTCCGCCGGTAAAATCGGCGCGCTACCCGCCTCCAACGCGCAGCAGCTGACCGCCACGGTACGCGCTCAGTCGCGGCTGCAAACCGTCGCCCAGTTCAAAGAGATTATCGTCAAGAGCAAGAGCGACGGTTCGGTGGTGCGCCTGAGCGACGTCGCCCGCGTTGAAATGGGCAGCGAAGATTACACCGCTTCCGCCAATCTTAACGGCCATCCGGCTGCGGGGATCGCGGTAATGATGGCGCCGGGCGCTAACGCCCTGAATACCGCGACGCTGGTAAAAAACAAGATTGCCGAGTTCCAGCGCCAGATGCCGCAGGGCTACGATATCGCTTACCCGAAAGACAGCACCGAGTTCATCAAAATCTCGGTGGAGGATGTGATTCAGACGCTATTCGAGGCGATAATCCTCGTGGTCTGCGTGATGTATCTGTTCCTGCAAAACTTCCGCGCCACGCTGATCCCAGCGGTGGCGGTCCCGGTCGTACTGCTGGGCACCTTTGGCGTGCTGGCGCTGTTCGGCTACTCGATCAACACCCTGACGCTATTTGCGATGGTACTGGCGATAGGCCTGCTGGTGGATGACGCCATCGTGGTGGTGGAAAACGTCG